>JADGCL010000082.1 GCA_015229005.1 Magnetococcales bacterium
CGGAGCCGGTGATTCAGCAGGTCTTCATCGGCGCCCACAACCGACCGGAAGGGGCGGACGGCAACTGGCTGGAGCGCAAGCTTTTTCTCATCCGCAGACGCGTGGAGAATGCCCTGGTGGGGGTGCAGGTGGAGGAGATGAAATCCTTCCACATCGCCAGCCTCTCTTCCCGGACCCTGCTTTACAAGGGGATGTTCCTTGCCGATCAGCTGGGGGCCTATTTTCTCGATCTCGGCGACGATCGGATCCGCACCGCCTTTGCCATGGTGCATCAGCGGTATGCGACCAATACCTTCCCGACGTGGAATCTGGCGCAGCCGTTCCGGATGATCTGTCACAACGGCGAGATCAACACCCTCCGGGGCAACATCAACTGGATGCGGACGCGGCAGGCCTCGCTCTTCTCACCTCTCTTCGGGGATGACTTGAGGAAGCTCTTTCCCCTGATTCCCGAAGGACTTTCGGACTCTGCCTGTTTCGACCGGGCGGTCGAGTTTCTGGTGTTGAGCGGTCGTTCCCTGCCGCATGCGATGATGATGATGATCCCGGAGGCGTGGGAGAACCATCAGCACATGGATGAAGATCGGCGGGGTTTCTACGAGTTTCATGCTTCGTTGATGGAGCCGTGGGATGGCCCGGCGGCGGTGGCCTTCACCGATGGACGGGTGATTGGCGCCACCCTGGATCGTAACGGGTTGCGTCCGGCGCGTTACCAGGTACTGAAAAACGGCCTATGCGTGATGTCTTCGGAGGCGGGGACCCTGGTCTTTCCTCCCAAGGAGGTGGTCTCCTTCGGGCGGTTGCAACCCGGGAAGATGTTCGTCATCGATCTGGAAGAGGGGCGGATCATTGATGATGAGGAGGTCAAGAGGCAGATCGTCTCCCGGCGTCCCTATCGCAAGTGGGTGGACGAGGGGTTGGTGGGGATCGATGAGCTTCCCCATGGCTCGCCGGCGCGCCGGGAACCGGCGCCGCTGAAGTCGCTCTACCATGTGTTCGGGTACTCGGAGGAGGATCTGCGCCTTCTGCTCACCCCCATGGCGGCGAACGGCGAGGAGCCGGTCGGCAGCATGGGCAACGATACGCCTCTGGCGGTGATGTCGGATCACCCGAGCCTGCTGTTCGATTATTTCAAGCAGCTTTTCGCGCAGGTGACCAACCCTCCCATCGATCCCATCCGGGAGGAGCTGGTGATGAGTCTGTACAACCAGCTCGGGCCGGTGGGGAATCTCTTCGAGGAGGCCCCCGGGCACGTTCACCGCCTCTGCCTGGATCAGCCGATTCTCACCAACGAGGAGCTGGAGAAGATCCGGGCCGTTCAGACCCACGGGTTGAAGGCGGAGACCTTTTCGCTGCTCTATCCGGTGGCCGACGGCGCCGAGGGGCTGGAGAAGGCCCTGAAGGCCCTGCTTGCACAGGTGAGCGAGGTGGTGGCGCACGGGTGCAATCTGGTCATTTTGAGTGATCGGGGGGTGGATGAGGGAAGGTTGGCGATCCCGATTCTGCTGGCGACCGGGGGGGTGCATCATCACCTGATCCGGGCGGGCTTGCGCAATCGGGCGAGCATCGTCGTCGAGACGGCGGAGGCAAGAGAAGTGGCGCATTTTGCCCTGCTGATCGGCTACGGGGCCGGGGCGATCAATCCCTATCTGGCGCTGGCGGCGGTTGCCGGGCTGGTGGGTGACGGCTCCCTGCCGGAGCTTGCCCTGGAGAAGGCGGAGAAGAATTACGTCAAGTCGGTTGGCAAGGGGTTGCTCAAGGTCTTTTCGAAGATGGGGATCTCGACCCTGCAGAGCTATTGTGGGGCGCAGATTTTCGAGGCGATCGGGCTGAGTCGTGCGGTGGTGGAGCGCTATTTCACGGGGACGGTATCGCGGATCGAGGGGTTGAGCCTGGCGATGATCGCCACGGAGAGTCTCATGCGCCACCGGCGGGCCTACGGGGATTCGGTGGCCTGGGGGGAGAACCTGGACGTCGGCGGGCGTTACCAGTACCGCCATGAAGGCGAGCGGCACATGTGGACGCCCGAGACCATCGCACTCCTTCAGCAGGCGGCGCGGAAGAGCGATTATGGTCTCTTCAAGAAATTTTCGCAGGCGATCGACGGCCAGTCGCGGGCGTTGGGGACGCTGCGGGGGCTCCTGAAACTGAAGCCGGTGGCGAAGCCGGTGCCGCTGAAGGAGGTGGAGCCGGCTTCGGCGATCGTCAAGCGGTTCGTGACCGGGGCGATGTCCTTTGGTTCGATCTCGAAGGAGGCCCATGAAACCTTGGCGATTGCGATGAATCGGCTTGGTGGCCGCTCCAACACCGGAGAGGGCGGGGAGGACCCGGAGCGGTTCACGCCGCGGCTCAATGGGGACACGCCGCGGAGCGCCATCAAGCAGGTGGCCTCCGGGCGTTTCGGGGTGAGCAGCCATTATCTGGCGAATTCCGAAGAGATGCAGATCAAGATCGCCCAGGGTGCGAAGCCCGGGGAGGGGGGGCAGTTGCCCGGGTACAAGGTCAACGAGGTGATCGCCCGGACCCGCAACACCACCCCCGGGGTGACGTTGATCAGCCCGCCGCCGCACCATGATATCTACTCGATCGAGGATCTGGCGCAGCTGATTTTCGATCTCAAGAACGTCAATCCCGAGGCGCGGGTGTCGGTCAAGCTGGTCTCCGAGATCGGGGTCGGTATCGTTGCCTCCGGGGTGGCGAAAGGGCACGCGGATGCGGTACTGATCTCCGGTGGCGATGGTGGGACCGGGGCGAGCCCGGTCAGTTCGATCAAGCACGCGGGGCTGCCCTGGGAGCTGGGGTTGGCCGAGACCCAGCAGACCCTGGTGCTGAACGATCTCCGGGGGCGGATCCGGCTCCAGACCGACGGGCAGTTGCGCACCGGTCGGGACGTGGTGATCGCTGCGCTTCTGGGAGCGGAGGAGTACGGATTCGCGACGGCGCCTCTGGTGGTGGAGGGGTGCATCATGATGCGCAAGTGTCACCTCGGGACCTGTCCGGTCGGGGTGGCGACGCAGGAGGTGGAGCTGCGCAAGAGATTCACCGGTCGCCCCCAGGATGTGGTGAATTTCTTCTATTTTGTGGCCAACGAGGTCCGGGAACTCATGGCGGAGCTGGGTTTCCGGACCGTGGATGACATGATCGGTCGGGTGGATGCCCTGGAGGCGGTGGAGGCGGTCGACCACTGGAAGGCCAGGGGGCTGGATCTGAGTCCGATTCTGCACAAGCCGGATGTGCCGTCGAAGGTGGCGGTGCGCCATGTTCAAGATCAAGATCACGGGATCGACAAGGTGTTGGATCACCAGCTCCTGGATCTGGCGCATCGGGCCTTTGAAAATCTGGATCCGATCGAGATCCGGTTGCCGATACGCAATACCGACCGCACGGTGGGGGCGATGCTGGGGGGACAGGTCTCGAAGCGATTCGGGGCCCAGGGATTGCCGGAAGATACGATCCAGTGCCGTTTCCACGGGGTTGCCGGGCAGAGTTTCGGGGCCTTCAACGTTCGCGGGGTCTCTCTGTTTTTGGAGGGGGCGGCGAACGACTATGTAGGCAAGGGGATGAGTGGGGGGAGGATCGTCATCCGCCCGCACGCGAAGATGGAGATCGAGGCCGACAAGAATATCATTGTCGGCAATACGGTACTTTATGGGGCGACGGGCGGTGATGCCTTCTTCTCGGGCCTGGCGGGGGAGAGGTTTGCGGTGCGCAACTCCGGGGCCAATGCGGTGGTCGAGGGGCTCGGAGACCACGGCTGCGAATACATGACCGGCGGCGTCGTGGTGGTGTTGGGGGCGACGGGACGCAACTTCGCCGCCGGGATGAGCGGTGGGGTGGCCTTTGTCCTGGATAGTACCGGTCGGTTTCCCTCCCTGTGCAACCGCAGCATGGTCTCCCTGGAAAAGGTGGAGGAGCCCGAGGATCGGGCCTTGTTGCGGGATCTGGTTGGGCGCCACGCGCACTATACGGAGAGTGTCTTGGCGAGGAGTCTCCTGGCCAAGTGGGACGTGGTCCTGGACGCATTTGTCAAGGTCATCCCTGTCGAGTACAAGAGGGTGCTGGCGGCGATGAAGCAGCAGGGAGGGGCGGCCAATGGGTAAGACCACTGGATTCCTGGAGATCGAGCGGGAGGTTGCGCTCACCCGCCCGGTGGCGGAAAGGGTGCGGGATTGGCAAGATCTCTACCGGGAGTTTCCCCAGGAGAGCGTGCAGCGGCAGGCAGCGCGTTGCATGGACTGCGGAATTCCCTTTTGCCACAACGGGTGTACCCTGCACAACCTGATTCCGTCGTGGAATGACCTGGTTTTTCGCGGTCGCTGGGACGAGGCGGTGGCGGCGATGCACCGGACCAACAACTTTCCCGAGTTCACCGGGCGGGTTTGCCCGGCGTTGTGCGAGGCCTCCTGCGTGGTGGGGATCAACCGGGAGCCGGTGACGATTCGGCAGATCGAGAAGACCATTGCCGAGGAGGGGTTCCGTCGGGGATTGATCAAGCCGTTCCCGCCGTCGGCGAAGAGCGGCAGGCGGGTGGCGGTCGTCGGTTCCGGTCCGGCGGGCCTTGCGGCGAGCCAGCAATTGGTACGGGCGGGGCACGCGGTGACCCTCTTCGAGAAGAATCAACGGGTCGGGGGGCTGTAGCGTTACGGAATCCCCGATTTCAAACTGGAGAAGTGGGTCATTGATCGTCGCTTGGAGCAATTGACGACCGAGGGACTGGACGTGCGCTGTGGGGTGCATGTGGGGGTGGATCTTACCGCCAGGCAGCTGCGGGGAGAGTATGATGCCGTTCTTCTGACCGGAGGGTCGGAATTGGCGCGGGATCTCCCCGTTCCGGGGCGCGAGCTGCGGGGGATCCATCCGGCCATGGATTTCCTCACACAGCAGAATCGGCGTCTTTCCGGGGAGGGTGTCGCCGATGGGACGGAGGCGATTCTGGCCCGGGGAAAACGGGTGGTCGTCATCGGCGGTGGCGATACTGGCGCCGACTGCGTCGGTACCTCGGTGCGTCAGGGGGCGACGAGCGTTGTCCAGATCGAGTTGATGCCGAAACCACCGAAAGAGCGTTCCCAGGAGACCCCATGGCCGGCATGGCCCCATCAGTTGCGTACCTCCACCTCGCACGAGGAGGGATGCGAACGACTCTGGAGTGTGATTACCCTGGGGTTTGACGGTGAGGCTGGGCAGGTGCGCCGGCTTCACTGCCGCCGTCTCTACTGGACCGAGGTGGAGGGCGGCGGTGGACGGCAGCAAATGAAGGAGGTTCCCGGCAGCGATTTCGAGATTGAGGCGGAGCTTGTCCTTCTGGCCATGGGATTTCTCCACCCGGTTCGAACCGGGCTCCTGGAGGAGCTTGGTGTCGAGCTGGATGGTCGTGGCAATGTTCGCGTCAACAGTCAGGCGATGACCAGCGTCGAGGGTCTCTTCGCTGCCGGTGACATGGCGACTGGGCAATCTCTGGTTCTTCATGCCATCGCCGGGGGGCGGAGAGCCGCCCAATGTCTGGATGCCTGGCTCCGGGGAGGAAAGTCGGTATTGGTCTGAAGCAGTCGCTTTTCGCCCGAGTGTTCTTGACATTGGCCGGAGTCGCCTCTTAGTATCTTCCGGGGGGTGGTCGCTTTTGACTGCCGGGGGGGGGGAGGGGTCGGCTGGGCAGGTTGCCGGGTCGGTCGTTTCTCTCTCCGGGTCGGCTCGTCCCCTCCGGTGTCGCCGGTTTGGATGCTGGAAGGCCAGTGCGCTGGGCAGGCCAGGGAGTGAAGGGTTGAGTGTGGGTGGTGGGCGGGTGTCAGAGCAGGTTGCGGTTGGTGGGTGTGTGCGAGGTAAGCCGCAGGTGGCGGGCGAGGTTGTTGGTGGGTGAGGCAAAGGTCGAAAGTGACGGAGGGGCTGGTCGGTGGCCAATGAGATAGAAGAGAACGGGGATCGCGGGCTCGCGGCGGAGTTGGCCCGTGGGGCTGCCAATTCCCCCGGAGTGGCTCCGGCCTCTTCCGAGGGTTTCACGGGTGAGGAGTTGCTGGGTCGGTTGGAGGAGCGTTGGGCCTCCCTGGCCAAAACGGTCATCGAGTTGCGCAATGAGGTCCGGTTGTTGGAGGAGCAGCTTCTGGAGCGGGAGAACGCCTCCGAGGGTGTGGAGACGGAGCTCCAGCGTTTGCGAGAGGAGGTCGAGGGGCTGAGGTTGGAGAAGAGCCGCACGGTTTCCCGGATAGAGGCTCTTCTCGTGCGTCTCGACGAGCTGGAAGGTTGACCTTGACGGTCTCGGTGGCGGTGGACGGCGGGCGCCATGCAACAATCGACTGAGGTCAGGATCAAGGGTCAGCTTTTCAAGCTCCGGAGTGGGGCAGGGCCGGCTTATGTGGCGGATCTGGCCTCCTTCGTGGAGGGTGTCATCGACGACATGTCCCGGCAGTCCGGGAGTGGTTCCTCGGACCGGGTGGCCATCATGGCGGCTTTGAAGATCGCGGATGGCTATCTCCAGCTGCGGAGACAGGTCGAGCATTGGGAGCGGACGGCGGGGAACACGATGAGTCGGTTGATCGCCGCCAGTGACGAACTGCTTGAAAGCGAAGGCGAATGAAACCCCTGCGGTGCGCGTGAGGATAGAGATCCTCCCGAGCCGTTAATCATGAGAACCCAGGAACCCTGCTCTGGTCGTGGAGTGCGAGCCCTCTGGGCTTACCAGAAGCGACTATCGGGGGTCCACCTGTGAAATGGGTTCGAGAGGCGCTAGACCCACGGCATTCGCGGGGGTTTTTTTCAAGCGGAGAGTCGAAAGCGGAGTTGCGTCGGCGTCTGCGCGTGTGCCGGCGGTCACTGGAGCCGTCCGTTCGGGCGTCCCACAGTCGGGCGATAGCCCGCAGCCTTGTCGAGCATCCCTCCTTCCAGAAGGCGGCCACCCTGGCCCTCTATCTCGCGGTGGACAATGAGGTGGATACCGGCCCCTTGGTGGAACACGCGGCGGCGGCCGGAAAGCGGATCTATCTGCCGGTTGTGGAGGGGATGTCGTCGCCCCTGACGTTTGTCCCCTTTCGGGTGGGGGATCGGTTGGTGCGGACGCGGCTCGGTCTTTGGGAACCCGAAAGCCGGTCGGGGAGCCTCAGGGCCGATGAAGTTGTGCGGTTGGATTTGGTTTGTCTGCCGCTGGTAGGGTTCGATCGGCACGGAGGGCGCCTGGGATACGGGGGCGGCTTCTATGACCGGACCCTGGCGGTCGGACGTGTGGTGAGCGAGTCGTCGGGAGGTGCGGCCAGGATGCCCCTCCTGGCAGGCCTGGCCTACGCTTTTCAGGAGGTGCCGGACCTGCCCCACGAGGCCCATGATGTTCTCCTGGATCTGGTGGTGACGGAAAACGAAACCTTTTCCCCGGATGGCGAAGAGAGTCAGTCAAGCCTCGCCGGGGAGTGACGGATGCGACATGGACCTGTTTTCTTCCGTGGTGTTCATTGTTGTCGGCGCCCTCTCGGGTGCCGGGCTGTCGTACCGGTTCCTGACTCTTCGCGAGCGGCGGCGGCTGGATGCGGTCGAGGAGCGGGAGAGGCGTGCCGATCGTTTGCTGAACGCGGCGCGGGAGAAAGGCGAGGCCCTTGCCCGTGAAAACGAGGTCCTGCTCAAGTCGGAGCGTCTCGGTATCGAGGAGGAGTTGCAGAAAAAGTACGCGGCCCGGCAGGAGGAGCTTGAGGAGCTCAAGCGTCGGATCGACAAGAAGGAGGAACAGTTCGATCGCAAGTTGGAACACATGGAGCAGCGGGAGCGGGAGCAGGACCGGCGACGATCGCAGTTGGATCGCGACCTGAAAGATCTGGAGACCAACCGGGAGGTCCATCGTCAAGCGATGGAGTCGATCCAGGCACGACTGGAGGAAGTGGCGCGGCTTTCGGCGGAGGAGGCCAAGGCCCTGGTGATGGCGGGGATCGAGGAAGAGGCGCGGCATGCCTCGGCGCGTCTTCTGAAGGAGTTGGAGGAAGAGACCCGGGGCACGGCGGAGAAGAAGGCGCGGGAGGTGATTTGCAGCGCCATCCAACGCTTTGCCGGGGAATACGTGGCCGAGCATACCGTGAGTGTTGTTGCCCTGCCGACGGACGAGATGAAGGGGCGGATCATCGGTCGCGAGGGCCGGAATATCAGAGCCCTTGAGGCGGCCACGGGGTGCGATCTGATCATCGATGACACTCCCGAGGCGGTTGTCATCTCCGGTTTCGACCCGGTGCGTCGGCAAGTGGCCAAGCGGACTCTCGAGGAGTTGGTGGGCGATGGTCGCATCCATCCATCGCGCATCGAGGGGGTGGTCCGCAAGGCAGAGAAGGAGATCGCCAACGAAATCCGCGAGGCGGGGGAGCGGGCGGTCTTCGACCTGGGGTTGAGCGGCGTTCACCCGGAGATCGTCAAACTTCTGGGAGCCCTGAAGTTCCGTACCTCCTATACCCAGAACGTGTTGGCCCACTCGCTCGAGGTGGCCTACTTTGCCGGCATCATGGCCGAGGAACTGGGTTTGGACGGGCGTCTGGCGCGGCGGTGTGGCCTGTTGCACGACATCGGCAAGGCCGTGGACCACGAAGGTCAGGGATCGCACGCTGTCCTTGGTGGGCAATTGGCGAAGAAGTACAAGGAACATCCCCTGGTGACCAACGCAGTCTGGTCACACCATTTCGATATCGAGCCGGTTTCGGTCTACGGCCCTCTGACCAATGCCGCCGATGCCTTGTCGGCTGCTCGCCCCGGTGCCAGGCGTGAAAACGTCCAGACCTACATCAAGCGGTTGGAGGATCTGGAGCGGATCGCTGGCGACTTCAAGGGTGTTCAGAAGGCCTATGCGGTCCAGGCTGGGCGCGAGTTGCGCGTCATGGTGGCCTACGATCGGGTGAATGATGAAGGGTCCATGCTTCTGGCGCGCGAGATCGCCGATCGCGTGAGCGAGGAGTTGACCTTCCCCGGGCAGATCAAGGTCACGGTCATCCGCGAGATGCGGACGACGGAGATTGCTCAGTAACCTGGCCGTAGCGGAGGGCTTTCGCCTCCGGAAATGGATTCGGAAAATCAGATAGCGAATACCTCAGCCAGGGTCTTGGCCTCGAGTACCCGGTCGCTCCATGATGCCAGGGTGTCGCAGTCGGCGGCCTGGATCCTATTGTGATTTCCTCGGGTAATGGTCCAAAACGGCGCTGGAGGAGGGCGGCTTCGCCTTCCTGACGTCCTTCCTGATGCCCCTCCTGGCGTCCTTCCTGACGCCCCTTGACCAGTCCTCTTTGTTCTCCTTCCAGGAGCCCCTCGGCGAAAATGCCTCTCAGATAGGAATTTTCCATCACATTGATTTGAATCGCCATCTCTTGTTCCTCTTCCTGGATTGCCGCTTCCAATCGGCGAAGTCCGGCCAGAATCACCAATTTTTCCAACGCATCGGCCCGTGCCTTCGGGGTCAGTTTGACAACTCGGGCCAGCAGTCGCCGGATGGTTCCCCGGGCATCCTCTACTCGGCACAGTAATCGGCGGCGGGCTGGTGTCTCGTTGGAGCCTTGGTGTCGGAACCGGCGTGGCTTCGATGGCGTAGTATCAACCCAAAGGTGTTGCTCGGCCGGCTCCAGAGGAAGGAAGGAGCCGGCCAAGGTGTACCGTGGGGTATCAGTTCTTTCTCCGGCTGCCGACGGAGACCGCTTTGAGTGGATAATCCTGGGGAAGATTGAAGCGGTCCCGATACTGGGTCCCGTCCAGCTGATGTGATTTCAGGTGACTGGCGAGGGACTTGAAAGGCTTGCCACAAACGAGGCAGACGATTCTGCCGGAGCCAACGGCCTCTTCAGGGGCAAGGGCGGGAGGTGCCTCTTCATTCCCCGGGGGGGGGCCATTGAAGGCCCGCTGCGACCAGGAATTCTGGTCGACGCCAGTCCCGCCGCTCGACAGACGTCCGACGACCAATCCCGGGGCCATTCCCGAAGGCGACTCTTCCGTGGTGGAGGAGGGCTGACCTGCGGGGCTGTTTGGAACTGTCGAGGCGGAGGTGGTGTCTGTCGAGGTCCCGTTCCCCGATGTGGAATCGATCGGAACCGAGGCCGACGGTGGTATGGGGGAGACCAGGACCAGGGCGCCGAGGGGGGGAAGTGTCAGTGAGAGGGAGTGGGGACGACCGTGGGCGCCAATCGCCTCGGTGGTCACCTCACCGCCGTTGCCGGTATTGCTGCCCCCGTACCCGTGGCTATCGCTGTTGAATCGCTCTTGATAGGTTCCCGGGATGTTGACCCCCAGGCGGTAGTGGTGTCGCACTACCGGGGTGAAGTTGCAGACGATGACGACCTCACCGGGGGTGTTGCCGCGACGGATCCAGGAGAGGACGCTATTCTCCGAGTCGTTGCACTCGATCCACTCGAAGCCCGACGGATCGTTATCTTTCTGGTGCAGGGAGGGTATCTCCGCATACATCCGGTTCAGATCCCGCACCAGGCGCCAGATTTCCTGGTGTTGAGGGACCCCGTCCAGGAGGTGCCAGTCGAGGCTGATGTCGTGGTTCCACTGCCGCCCCTGGGCGAATTCACATCCCATGAAGAGGATTTTCTTCCCAGGGTAGGTCCAGAGGAAGGTGTAATAGGTGCGCAGGTTGGCGAATTTCTGCCAGGAGTCACCGCTCATCTGGTCGAGGAGCGACCCCTTGCCATGAACTACCTCGTCGTGGGAGAGCGGCAGGATGAAGTTTTCGTGGAAGCCGTAAAGCATGCCGAAGGTCAGGAGGTTGTGGTGGTGGCAGCGGTGGATGGGATCCTTGCGCATGTAGGAGATGGTATCGTTCATCCATCCCATGTTCCACTTGAAGCCGAATCCCAGGCCGCCGTGGTCGACGGGGCGCGAGACCATGGGCCAGGCGGTCGACTCCTCGGCGATGGTGATGGCGCCCGTTCCCAGTTCATAGACCTTGCTGTTGAGGAGCTTGATGAACTCGACCGCCTCCAGGTTCTCCTTGCCACCGAAGTGATTCGGAATCCACTCTCCATCCTGACGGGCATAGTCGTGATAGAGCATGGAGGCCACCGCATCGACCCTGAGTCCATCGAGATGGAAGGACTCCAGCCAATAGATTGCATTGGCGATGAGGAAGTTGGTGACCTCCTTGCGCCCATAGTTGTAGATCAGGGTATTCCAGTCCGGATGGAAGCCACGACGCGGATCGTCATGTTCGTAGAGGGCGGTGCCGTCGAAGCGTCCCAGGCCGTGATCATCGGTGGGGAAGTGACCGGGGACCCAATCCATGAAAACACCGATCCCGGCCAGGTGGAGTTCGTCCACAAGGAAGCGAAAATCGTCCGGTTCCCCGAAACGGTGGGTTGGCGCGAAGAGTCCTACCGGCTGGTAGCCCCAGGATCCTTCGAAGGGGTGTTCCGAGACCGGCATGAGCTCGACATGGGTGAAACCGGTGTCGCGCAGATAATCGGCCAGTTGCGCGGCCAGTTCCCGGTAAGTCAGGCGGCGATTGTCCTCCTCCGGTTTCCGTCGCCAGGAGGCAAGGTGGACTTCGTAGATCGAGATCGGCTTGTCATAGGGTTGGTTTCCGGCCCGCTGATTCATCCAGGCCTGGTCGCGCCATGTGTAGGTGCTGGGAGCTTGGATGATGGTGGCATTGCCCGGGGGGCCTTCGCAGTACATGGCCAGGGGGTCCATCTTCAGGGGCAGGAGCTCGTTGTGAGGCCCTTTGATCTCGTATTTATAGATGTCCCCCGGCTGGACGCCGGGGATGAAGAGCTCCCAGACACCGCATTCGCCCCGGAAACGCATGGGGTGACGTCGCCCGTCCCAGCTGTTGAAGTGACCAACGACGGAGACGCGGCTGGCATTGGGGGCCCAGACGGCGAAGGCGACGCCGTGGTGACCGTTGAGATGGCGGGGGTGGGCTCCCAGCACTTGGTGCATTCGCCAGTGGGTTCCCTCGGCCAGGAGGTAGGTATCGACCTCGCCAAGTACCGGGGGGAATTGATAGGGGTCGGCGAAATCGACCCGTTCGGAGCCGAATTGGGCGCGGAACCGATAGGGAAAGGGGATCTTGTGGTCGGGCAGGTGCGCCCCGTAGAAGCCCCAGTCGTGGACCAGGGCCAGGGTGGTGACGACCCCGCCGTTGCGATCATCCAGGAGTTCGACCCGGCTTGCCCCGGGGAGGAAGGCGCGAACCACTTGGGAGCCCGAGGCGGTGGTGTGCATTCCGAGGAAGGAGAAAGGGTCGCGGCAATCGCCGTGGATGACCTGACTGACCCGGGAGGCTGGAAAGAGATCCTGGTCGTTCGTGTCGTGATGGTGTGTCATGCGCGTGATCCCTGTTCCCGGAGGTGGCTCTGGACTTCGGTCGGGGCAATGGATACGGCAAATTCGGGTATCCCCCGGATGAATTCCTTGGTGCCATCCATGGGGTCGACGATCCAGACCCGTTGCCGTTCCATGCGTGCAACCGGATCATCCGTACCCTCTTCGGAGAGCCAGCCATAGTCCGGGCGGTTGCCCAACAATGTTTGCCGCAGACACTGATCCGCTGCCAGGTCTGCCTGGGTCAGGGGATTGTTGTGCCCCTTGTCCA
>JADGCL010000083.1 GCA_015229005.1 Magnetococcales bacterium
CCCGGGCCAGGTGAGATAACCCCCCCACCGTCCGATAGCGACTGTGGGAAACCAACCGGTAGCGCAACAATCGGGTGAGCGGGCGCTCCAGTTTGATGGTGTAATCTCCGCGCAAACGCACCCCAACCGCCCCCCCGACGGGCATCTCCAGCGTCGGAAGCCAACGCAGATTGTGGGGCTCCAGGGTAAGGCCGTAGGCGATCCCCGCGTCGACCCCCTCGATACGCCCCTCTTCGGCGTCGTCCGCCGCGACCGCATCCGCGAATTGTCCCAATCTCCAGGAACGACCGTCGAAGTACCACAGCACCATGGCCCGCCAGTAGCGATCCGGCGCTGCCGGCGCCTCTCCCTCGAAGCGGACACGGAAGGCCACCTTGAGGCTCCCCGTCAAGCGATCCCCATCCCCCGGTGTCATCACCTCCGAAAGACCGGTCGAGGTGGTGGCAAAGGCCTCCTCCGGCACCCCCCAGAGCGGACCACCGATCCGGGGAAATCCGAGAAACAGGACCAGCATCACCGGCAACGCCTGGAACATGAGGGTCAGGACCAGCCTCGGCAGACGCCGCCACTGACCGACCGTCCCCGACAGGGCGATCAGGAGGGCCGTCAGGAGCGCCGCGACCGCCAGGGTGTGAATCGCCATGAGGATCGACTGGCTGCGGAAATAGAGGCTGAGGGTCAGGAAATACCCCAGGAAGACCACGAGGAGCGGATCGCGCCGGCTCTTGAACTCCAGGAGCTTGATGAGCATCAATCCGACCAGGAGCGCCACCCCCGGGTCCCGCCCGAAAAACTTACCGTAGCCGCCGAAGACCAGGAGCAGGATCAGGCCGATCATCCCCCCCCGCAGCCAGCGGTTGCCCAAAGGAGGGCGGGGGGAGAGATGAACCTGCCAACCCCACCACGGCAGGAAGAATATCGCCATGACGACGATCCCCACGGGCAGGTGCGGCGCCTGCGGCAGGATCACCAGGATCAGGACCGGAACAAACCCCAGGGAGACCCAGCGCTCCAGATCCCAATCGGGCAGAGGGCTTCCACCTCCCGCCCCGGCGAACCGACGCCCCGGGAACGACCAGCGGCTGCCCGAAAGGAATCCACCCCGGGAAGGGGCATCCCCCGGCGGCTCAACCATCCTTGTCCCTCCCCCGATCACCCCATCCTCCTCCCCGATCTCCATCGGGGATCGGGGCAGCATCGAAGAGGGCCAGGGCCTCCAGGCAGCGGCGACGGTGATCCTCGCCGGAGTCCGGCTCCAGCACCAGCCCCGGAAGGGTGAGACCATAGGCCAGATCCTGGGCCGCCGCCTCCAGGACCCAGCGGCAAAGGCGCGAGAGTTTCGCCTCTACCGGCATCGGCGGCAGCGCCTCCCACTCCAGCAGGATCCGGGGCCTCTCCCCCCCGGAAAAGCACTTCTTGACCAGGCTCTCCAACCGCGCCGAGACCTTCCAGTGGATGCTCCGGCTGCCCTCACCCGGTCGATGCGACTGCAACCCCTGGAAATCGTCGCCACCCGCCCAGCGGTTTCCCCCCTCCTCACCCTCGGCTCCGCCCCCGAAGGGGAGCGGCACCGCTGCCGCCTCGGGCCGGGGATAGACCAGGCAGGCCATCGCCAGATGACCGTGACTCCAGGCCCGGATCAATCCCAGCGGGTACCAGGTTTCAATGCGGAAGGGCGGGGCCGGAAGCCATCCGCGGGCCGTGGCCCGCAGCGTGAGGTGCGACCAGCTCCACCCTCCGGGCGGCAGGTCAATACCGGAAGAAGAATGCCCCTTCATGGAATCCCAGCTCAGGGAGAGGGCAAACCGCTCCGCCCCTTCCCGATTCTCCAACCCAATCGGAAAGCGCGCCATCTCCCCGGCGAAGACCGCCTCGGGGAGCCCACGATGGAGCCGCAACCCGTGGAGATTTTTCCAGGTGTGAAGGATGGAGACGAAGAAAATTCCCCCGAGGAGGAAGGTCAGGACGAACCCCAGATTGATGTTGTAATTCAGGGAGCCCAGAAGCATCACCCCGAAGAGGAGAACGAAGACCCGACCAGCCGGCCCGGGAAAAACGAAAATGTCGCGACCGCCCAGATGAATCGGTCCCGGGACCGGCCCCACCCGCCGTCCGAACCGCCACCGCCGCCCGGAGCCGCGCCTTTCCCGACCGGTCACGGCACGGCGACGTGCGACTTGAGATGCTCGGCGGCCTCCTCGCCCGGGGCGCCGGTCAGGCAAAGCCGGTGGCCGACGACACCCGGCAGGATTGCCTGCAGATCCTCGGGGAGAACCTCGCGCCGCCCGTCGAGGAAAGCAAAGGCCCGGGCCGACCTGAGGAGCGCCAATCCCGCCCGGGGAGAGAGACCGACACGATAATGGGGCGAGCTGCGGCTGAAGGCGATGAGCGCCTGAAGATAATCGACCAGGGCCGGGGCCACATGGACCGTCGCCGCCCGTTCCTGGACAGCCACCAGGTCGCCCGCCACCAGAACGGGGGCAAGGTGTTCCAGGATTCGACGCCGCTCTTCGCCAAGAAGAAGCTCACGCTCGGCGGCAGCATCGGGATAACCGAGACGGATGCGCATGAGAAAACGGTCGAGTTGCGACTCCGGCAACGGAAAGGTCCCGATCAGATTCGCCGGATTCTGGGTGGCGATGACGAAGAAGGGCTGCGGCAGTGGCCGGGTCTCCCCCTCGACCGTGACCTGCCGCTCCTCCATCGCCTCCAGGAGGGCGCTCTGGGTCTTGGGGGTGGCGCGATTGACCTCGTCGGCGAGGACCACCTGGCTGAAGATCGGTCCCGGATGGAAACGAAACCGCCCGGAATCACGATCGAAGATCGAGACCCCGAGAAGATCGGCCGGGAGAAGATCCGAGGTGAACTGGACCCGCCGGAATTCGAGGCCCAGCACCCTGGCCAGGACCTGCGCCAGGGTGGTCTTGCCGACCCCCGGCAGATCCTCGATCAGGAGATGCCCCCCGGCAACCAGGCAGGTCAACGCCAGGCGGATCGGATCCTTCTTGCCCAGGATGACGCTCTCCACCCGGGCCGCCACACGTTCCATGGCCGCCACTTCCGACATGACCCCTTCCCTCCCTTCCGCGCGGGTGGACCGGCCTCGGGACAAGATCGCGAAACACCGGGAAAAACCACAGAAAGCCGGGCTTCACCCGCACGGACCAGGGTACCACGCCCAACCGGAGTTCGTCACCAACCTGCCCCTCGCGGAACTCCGTTAAACGAGCGCCAGAGCGTTTCGGAGGTCCGGATGAAGGGAAAATCGCTGGAGAAGTTCAACGGGCTGGACGAGGAAAGCGTTCCCGACCTATCCTGTCGACCGGGTGGGGAGCGCCCCTGTACCGCCGGCGGAGTCCGGTCGCGGCGACACTCTCCCCCCCCCCACCGTTGGGGGGTGGCCTGCCGTATCAGGCGCAAGACCACCACCGACCAGACCCCTCCCGGACTCTGCGGGGGGACCGCAGGGAGGCCCGCATGTCCAGTCGACCCTCACAGCCTGCGGGAGAGTCGGATGCCGATCCGGTCCGCATCGACAAGTGGCTCTGGGCAGCGCGCTTCTTCAAGACCCGCAGCCTCGCCGCCGAAGCCGTCGGCGGCGGACTGGTACAACGAAATGGCGAGCGGGTCAAACCGGGGCGCGACGTCAAGGTGGGCGACCGGCTCACCATCCGCCGGGGTCCTTTCACCTTTCAGGTCACGATCCTTGCCCTCTCTTCCCATCGCGGTCCGGCCCCGGTGGCAGTCACGCTCTACGAGGAATCCCCCGAGAGTCGTCTGGCCCGGGAGGAACTCGCCACCGAAAAACGGCTTCAGACCCGGGGAGCCGTCGCCCTCGCCGGCGGTCGTCCCGAAAAAAAAGCCCGCCGCCGTTTCGAACGCGTTCGCGGGGGCTGACCCGAACAAGGAGACTCTCGATCCATGTGGCGATTTCTGCCGGGCACTGTGGCCGTTCTCCTCATGAGCATCGGTTTTTACCAGCTCATCGCCCTGCGACAGGCCGATCCGGCAGGTCTGACGGAGGCCTTCGAGGTCGTCACCCGAACCTCCTATCGGGCGATGGGGATGGTGGTGGCGGGGGGAATCCTGGCCTTCTTTCTCCTCTTCTCCCGGCGATGAAACCGCCCGACAATCACCCGGTCGCGACGAGGGCGACCCCCTGTGCCCCCCGGAAAACGACCAGGCCGAATCCTTGCCCATGAACCCGTCGGACTGCGCCACCTCACCTGCCGCAACCGAAGACAAGAGGAGTTCCTTTCGCATCAGGATACCGATCATGTGGTCTTTCGTGGCCACGTTCGGGCTCCTCCTCGCCGTCTTTCTCGTCACGACGCTCTGGGTCCACCGGGAACACGAAGCCGAAGCGATCTCCCAGTTGCAGAACAGCGCCGAGGCCCTGTTCAACACCCTGCTCGACGAAAATGTCCGTTCCATGACGGCCCTGCTTCAGGCCGTGGAAAGGGAGCCCCATTTCAGCCAGCTGTTCCTCTCCGGGGACCGGCAGGGTCTTTTCGAGAAAAGTCAGGGATTGTTCACCGCCTGGCGGGCCTCCCACGGCATCACCCACCTCTACTTCACCGGTCCCGACGGGACGAATTTCCTCCGGGTGCATCAACCCCGGAAATACGGAGATCGGATCGACCGTCCGACCACGCGAGCGGTCCTGGAGTCCGGCAGACCGGCCCACGGGGTCGAGCTCGGCCCCCTGGGCACCTTGACCCTGCGCGTGGCCATGCCCTGGCACCCGGACGGTCGGTCGATCGGCATCCTCGAAGCAGGCAAGGAGGTCGAGCTGCTGCTCGATCTCGTCTCCCAGGACCTTCGCGTCGAGCTGCTGCACGTCGTCAGGAAATCTCTCCTGAACCGGGAAGCTTGGGAACAGGGCATGAAGATGCTCGGGCGAACGCCGGAATGGGATCGGTTCGACAACTTCGTCTGGAGCGGCAGCACCGGGGGGTACCCGCCTCCCGGGCTGGACTCCCTTCTGGCGGACGGTGACCATCGGACGGGAACGCTCGCCATCGAACCCTCCGGCGATTTCCGGGAAGACCACGCCCATTATTTCGTCATCCCGCTGAAGGATGCCCTGGGTGGGGAATCCGCCCTGGCGGTGGGCTTCTTCCAGGATGGTCGTCTCGAGTTCGTCACCCGCACCTTCCTCCTGGTGATCCTGGTGTCGACCCTGGCGACGGCGGGTCTGCTGGGTATCCTCTTCTTCCGGTCGATCGGCCAGGTCGAGAAACGACTCCAGCTCTCCAGCCGGGAGCTGCTGCGCAGCGAAGGCCGGGTCCGAGCCATCCTGGACACGGCCATGGACGCCATCATCTCCATCGATGTCGAGGGTCGCATCCTCGAGTTCAACCGGGCCGCCGAAAGGATTTTCGGCTTCGCCAGGGACGAAATCCTCGGTCGTGACCTGGTGGACACCATCGTCCCCGCCGAGCTGCGGGAACGTCATCGCCAGGGAATGGCCTCGTTCCGGGCAACCGGCCAGAAGCGGATCATCGACCGGCGGCTGGAGATGCCGGCCATGCACGCCAACGGCACCCGCATCGCCACCGAACTCGCCATCACCGTCGTACCCGACGGGGAAACCCCTTTCTTCACCGGATACCTGCGGGACGCCACCGAACGCAGGCTCCTGATGAGCTCGCTGGAGGCCTCCTTCGCCGCCTCCCAGGAGGCCAATCGCCTGCTCCAGGCGGAGGTCGCGGAGCACCGCCGGACCCTGGAACAGTTGCGCGCCAGCCACGATCGGTTCGAGGCCGTCACCCGCTCCATCAACGACGCCATCATCGCCACCGACGCCAACCAGGTCATCACCTTCTGGAACAAGGGGGCGGAAGAACTTTTCGGCTATGACCGTCGGGAGGCGCTCGGACAGACCGTCTCCATTCTGGTCCCGGAGTGCTACGGCTCCGCCCACCTTGAAGGATTCTCCCGCTTCGAGACAAGCGGCGGTCGGCTGGTCGGCAAGAGCGCCGAATTGGTCGCACGTCGTCGGGACGGCACGGAATTTCCCATGGAGATGTCGCTCAACAGTTGGCTGGAAAAGGAGGACCGCTATTTTTCCGCAGTCATCCGCGATACCTCCACCCGCAAGAAGCGGGAAGCGGAGCGAGACCGCCTACTGCAATCCCAGATCGCCCTGACCGAGCTGTTGAAGATCGGCACCCAGGGGCTCTCCCTGGATCGGCAGCTCCAGATCGCCCTCGACCTGATCCTCTCCCGGACCTGGCTCACGACAGCCGAAAAGGGGGCCATCTTCCTGACGGAAGCCTCCGGAAAGGCCTTGCTCATGGCCGTCCAGAAGGGCCTGTCGAGCAGCATCCTCGACCTCTGCCGGCGGGTATTGCCGGGCAGATGCCTGTGCGGTCGCGCCCTGGAATCGCAGAAGGTGGTCTTTGCCGACAGCATCGACGAACGCCACGAGATCGCCCACGATGGCATGATACCGCACGGCCACTATTGCGTCCCCATCGCCGCCGGCGAACGCATGCTCGGGCTCATCAACGTCTATCTTCCGGCGGGGCATGCCGAAAATCGGGACGAGGTGGCCTTTCTGGAATCCATGGCCAATTCCCTGACCGGCATCATCGAACGCGCCCGGGGAGAGGAGGCGTTGCGGCACGCCAGAGAGGCAGCGGAGCAGGCCAACCGTGCCAAAAGCGAGTTCCTGGCCGCCATGAGCCACGACATCCGCACTCCCATGCACGCGATCCTGGGCATGAGCGAAGTTCTCAAGGAAAGCAGGTTGAACCACGAGCAGAGGCACGACCTCGAGGTCATGAACCGTGCCGGAGAGACGCTCCTCGCCCTGATCAACGACATCCTGGATCTGTCGAAGGTCGAATCCGGGCTGCTCAAACTGGAGGTGATTTCCTTCGACCTCACCGAGCTTGTCCGGGATACCCATTGCATGCTCCAGGAACGGGCACACGCCCACCGGCTCGCCTATCCCCTGAACCTCCTTCCCGGTTTGCCGCACCGGGTGGTCGGCGACCCTCAGCGCCTGCGTCAGGTTCTCCTCAACCTCCTGGGCAATGCCCTGAAATTCACAAAAACCGGGGAGGTCTGCCTGACCGTGGAGAAATGGCAGGGGGATGCCGTGCGTTTTTCCGTCCGCGACACCGGCATCGGCATCCCGGAGCGGCATCTGCCGTCCATTTTCGACCCCTTCCGGCAGGGCGATGCCACCATCTCCCGGCGATTCGGCGGCTCCGGGCTCGGACTCTCCATCTGCAAACGCCTGGTGCAGGCCATGGGCGGCGAGATCGCAGTGGAGAGTACCCCGGAAAAGGGGAGTCTCTTCCGATTCACGGCACGTCTGCCCAACGCGAAGGGAGACCTGCAAGACTCCGAATCGACCCCCGCGGATCCTCTCGTCCCCGGCGGGCCGGTCACCGAGGCAGCCGGGAAAGCGACCCCTCTGAGCATTCTCATCGCCGACGACACCGAAGAGGGACGCGTCCTGATCGCCGCCTTCCTTCGCGGGACTTTCCACCGGATCACGGCGGTGGTCAACGGCGAAGAGGCCGTCCGCGCGTTCCAGGCCGAAGCCTTCGATCTCGTGTTGATGGACATGCAGATGCCGGTTCTGGACGGGTTGGGCGCCACCCGAAAGATTCGCGCCTGGGAACTCTCCGAGGGGCGCCCGCGAACACCGATCATCGCCCTCACCGCCAACGCCATGCGGGAGGATATCGAGAAAACCACCGACGCCGGGTGTGACCTGCATCTGTCCAAGCCAATACGCAAAGCGAGATTGCTCGAGGCGATCCAGCAGTTTCCCCCGTCGACGGCTGCCCGGGACAAGGTCCCATCGCCTGCCGCCAGGACTTGACGAATATCCCTCTTCTGGGAAACTATCCCGGTTGTCGAGCAGTCCGATCCCCCTGGAGAAAGGCCCCGGCATGGCCCGGATAGTGGTCATCGACGACGATCCCGCGATCCCGCGGATGCTGAGCGCCATGTTGGCCGAGTGCGGCCATGAGGTGGTCGAGGCCCGCAGTGGCAAGTATGGCATCAAGGCCCTGCTCAGTGCCCCGACCGATCTCGTCATCACCGATATTCTCATGCCCGAACAGGATGGCCTCGCGGTCATCCGCGAGGTGCGGCGAGTCAGTCCCCTCGTCAAGGTGATCGGCATGTCGGGCGGGGGACGGACCCTCTCTTCGGCCCTCAGTCTCAACGTCGCCGAAAAGGTCGGCGCCGACGCCACCCTCCCGAAGCCCTTCTCCATGGAAGAGCTCTTCCAGACCGTCGACCGGGTCCTGAACGGTCGGAGCTGACCCGGACTGCCCACAGGGACGACCCTACGGTCGCCCAAGGAGGTCACGATGGAGATCTTGATGACCCTCCTCGCCAAGGCCGAAATCGGGCGGATGGGGCTCGGGCTGGGCGCCCTGATCGCCCTGTTGGCCTTTCTCGTCCTGAGTCGCAAATTGAAACAGGTGGCCCGGCACAAACAGGCGGTCTTCGAGGAACCGATCACCCCTGTCCCACAAGAAGGCGAGGCCCCGGATGGCAGTGACACCTTTCCCTTCGAAGAGAGCGTAACCCCGATCATCCGCTCCGGGCCGTCGTCCGTCCGGCGTTCTCTCCCCCGCCCGATCGGCCTGCCTGCGATCCCCCACCCCCCGGAGGTGAAGTTGCCTGTAGAAGAGCCGCCCGTCAGCGAGCCCGCGGAAGCACTATTCCCGGAGAGTCCACCTCCCGAGACCTCGGGGGGGGATCCCGTCCTGAAGGAGCCAGGGATCGGAAAACCCGGCGCGAGTCTCCCGGAAGTGAAACCGAACGCCAGCGACTCCCCGAGGGAAGCCTTGCCGGAAGAGGGCAGGCAGGCCGACTCCCGCAAGGATGAACCCTCCCCGGAGCTCCCGGCGATGGAAGATCCCCATCCCCTCCCGCAGGAGGAACCGGAACCTGCGAAACCTCGGGAAAAACCCTCCGGGGAAAAACTGGAGATCGAAGAGGATCGGACGGAATCCCCTCACGAGGAATCGCCGATCGACACCCCCGAAGGCGATTCCCCGCCAGGAGAGCGGATCAACACCCCCGAAGGCGATTCCCCGCCAGGAGAGCGGATCAACACCCCCGAAGACGATTCCCCGCCAGGAGACGAGAAGGGCGGCGAACCCGTAACCGGCAGGGAGACTGACGTACCTCCTCCACCGGAGCCCCCGGCGGCGCGGGCTGTCCCGGCCGTTCCCGTCGAGCAGGCGATCACCCCGACGGGGATCGTCTGCCTGATTTGCGGACGGAGTTTTCTCAACCTTCGCCTCCATCTCCAGCGCAAGCACAAAATGACCCCGGAGGCGTTTCTTCACCATTTCGGTCTTGATGACACCTTCCCCCTCTCCCTGTCGGCAGCCACCAAGGCCGCCGAGAAGGCGCAAGATACCTCCTGAACGAGTCACCCCAGCGCCCATCCCAACCTGCCGCATCCAGGTTGAAAAAATCCATCCGTGGAAGCCGCCTCCGGTTCGTCGACAGGCTCTCGAGCGAAGCGGGAGAATGGGCCGACGCGCCTCATCGGGCCATCTCTTTCCGAAGCGAGTACCGAACTCGACAGGCCCTCGACCCCATCAGGGGCTGTTTTTTGTTGCCTTTTCCCCCCGGCAAAGCGAGAATCCCCTCAAGCGGCCCCGTCTTTGGTCGATAAAAGGATCAGGGGGTGTTTTCCCCAGGGTTTCCCGAAGAGGCGCCGAAGCGAGAATTCTCTCAAGTGGCTCCGTCTGCGGTCGATAAAAGGATCAAGGGGTATTTTTCCCGAGGTTTCCCAAGGAGGTTCCGGAGGGCGGTTTCATTGCGGATTCATTGAATCATTTCTTCCCGAAGCAAGTGCCAGCTTCGACAAGCCCTCGACCCGGTTTGAGGGCTTTTTTTTTGTTCCGTCTCCCCCCCCTCGCCGGGGAACTTCCCCTTATACTCCTCAAGGGATCGACGACCCTGCCGATAAGATGGGCACGGGGAGTTCGGGAGAGGTTTCGGTCACGTCCCCTTCCGCGACCCTCTCCCTCCCCGGGTTGTCAGGCCCCTCCCCCCAGCCGATTTGTCACCGGCTTCGCGGGGAGGGGTTCCACCCCGGCCCGGGGGAACGATCGCCCCCGGACCCGATCCAGCATCTTCGATCCCGTCCGACGATCGGTTGGGGCGTCCGGGGAAGGCCCTGTGAGCGCATCGCCGGGCATCGGGGAGTGGGCGGTCCGCTTCTGTCCGCAAAAAGCTAGGATTCGGCGGAGGTCGTCTTGGCACACTATCTTGTGACAGGTGGTTGCGGGTTCATCGGCTCACACCTGGTTGAGGCCCTGCTGGCCGAAGGGCATGCGGTGCGGATCCTGGACAATCTGTCGACCGGCAAAAGAGAGAATGTCCCGGAGGCAGCGGAGATCGTCATCGGTGACGTCGCCGATGGCGGCGCGGTGGCCCGTGCCATGAAAGGAGCGGACGGGTGTTTCCACTTGGCGGCAGTGGCCTCGGTAACCCTCTCCAACGAAGATTGGCTGGGTTCGCACCGGGCCAACCTGACCGGGACCATCCAGGTCCTGGAGGTGGCCCGGCATGCCTCCGGAGGAAGGCCGATACCGGTGGTGTATGCCTCTTCGGCGGCCGTCTACGGCGACAACCCCAACATGCCCCTTGCGGAAACTGCAGCGATCGGGCCTCTGACGGCCTACGGCGCCGATAAATTCGGCTCCGAACTCCACGCCCGCGTGGGCGGCCTGGTTCACGGAGTGCCGACAACCGGGTTTCGCTTTTTCAATGTCTACGGTCCCCGCCAGGATCCCTCCTCGCCTTACTCCGGGGTGATCTCCATCTTCGTCGATCGGGTGGGCCGGGGCGATCCCATTACCATCTTCGGCGACGGCAGCCAACTCCGGGACTTCGTTTACGTCGCGGATGTGGTCGCCTTTTGCCTCAAGGGTCTCGGACAGAGCCGAACCCACGGTCCGGTCTACAATGTCTGCACCGGTCGGAGCGTCTCGATCCTCTCCCTGGCCAAAACCCTCTTTTCCCTCTTCGGCCATGAGGTCGAGATCCGCTTCGCCCCGGCCAGGAGCGGGGATATCCGGGTCTCCGTCGGCAACCCCGAACTGGCGCGGCAAACCCTGGGCGCGGTCGCCGGGATCACCCTCGCCGAAGGGCTCGGAAGGATGCTGGCGGCCCGTTGATAACCGGGCTGCACAGGCCAGGAATGACCGACCGGATGCAAGGGGATGGTACAACCCGCCGAGAAATGGTGTAACCCGTTGAATTCAGAAGGTAAGGAAAACGACATTTTGCCTTCCCAGGTTGAAACAGTCCATGAATGGACTGTTTCAACAGGCTGCCAAGAGAGGTCCGATACCATCCCTGAACAGGAATAATGCGGTCAAATCCCGGCGGAATCGCGCAAGGCGAATTGATCCGGGGGACAAACCCCGATACTCTCTGGCTGTGGACTCCTCCGTCCCCGACCCGATCGGTAACGCCAATACGTGGAGTCGGGGGAGGGTTTGCCGTTTCCCAGCCAGATGCAGGATGGACCGCAATGACGACTTCGCCCAACAGAGAGCAACTCCTCTTTCTCGTCACCGGAGGGATCATTCTGGTTCTGATCCTGCTCGTGGTGATCTTCAATATGGTCCGAGACCCTGATCGGGACGACGAGGAAGAGCCCAAGGAACCCCGGCCCATGGTGAAGCTGACCGCCCCCGAAGGGGAGAAGCAGGGGTGGGTTTCCTCGGTTTCGCCAGCGCCGATCTTCGATCAGGCCCCCCGCCAGCCCCTGTTGCCCGATAGCACCGAACCAGCAACGGCAACGCCTCCCGGTCCATCCGGCGGCAGTGCCGCAGCCCCCGCAGGGCCGGGCAAGGAGCCCCCGACCAAAGCCGCCGAAGGCGACAAGGGCGCCCCGCCCGCAAGCGGTCCCCCGGCGGTCGCTCCCAGGATCGGTCGGGAGACGATCTCCGAAACCCTGACCATTCCCCCCCCCATTCCTCCGAGTGAGCCTCTTCCCGCCCGGGGCAGCAAGGGAGAGAGCGCCTCGAAGGCTGTCCCAGCGCCTGTCTCGGAAAAAGCGGCAGCCCCGGTCGCCGCTGCGGTCAAACCGCAACCGCCCCAGGGAGCGACCGCCCAGACGCCGGCGAAACCGGCCCCTGCGGCAGCCAAGCCGGGAGCCCAGGCCGACAAGCCTGCCGCCAAGCCGGCAACCCCCGCAACCCCTCCG
>JADGCL010000084.1 GCA_015229005.1 Magnetococcales bacterium
CAACATGAACAGCCCCCCCTTGAACCACTCTGGAGATGTAGATCGTACCATCGGCATCCACCGCCGCATCGCATCCGCCCCGGCCACCCGGCGATTGTCCCCAGGACGCCAGCGACACCCCACCATCCGCTCGGCGATCGAAGGTCCACCGTCCTGGGCGAAGATCGACGGATCCGCCACCCCGTAGGCCACGCTCTCCCCCTGCTCCCGCTCCAGGATTCCCTTGCCGACGGCATCGGCCGTCATTTTGAGTCCGACGTTCGGCGCCGACGCCCCGTACCATTCGCGATACCGCACCAAGGCCCCGCGCGGCATCAGCCGTCCATCCTCCAGCACCAGATCCTCCCCCACCACCGCCCACCAACCGACCGAAAAGGGACGGGCACTGCCCCAATCCAGGGAGCGGAACCGGGTCCACCAGGTCGGCAGCAGGAAGGGGCGAACGACATGGCGCCGGTTGTCCCAGCAGTCGAAGTAGGCGCCGATGACGGCATTCCAGTCGCCCTCCAGCCAGGCCTTCACCAGCTCCACCGAACCCACCCCGCGCAAGCGGTTGACATAGCCGGGATCGGATTCCAGGAGAATCCGGTTGTCCTCCACCCGGGAGGGAATGAACATCCGTACTTCACCCGTCTCGGGATCGGTGATCGGCTGAAACCCGAAGGGCGCCGGGTCGATGAAACGCGCCTTGACCCAGTGATGCCCGGGACCACCGGGATTGCCCGAGGCCCGAATACGCTTGTTGGCGATGTCGTGGGCACTGCGCAGACAGGCCTTGAGCTTGAGAAAGGGCGCCGCCCCCGACCAGTTGGTCAGCTCATCCCAGCCGATCCAGGTGTATTGATGCCCCTGATAGCGGTCGGCATCGCCGTCCCGATCGAGGTGGCGCAACTTGAGGGTGGCCCCCCCCGGAAAGAGCCAGGTCCGCTCCGAGACCCGATAGGTCGCCCCGATCGGCGCATAGATCTGCCGGGATCGCGCCAGGACCTCATCGAGTTCCGGGTAACTGCGGCGAAAGAGGATGCCCCGCCAGGGGGAGCCACCGTGGATGTCCTGGAGAAAATCCCCCAGAAGGAAGTCGGTCTTGCCGCCGCCGCGAGCGCCACCGAAGAAGAGTTCATGAACGACGCCTCTGGCGCGGATGGCCGCCAGTTGCGGTCCGACTTGAGGCTTCCATGCCCGCTCCATGATCGTGTAAAAACTCCTCCAAGGTCTGTGCAGGCCGAACGGCCTCGAACGAACGGCCCGCATCGGCCCCTTCGCCCTCCTCCGTCGCCCGCCTGGTGAGATCGGCCCTGCCGAAGGCCCGGTTCAGGATCTCCTTCTCCGCAGCCAGCCGTGTCTGTTCACTCGCTGCCGTCTGTGCCAGATCGACGATCCGGCGAAAGGACTCGGGCGCCTCCATGCGCGCCAAGGCCTGGATCTCGTCCTCCGGATCGATTCTTCCCCGTTCGGCTGCCGGCGGCTTGTTCCCTTTGCGCTTGTCAGCCATCTCCTCCTCCTTCCGATTACCCGCTCATCCCGAGCGGCAAGGCCGCCACCTTCTCGGTGATCAGAATGGCCAGGGTGATCACCACCCAAAGGACCAACATCAGGTCAATTCCATCTCGCCAATGCACGCTTCTCCCCTCCTCTTCATTCCAGACGGGTCAACCCGACCCGAAGGGATCCAACCCCCCGCAACCCGATGTTCTTTCAAAGGAAGCGGAGGGGCACCACACCGATCGTGGCGCCCTTATACCTGAAAGTGGGGGGGATGATCATGCGAAGGAGTTCATCAATAGAGCTAACATATTGTTTTTTAACAGTTTCATTGCAGAAAAAGTGCATATTCCGCCATTCTCGAAACAACTGCGGACCACAGCCAACCCCCCTCAAGAGAGGCTCCAGGAGACCAACGACAGGCCATTCACAACCACCAGCACAACCAAACTCACACCGAACCACGCCCAGTCCCTCCCCCCTCCAGAGGTTTATGCTACCCCATGGCAGAGATAATGCTTTACCATGCCCAGGCAGGGTTTGACGCCCGGCTCCCCCGAAGCCTTGCCCCCAACGCCTTGCCCCCAAAGCCTTGCCCAATGAGGAGCAGCGAATCGTGCCAGAGGTCACCCTGAATCAATGGGCCCCACCAGCCGATCTCCTGGAGAAGCTCGCAAGCGGAGAAGGACTCGCCCAGGCCGTCCAGGAGATGGGAGAGAGCATGACCGGCCACCTGGCCAGCCAGGGAGTTCCTGCCGAGGAGGCAACCCTTGCCGGCAAGGATTTCCTCACCACCTTCCTCCAGCAGGTCGGCCAGGGATCCCCCCCGACCCAGGCGCTGGAGGTCGCAAACCAGACCGTCGCCAAGGCCGTCGAGCAGGCGGCTGCCGCAGCCACTGACTCCAACCCCACCGTCCAACTCGCCCAGGGACTCGCGACCGGTCAAGGGCTGGAACAACAACTGGATGAACTCCTCGCCGAAGAGCCGGAGGCCGATCCGCAGGCCTTCCTCGACGATCTTCAGACCGCCATCGGTCGCGGCGAGGGGCTCGGCAAGGCCGTGCAGAACGCACAACAAGTCGCAGCCAAGGCCACAGCCCTGGCCAAGAGTCAGACCGTGACCCTGAGCGAGGGCAACAACCTCGCGACACAACTGGCCTCCATGGGCGCCAGGGAGGCCCAGGAGGCCATCCAGACCGCCACCGCCAGGATGAACCCGACCGAGGCCTCCGCCTTTCTCGCCTCCCTGCAGCAGGTCATGGCTCGCGGCGGGCTGCCGGACACCTCCCTCGCCGACGCCAGGGTGCAGGTCACCCAGGTGCAGAAAACCTTGGTCGAAACCACCGTCCCGCTCTCCCCCGCAGGCAAGCTCTCGGCCGCCCTCGCCAGCGGCGCCGAGGTCGCACGCTCCCTCACGGAGGCCGGCATCGGCGATGTCCGCGCCTCGGCCGCAGGCCATCTCGAACAAGCCCTGCAGACCGGTCAATCCGTGGGATCGGCCCTTGTCCAGGCCGAATCCATCGCCGTGACCCAGTCCGCCCTGGAGTCCTCCCTGAGCCTCGCCCTCGCCCCGGCAGACCGCTTCGCCGCAGCCCTCGCAAGTGGCGTCAACGTCCAGGAATCGGTCTCCTCTTTGGTAACATCCTCGACCACCGGCACGGATCTCTTCGTCAGCACCATGACCCAGGCCCTCAGCCAGGGCAGCAGCTCCACCACCGCCCTGAGCGTCGCCGTCACCACCGGGCAGTTGGCCACCCAGCAGGAAGAAAGCGCCACCGTCCCGATCTCACCGGCGATCCAGCTCGCCTCCGCCCTCGCCCAGGGTCAGAGCGCCGCCGTACAGAATCTGATCCCGCCCCATGCCCCGGTGAACGTCGTCGCCAGTTTCACCCACGCGATCACCGAGTCGATCTCCCGCAACACCGAGAACGCCGAGGTACGCATCGCCGCCGCCATGATCCAGGGCCAGCCCCAGACCGCCCAGACACTCCTGGCCGCGCCTGGCGCCCCCCCGGCAGCCACCTTCATGTTCGCCCCCAACATGGGCGGACCCGCCGCACCGCCGCCGGGGGGGAATCTCTCTCCGGTCCAGTTCGTCGACGCCATGGCCCGAGGTGATGTCAACGCCCTGCAAGGCTGGAGGGCCGGCAATCCCGCCCTCGCCTCCCCACAGGTGACCGCCACCCTGGGCCATGCCCTGGCCCAGGGGCAGCGGGTCGACCAGGCCATGAATGCCGCCGACGGAGCCGCCTTCGCCAACCACAACCAGCAGATGGCCGCCTTCGTCCCGCCGCCGCAGGGATTCACCCAGACCCCGCCGCAGGCAGGTCCCGCGCCGGTTTTCTCCGGTCAGCCCATGGGGGCGCCCTTCCCCGGGGGACAGCCTCCCATGGGAGCGACTTTCCCCGGAGGGCTACCGCCCATGGGAGGACAGCCGCCGGCAGGGGGACAACCGCTCCTTGCGGGGCAACCGCCCATGGGAGGGCAGCCGCCCATGGGAGGGCAACCGCCCATGGGAGGACAGCCGCCGGCAGGGGGACAGCCGCTCCTTGCGGGGCAACCGCCCATGGGAGGGCAGCCGCTCCTTGCGGGGCAACCGCCCATGGGAGGGCAGCCGCCCATGGGAGGGCAACCGCCAGCGGGGGGACAACCTCCCCTCGCAGGGCAACCGCTCATGGGTGGGCAGCCGCCCATGGGAGGGCAACCACTCATGGGGGGGCAGCAGCCCCTTGCAGGGCAACCACTCATGGGGGGGCAGCAGCCTTTTGCAGGGCAACCACTCATGGGGGGGCAGCAGCCCCCTGCAGGGCAACCACTCATGGGAGAGCCGCAGCCCCTTGCGGGGCAACCACTCATGGGGGGGCAACCACTCGCCAGCACTTTCCAACCCGACGTCGGACTCCAGCCCGTAGGCGAACTCCAGCCCATCGGCGGACTCCAGCCCATCGGCGGACTCCAGCCCGTCGGCGGACTCCAGCCCATCGGCGCACTCCAGCCCGTCGGCGGAATCCAGCCCGTCGGCGGAATCCAGCCCGTCGGCGGAATTCAACCCATCGGCGAGCCACTTCCCGGGGTGCTGCCCCCTCCTCAAGGTTACGTCGCTCCGCCACCGACCGAGCCGACTGCCGGAACCCTGCCGCCACCGCCGCCCCCTCCGACGGGCACCGTCACCCCCGTCAACCAGCCGCCGAACATCCTCCTCCCGGGCAGTTTATCGGTCAACACCGGGATCCAGCAGCTCATCCCGAACATAACCGTCCAGGACCCGGACGCGGGCAACCTGCCGATATCCCTCTCGCTGGGGGTGGCGAACGGGATCCTCAACCTGACGCTCCAGAATGGCGTAGTCGTAACCGGCGGGAGCAACAACAGCCGGCAGATGGTTTTGCAGGGATCGACGGCCAACCTCAACGCCTCGCTGGCGTCGCTGACCTTCCAGGGAGACGCGGGATTCGCCGGCAGCGACACCCTCACCCTCTTCGCCAACGACCTGGGCAACACCGGACCGGACGGTCCGAAGAACAACACCCGCCTGCTGCCGATCACGGTCGTTCAGGCTGGCGGCGCCCCCCCCCAGGCGACGGCAGGGAGCCATGCCCCGGTCGGCAGCAACACGACGGTCAGTGTCAACGAGGACGGGTCCCTCGTCTTCACTGCCGTCCACTTCCCTTTCACCGACCCTGGAGATCCTCAGGCCGACCTTCTGGCGGCCGTCCGCATCGCCTCCCTGCCCCTGGCGGGCACCCTCACCTTCAACGGCGCCCCGGTCGTGGCCGGGACGACGGAGGTCGCGGTCGGCAATCTCGGCAACCTCGTCTACACACCGCCACCGAACGTCAGCGGCAACGCCTTCACCAGTTTCGGCTTTCAGGTGCGGGACAGCGGTTCGACGGCCAACGGCGGCATCAATCTCGATCCGATCAGCAGAAACCTGGCCATCGACATCCTCCCGGTCAACGACCCCCCGGTCAACACACTGCCACCGCCCCAAACCGGTACCCAGGAGACCAACCTCGTCATCACCGGCCTGGGGATCACCGACATCGACGACCTGGGCAATCCCATGCAGATCACCCTGGCGGCGGCACACGGAGTCCTGACCCTGGCCCAGTTGACCGGCCTGACCTTCACCACGGGCGACGGTGCCGCCGACGCGAGCATGACCTTTTCCGGGAGCAAGGCCGCCATCAACGCTGCCCTCGGGACACTGACCTATCTGGGCAACACCGGTTTCACCGGCGCCGACGGGGTCACGATCACTACCAGTGACCTGGGCAACTCCGGCGGTGGCGGCCCGCGAACGGACACCGACACCCTCGGCATCACCATCAATCCACCGGGAGGAGGAGGAGGAGGTGTCGTCAACGTCGCCCCATCGGGGGCCAACACCACCATCACCCTGAGCGAGGACGGGAGCTTCAACTTTGCCGTCCCTGTCTCCAATTTCGGTTTCAGCGACCCCGGCAACTCACCGGCGCACACCCTCGCCTCGGTGCGTATCGTCTCCCTCCCCGCAGCGGGCACGCTCCTCCTGGGCGGAGCCGCCGTCGCCCCCGGGAGCGAAATCCCCGTCGCCAATCTCAACACCCTGGTCTTCACCCCTGCCGCCAATGCTGCCGGGAGTGGCTATGCGACGATGACGTTCCAGGTCCGTGATAGTGGAGGCATCGCCAACGGCGGAATCGATCTCGACCCGACCCCGGACACGATCACCTTCGATGTCACCCCTGTCAACGACGCCCCGACCATGAGCGTGACCGGGGCCCAGACGGCCACGGACAACGTCAATCTGACCATCGGCGGAACGACCCTCGCCGACCTCGACAGTGGTCCGAACCCCCTCCGGGTCACCCTCTCGGCGACCAATGGCGCCCTGACCCTTGCCTCCCTCGCCGGTCTCACTTTCACCGCCGGCGACGGCACCGCCGACGCGACCATGACCTTTTCCGGCAACCTGGCCAGTCTCGGCGCCGCCCTCCTGCCTCTGGTCTACCGGAACAATCCCGGTTTCATCGGCAATGACACCATCACCCTGTCGGCGGACGACCTGGGCAACAGCGGCGGTGGCGGTTCCCAGACCGTGACCCGGACCATTGCCGTCACCGTCGCCGCCGCCGGAGGCGGTGGCGGCGCCGTCAACAACGCCCCAGCGGGTCTGAACAAGGTCATCGGCCTGAGAGAGGACACCCCCTGGCGTTTTACCCCCGTCGACTTCGGCTTCACCGACCCCCTCGACGCCGCCCCGTCCACCTGGACCACCGTCGATCCCGGCGGCGGCATCACCATGGCCTACGAGGCCCTCGCCGGCGACGTCGACGCCGACGGACGGATGGATCTCGTTTCCGGCGCCAACAGCAATGGCGACCTCGCCTTCATCAAGCAGACGGCGGCACGCACCTTCACGACCACCATCGTTCCCCATGGATCCCCCTACGGTGGCGGTGGCGGCAACTACGGAGCCGACCTCGTCGACCTCAACAACAACGGCACTCTGGACTTCATCACCGCCGGCCCCAACGGGACGATCACCAGTCCCAACAACGTCTATCAATTCAGTGGCGGAACCTTCGGCTACGTCAACAATATCTACGGCTACTCTGGAAACACCGTCGCCATGTACGGACAGGATGCCGTCCACGCCGACCTGAACAAGGATGGGCGCGAGGATATCATCTGGACCGGGGATCAATATCTGGCATATGCCCTCAACACCACCGTCGGCGCCGCCGCCCCGACTTTCACGGTGACGAAATATACCGGCGTCTCGGTCTATCCCTACAAGGCCGAGGTCGGTGATTTCAACGGCGACAGCAATCCGGATATCGTCGTCAATCGTCAGGGGGCCGTCACGACCGAAATCTATTACGGCGATGGCGTCGGCGGCTTTGCGAGCGTCGTCGCCGGTCCCAACCTTACCGCCAACGGTTATGACATCGCCAGCGGCGATCTCAATAACGACGGGTATACCGATGTGGTCTTCGCGAGCGCCAGCAACGCCGGGAAGTACTTCGTCTCCCTGGGGAGCGCCACCGGTCTGCAGGCGGCAACGGAGTACGCCGTCGCCGCCGCCTCGACGGTGAGCCTCATCGGGGTCGGGATCGGCGATCTCAACAACGACGGCAAGGCGGATCTCGTTCTCTCCGAGAGCAATGGCTCCATCCATTCACTCTCCGGCAACGGTGACGGAACCTTTACCTACCGCGAGCAGATCGGCACCACCGGTGCTTTCAATCTCCAGGTGGTCGATGTCGACGGCGACGGCTGGCGTGACGTCGTCGCCGCCAACACCACCGTCAGGGTCATCTTCCAGAATCCGGGATCGGCCCTCTCCGGCGTCCGCATCGCCAGCGCCCCGAGCGGGACCCTCACCCTGAACGGGACCCCCCTCGGGGTCGGCGGAGTGGCCCCCCTGGCCAATATTGGCTCGCTTGTCTACCTCCCGGTCCTCAACGCCACCGGCAATGCCGCCGATGCTTTCACTTTCCAGGTCCAGGACAGTAGCGGCACCGCCAATGGCGGCGTCGACCTCGATCCAACCCCCAACACGGTGACCTTCAACCTCTCCCCGGCCAACGACCTCCCCACCATCGCCGCGCCGGCCTCCATCACCGTCGCCCAGGGGGTCGGCTCCCCCGTGACCGGGATCAGCTTCGCCGACGTCGACGGCGGCGCCGGCAACGAGACCGCCACCTTCACCGTCGGCAGCGGCACCCTCGTCGCCCCCCCGGGGGGAGGAGTCACCGTCGGCGGCACCGCCACCTCCCTGACTTTGACCGGTACCATCGCCAACCTCAACGCCTTCATCGCCATCGGCAATCTGACCTTCGTTGCCCCCGGAACCACCACCCTCAACCTCGGGGTTGCGATCAACGACAACGGCTCCTCCGGAGGCGGCGGCAGCCAGGTTTCGCCCGTCACCAACGTCTCCCTGAACATCGCCTATCCGGTCGTGGGACCGCCGACGCCCGTCTCCTTCCCGGCGATCTTCAACGCCGATGTGGTGATCAACTCCGGCGATGCCACCCAGAACGCCGCCGGTCCGGGGGGCGCCAATTACATCACCCAGTCGGTGGCCGTCGCCAACGGCATCGCCACCCCGGTCGGTCTCACCGACAACGGCTTCTATGCCGCCACCGCCCTGCACCCCGCTGTGGAATTGCTCGCCACCGTCAACAACTTCAACAACCTGAACGTCTATCAGGTCGCCGCCCCCACCACCTCCGCCACCGTGGATGTCACCGACGGCCAGTATGCCTATCTCCACGTCTTCGCAGCCTCCACGAACGGCCCGGGCTCGTTCCACGTCACCCTCAACTACGCCGACGCCACCACGTCCAACAGCGCCATTGCGACCGTTCCGGATTGGGCGGGGGTCATCACCCCGACGGCCTCGGCCTACTATCTGGTCGACAATCTGGACTACCACAACGGTACCGCCTCCGTCGACTCCAACAACATGGCCATCTTCGGTCTGCGCTTTGCGGTCGACGGCACCAAGACCCTGGCCAGCTTCAACCTCGTCACCGATACGGTTCCCGGAGGTGGCGGCTTCGTCAATTACTTCGGCGCCACCCTGGTGGCCTGCTCCCTCGGGGGAGCCACCGACCCCCTGATCCTCGACCTCGACGGCGACGGCATCCACCTGACCGGCAAGGGCCAGGGGCTCCTCTTCGACATGGATCGCGACGGCCTTCGGGATGACAGCGGCTGGTTCGCCGGTGGCGACGGCCTCCTCGTCCTCGACCGGAATGGCGACGGGCGGATCGAGGATATCGGCGAGGTGATCTCCGAACACACCCTCCCCGGGGCCGGATCGAGCCTCGCCGCCCTCGCCGGCCTGGACGGGAATGCCGACGGGCGTATCGACGGCAGCGATACGATCTACCCGACCCTCGGGGTATGGCGCGACTTCGATCATGACGCCGTCTCCACCAGGGATGAACTGTTCGGTCTCGCCGATCTCGGCATCACTGCCCTGGAGACCGCCGGCAGCAGCGTCGACCAGGTCGACCCCTACGGCAACAGCGTCACCGCCCTGGCCAACCTCCACCTGGCAGACGGCTCCCTGCGGACAATGGCCGAAGTCTCGCTTGCCTTCGACCGCAGCACGACTCCTCTCGGGATCCCCGCCGACCTCGGTGATTCCCCCCCCCGCCAACCCCCCCCCGCGACCGTTTCCGGTCTCTCCCCGAGTGCGATCACGGACGGGGATCCGGTCGCGACTCCGTCCCCACTCTCCGGCCCCCTCTTCCAGGCCATGTTCCTGGAAGAGGCACCGACCGGGGGCGATTCCCCGACGGTGTTCGACCCCACCCTCCCTGCGGCAGGAGGAGAAGATTGGGTCGCCCCGGATCCCGACTCGGGATATTCCGCAACTCCCCCGACCCACGAGGATGAGGGATCGGCCTGGGGGCATGGCGGAATCGCCTGACGGCAGACCCGGCCCGATCCGCCACAGGGGGCTTTTCGCAAACGGCAATCCCGGGTAGGATGCCGGACGGGACACTCTATACCGATGGAGGTACAGCCGGATGCAGCACATCCAGAGCATGAGCGATTTCAACGCGCTGCGGTTCAAGGCCATATGGGAGGCCCTCGGCGACAAACTCGATGAAATCCGCACCAGAGAAGGGCTCGCCGGGGTGATCGATGCCCTCAGGGCGCAGCAGTTCGATCGGGGCTTCATCCAGGACGACCTCAAGGAGGTGATCAAATACCGGATCATCCATCCCAACCACGAGAGCCGCTATTTCATCGTCCAGTACAATCCCCGCCGGGCGATGCGCCACGCCGGCGCCGGGCGCAAGGTCCCCCCCCCGGGCTCCCGCTCGATCAACGGCGGCTGTTTTCTCTGTCGGGACAACATCCGCTGGCAGCAACGCGGGATCGAAACCGGCTACGAGATCCGCATCCCCGACAACGACGCCGAACGCCCCTACGTGATCTGGATGAACCCTTTTCCATTGATGCCCAACCACGTCACCGTCGCCACCCTCGACCACACCCCGCAAAGCTGGCTCCAGACCGAACCCGGAATGGCGGAACCCCGCTCCTCCATGGGCTCCATCGTCCACGATCTGCTGCATCTGGTGGACCTCTTGCCGGGCTATGTCGGTTTTTACAACGGCGATGGCGCCGGCGCCACCATCCCCGGTCATTTCCATTTCCAGTTCTTCAAGCGCCCCGAAGGACAGGGACTCTTTCCCTTGGAAAGCGCCGCCAAAAGGGCCGGGGTCCAGAACGGCGGTCCCCTCTCCCAGGCGCCGGTATTGATCACCGATTATCCCATTTCCGCCATCGCCTTCCACGGCAATCGGGAAGAGGTCATGGCCCAGGCGGTCCGCGTCTCGACCCTCTGGGAGGCCATCTACCGCGACAAACTCTCCCTCTCGGCCAACCTGATCGGGACCCCCGACCCCAGGCGGGAAGGTTATTTTCACCTCTACTTCGTCCCGCGCACGAAAACCTTCTCGCGCGGGCCGGGGATGGTCGGGATCATCGCCGGGCTGGAGGTCCTCGGCGAGATCGTCTTCTCGACCGAGAACGAAAAGGGCTATCTCGATCAGGGGTTGGTGGATTACGCCTACGTGGAGCGGATACTCTCCTCGGTCGAGGCCCCGCGTGCCCGCGAATTGTGGCAGAAAGTAATGGAATCCCTGGAGTAATGGGATCGCACACCTGCCCGCACCGGCATCCGGCCCCCTCGACCGCGAGAAGCGGATCACTCCGGCAGCTACCGTCGGCTTCGGGCGGAAATAATCCTGAAGCCGCGCCCCGGGGGTACCGATAGGGTGAGGGACCGGCTACGGAGAGGCCGGTTGCAAAAGGCGACAGACCCCAAGGAGATCCCGATGCCCCAGAAACCGACGATGCACCAGCTCGTGGTCCGTGTCCCCGACCCCCTCCAGGAGTTATTGAACGAGGTGATCGGGCTGGCCGAGAGGTTCTCCGTCCTGCGCTACCAGGGGATCGTCGACCGGGCTACCGTCATCCGCGAGACCCTGCGGCGCGGCGCCGAGTCCCTGCGTCAGGAGTGTCTGACGGAGCAGCGGCGCCTGAGCGGGGGAGAAGACCGGGGGCGACCGATGCTCCCCGCCCCCGCAGCCCACCGCGAAGAGTCCGCCTGGGCCCCATGGGGAGAGGAAGAAACCATCGAGGGACGCTACCTGCGCTGAGGCGTCATCCGGCGGGCTTCCCCGAATCCGGATTCGTCCCAGGGCCTGTTCACAATTGAGTTCCGGAGGCCTTCAGGCAAGGCGTGGGGC
>JADGCL010000085.1 GCA_015229005.1 Magnetococcales bacterium
AGGAGACTTCCGCCGCCATGGGGGAGATGAGTTCCCGGATCGGCACCAACACCGAACTCTCCCGCCAGACCAACCAGATCTCGCGGAAGGTCTCCCGGGATGCCACCGAGTGCGGTGAGGCCGTCCAGGAGTCGGTCCGGGCCATTCGCGAAATCGCCCAGAAGATCGGCATCATCGAGGAGATCGCCCGGCAGACGAATCTCCTGGCCCTGAATGCCGCCATCGAGGCGGCCCGCGCCGGAGAACACGGCAAGGGTTTCGCCGTCGTCGCCGCCGAGGTCCGCAAACTGGCCGAACGCTCCCAAGGATCCGCCGGAGAGATCACCACCCTCGCCGCGCACGGGGTCTCCCTGGCCGAAAAGGCCGGAGGGATGCTCACCACACTCATCCCGGACATCGGGCGGACGGCCGAGTTGATCGACGAGATTTCAGCCTCCAGTACCGAACAGGAACAGGGAACCGGGCAGATCAACCAGGCCATCCAATCCCTGGACGGCATCATTCAGCAAAACGCCGGCACCGCCGAGGAGATGTCGGCCGGGGCCGATATCTTGAGATCCAAGGCCAGCGAATTGGCGGAAACCGTCGACTTCTTCGATATCGGACAGGGGGCCGCCGTTCACGCCTGAACGACCCTCAGGAAGCAGTCCCGCCCCCGGCCAACCGGCGACGAGACCCGGGGCGCACCAGGAGCCGCAACAGAAGCGCCGCCACCAGCACCGGCAGCCAGACCCAGAGCAGCTCGGAAGCCATGACCTCCAGCCCTTTTTCGGACAGAAGAAGCGAAAAATCTTGCGGAATCGCCTCGATCGGGCGGAAGGAAAAAAACAGACGCTCCTGCGAAAACGGCCACGCCAGGGCCACGGCGGCGCCACCATTGGTCATGGCATCAAGGACTCCATGACTCCCCATGGAGAGAAAGAGAAGCCAGAAAGCCGTCACGATGGAGCCGTGAAGATAGCGCGCAAACCCGGCAAAGAAGACCGCCACCGCCCAGGCCACAATCATGGCATGGGTGAAACCGCGATGGGCAAAAATCCCGGTCTCCGCCCATCCCACGTAGCCAAACAGCAGGTCCAGATCGGGCAGAACCGAAAAGAGAATGCCGGCCACCAACATTCGCGGCGGTATCAACCCCCGGCCAAGCCCCAACCCCAGGGCGAGAGGAATGGCAGGGTGTGACAGGAGTGAGGGCATCATTCCTCCAAATCGACCAGAATCCACTTCCGCCGTCCATTGTCGCACCAGGACTGTTGCTTGGGGAGGGCCAAAAAGCGATGGCGGGAAGGAGTCCCTCCCCGCCATCGCATCACTACGTCCGCTACCCGCGCAGCAAGGTCCCGCCACAACAATCAGGCAGGAACCTGCTCCAGCTCGGTCAACACCCCCAGAAAATCCTTGGGATGCAAGAAGACCACGGGATTGCCATGGGCCCCGATCTTCGGCTTGGGATTCAACACCCGCATCCCCTTCGCCGCCAATACCTTCACCGCCGCTTCGATATCGGTCACCTCATAGCAGATGTGGTGCATGCCGCCGGAGGGATTCTTCTCCAGAAATCCCGCAATCGGGCTCTTGTCCCCCAGAGGCCGCACGAACTCAACCGTCGTGTTGGGCAAATGGACGAAAACCGTGGTCACCCCATGCTCGGGAATATCCTTCGGGGCGCTGACATCGGCTCCCAGAACATCCCGATAGCAGGCCACCGCCGCCTCCAGGTCAGGCACCGCAATGGCCACATGATTCAGTTTTCCGATCATCTTCGCTTATCCTTTCAGGCCCCCACCGGTCCCCCTTGGACCACTGGATTGGATTGCATCACCGGCAACTATTCCTCCCCTTCCTCCTTCACGAACTCCATCAACGGCGCATCGGCCTCGACGGTATCGCCAGGCTCGACGTGCAACGTCTTGACCACCACATCCTTCTCGGCCCGCATGACGTTCTCCATCTTCATGGCCTCCAGGATGCAGAGAATCTCCCCCGCCGGGACCGTCTGCCCCTCGGTCACCAACACCTGCAACACCAGACCCGGCATCGGCGAGGTCAGCATGTTGGAGGTATCCTTGGGCTTGCGCTTGGGCAGGCGCAACGACCACTTGAAAGACTTGGGGGTGCGGATGATCACCGTCGCCCGGGTGCCGCCCTTGGTCAGAAGATACCCCTCCGGCAGACGCTGCACCTGGAAAGTATGCAGCATCCCGGAAACATGCACCGAAACCATCCGGTCACCGGGGCGATAATTGTCCGCCATCTCGATGGTCCGCTCCTCGGCGATGCAGACCAGATTCGAGCCGGGATTGTGACCGATGGTCAAAGGCACCGCCTCGCCGTCAACCGTCACCACCAGGACCTGACGCTTCGGCGTATCCTGAAAGATCCCCAACTCCTTTTGCTCGATGGCCGCCGCCGTCGCCGCGAAAAGCTCGCGATCCTCCTGCGAGATCGGCACCCCCTGGAACCCGTCGGGGTACTCCTCCTCGATGAACTTGGTGGTGATGTTGCCGGAGAGGAACCGGGGATGCCGGTAGAGGGCATTGAGAAAATCGATGTTATGCCGAGGTCCCTCGATCAGATAGCCATCCAACGCCTCGCGCATCCGCTGGATCGCCTCGGCGCGATCCTTGCCGTAGGTGATGAGCTTGGCAATCATCGGATCGTAGAAGATCGAAACCTCTCCCCCCTCGAAGACCCCGGTGTCCACCCGCACGTTCTCGGCCACGGGGGGACGATAATGAACCAGGCGCCCAACCGAAGGCAGATTGTTGCGATAGGGATCCTCCGCATAGATCCGCGACTCCATCGCCCAACCCCGGAGCGGCACCTCCTCCTGCTTGAGCGGCAGCGGCTCACCGCGAGCCACCCGGATCATCAATTCCACCAGGTCGAGCCCGGTCGTCATCTCGGTGACCGGATGCTCCACCTGCAGGCGGGTGTTCATCTCCAGGAAGTAGAACTTCTTGTCCGGGCCGACGACGAACTCGACCGTCCCGGCGGAGACATAATTCACAGCCTTGCCCAGGGCCACCGCCTGCTGCCCCATGGCCGCCCGGGTCGCCGGGTCGAGGAAGGAGGAGGGGGCCTCCTCGATCACCTTCTGGTGGCGCCGCTGGATGGAACACTCCCGCTCGTTGAGATAGAGGACATTGCCGTGGCGGTCGCCGATCAACTGGATCTCGATATGCCGGGGACTCTCGATATACTTCTCCATGAGGACCCGGGCGTCGCCAAAGTAGGAAAGCCCCTCCTTGGTGGCGGAACTCCAGCCGGAACGCGCCTCGTCGTCGTTGCGGGCGATCCGCATCCCCTTGCCGCCGCCCCCGGCGGAGGCCTTGATCATCACCGGATAGCCGATCTCGCGGGCGATCCGCACCGCCTCGTCGGCGTTCTCCACCTCTCCCGAATGCCCGGGGATGGTGTTGACCCCCGATTCCGCGGCCAGCCGCTTGGAGGCGATCTTGTCCCCCATCGCCGTGATGGCGTGCGGGTCCGGGCCGATGAAGGTCACCCCCCGTTCCTGCAATATCCGACAAAAGTTGGTGTTCTCCGAGAGAAACCCATACCCCGGATGCACCGCGTCCGCCCCCGACTGCTCGATGGCGCGGACGATGTTCTCCACGACCAGGTAGGATTTGGCCGAGGGCGAGGGGCCGATGGGATAGGCCTCATCGGCGCTCCGGACGTGGAGCGCCTCCCTGTCGGCCTCGGAGTAGACGGCAACCGTCCGGATACCCATCCGTCGGGCCGTGCGCATCACCCGGCAGGCGATTTCCCCGCGGTTGGCAATGAGGATCTTTTTCATGGCAATCCCTGTGGCCTCAAAGCGGAATGTTGGCGTGCTTCTTCCATGGGTTGGTGAGAACCTTCCCCTTCAGCATCCCCAGCCCCTGGATGATGCGCTTGCGCGTCGCGGAGGGCATGATCACGTCGTCGATGAAGCCCCTCTGCGCGGCGATGAACGGGTTGGCGAAGGTCTTGGCGTACTCCTGGGTCTTCTCCTGGAGAGCGGCCTCGGGATCGGCGGCATCGCGGATCTCGTTGCGGAAGATGATCTCCGCCGCCCCTTTCGGACCCATCACGGCGATCTCCGCGTTCGGCCAAGCATAGTTCAGATCCCCCCTGAGGTGCTTGGAACTCATCACGTCATAGGCGCCGCCGTAGGCCTTGCGGATGATGACCGTGATCTTCGGCACCGTACACTCGGCATAGGCGAAGAGGAGCTTCGCCCCGTGCTTGATGATGCCCCCCAGCTCCTGGCGCTTGCCGGGAAGAAAACCCGGGACATCCACGAAGGTCAGGATCGGAATGTTGAAGCAATCGCAGAACCGCACGAAACGCGCCGCCTTGACCGAGGAATCGATGTCCAGGCACCCCGCCAGAACCATCGGCTGGTTGGCCACGACCCCCACCGTCTGCCCGTGCATCCGGGCAAAACCGACGATGATGTTCGCCGCATAACCGGCCTGGACCTCCATGAAATCGCTGTTGTCGACCACCTTGACGACCAGCTCCTTCATGTCATAGGGCTTGTTGGCATCGTCCGGGACGAGAAAATTGAGCGACGCATCGAGCCGATCCGGGTCATCCCCGGTCGCATAGATCGGCGCCGGCTCGCGATTGTTGGAGGGAAGGAAGGTCACCAGCCGGCGCAGCTGCCGGATCAACACCAGGTCGCTGTCGAAGGCGAAGTCCGCCACCCCCGATTTCGTCGAGTGGGTCATCGCCCCGCCCAACTCCTCGAAGGTCACCTCCTCGTGGGTCACCGTCTTGACCACCTCAGGCCCGGTGAGGAACATGTAGGAGACATCCTTCACCATCATGATGAAGTCCGTCAGCGCCGGCGAGTAGACCGCACCGCCCGCGCAGGGACCCATGATCGCCGAGATCTGCGGGATCACCCCGCTCGACATGACGTTGCGCTGGAACACCTCCGCGTAGCCCGCGAGCGACCCAACCCCTTCCTGGATCCGCGCCCCGCCGGAGTCGTTGATCCCCACCACCGGCGCCCCAACCTTCAGGGCATGATCCATGATCTTGCAGATCTTGGTGGCGTTGGTCTCCGAGAGAGACCCGCCGTAAACCGTGAAATCCTGCGAAAAAACAAATACCTTGCGACCGTTGACGGTGCCGTGACCGATCACCACCCCATCGCCCGCGATCCGCTTGCCCCCCATCCCGAACTCTTCGCAGCGATGGGTGACGAACATGTCGAGTTCCTCGAACGAGCCTTCATCGAGGAAGAGTTCGATCCGCTCCCGCGACGTCAGTTTGCCGCGGGCGTGCTGGGAATCGATGCGCTTTTGACCACCGCCAAGACGGGCCTCGATGCGCAGGTCTTGCAGTTTGCTGAGAATCTCTTGCATGGCGCCCTACCGTGCTCCCAGGTTGCGACTCGCCCCGAAGTGGGCATCGAGCAGTTGCGAGGCGGCGACGACCGGCGGCACCGCCCCCCCGATAACGGCCTGTTCCAGGCCGGGAAGAAGTGCGCTGACCTGGTGGTTGGTGATGAACCGGCGCTTCAGCTCCTCCTCCACCATCTCCCACATCCAGTCACGCGCCTGGCGACGGCGCTCCGCCGCCAACTGCCCGGAGCCGACCATCTCGCCCCGGAACGCCTCGACCATCTCCCAGTAGCGACCGATCCCCTCCTCCCTGAGGGAACTCACCGTCTCGACCGATACCTTCCAGCCGGGTACCGGCGGGTGCATCAACTCCAGCGCCCTGACGAGGATGTGCCGCGCCGTCTTGGCCTGCTCCTCGAAGGCCCCGTCGGCCTTGTTGACCAGGATGGCATGCACCAGCTCCATGATGCCACGCTTGATCCCCTGAAGATCGTCCCCGGCGTTGGGGGTGGTGATCAAGGTGAAAAAATCGACCATGCTCGCCGCCATGGTCTCGCTCTGACCGACGCCGACCGTCTCGACGATGATCGGATCGTAACCGGCGGCCTCCAGGAGGGGGATCGTCTGGCGGGTCTTCCGCGCCACCCCTCCGAGGGCATCTCCCGTCGGACTCGGGCGGATGAAGGCCCGGTCGTGGGTCGCCAACTGGAGCATCCGCGTCTTGTCCCCGAGAATGCTCCCCCCGGACCGCTTCGAGGAGGGATCGATGGCCAGGACCGCCACCCGGCGGCCCTGGCCGATCAGATACATCCCGAAGGCCTCGATGAAGGTACTCTTCCCCGCCCCGGGAGCGCCGCTGATACCGATGCGCATCGCCCCGCCGCTGTGGGGCAGGATCCCCTCCTGGACCCGCCAGGCCAGCTCCTGATCCTCCGGACGGGTACTTTCCAGGAGGGTGATCGCCTTGGCCAAAACCCGCCGATCCGAGGCCAGGATGCCCCGGATATAGAAATCGGCCTCCAGAACGCCCATGGACAACCGGCTCCGGCTACGCCTTCGCCCGGATCGCCGCCAACACCTTCTTGGCCGCGTCGACGATCGAGGTGCCCGGACCGAAGACCGCCGCCACCCCAGCCTTGAAGAGGTCGTCGTAGTCGGGCTCGGGGATCACCCCGCCGGCCACCACCACCACATCCTTGGCCCCCGCCGCCCGGAGCTTCTGGATCAGCTCGGGGACCAGGGTCGTATGCGCCCCCGCCAGCGACGAGACGCCAACCACATGCACGTCGTTGTCGATGGCCTGACGGCAGGCCTCGTCGGGGGTCTGGAAGAGGGGTCCCAGGTCGACGTCGAAACCGATGTCGGCAAAGGCCGCCGCCACCACCTTGGCGCCGCGATCGTGCCCGTCCTGACCCATCTTCACCACCAGGATCCGCGGGCGACGCCCCTTCTCCTTGGCAAAGGCTTCGACATCCCCACGCAGCGCGATCCAGGCCGGATTCGCCTCCCAGACCTTGCCGTAGACCCCGGTCACGGTCGAGGTGTCCGACCGATGCCGACCGGTCACCTTCTCGATGGCGTCGGAGATTTCGCCCACCGTCGCCCGCGCCCGGACCGCCTTGATGCTCAGATCCAGGAGATTGCCGGAATTGTCGGCGCAGGCCTTGGTGATCGCCTGGAGGGCCTCGTCCACCGCGGCCTGGTTGCGACTCTTGCGAATCTGGGCCAGACGCTGGACCTGGGACTCCCGGACGGCGGCGTTGTCCACCTTGAGGAGATCCAGCTTCTCTTCGGAGGAGGGCTTGTACTTGTTGACCCCGACGATCGTCTCGACCCCCATGTCGATCCGCGCCTGCCGCCGCGCCGCCGACTCGTCAATCCGCCGCTTGACCAGACCGGTCTCCAACGCCCGGATCATCCCCCCCTGTTCGGCCACATCCTTCATGATGGCGCGGGCCTCGTTGGCCAGGGCGTGGGTCAGACTCTCCATGAAATAGGAGCCCGCCCAGGGATCGACGACGTTGGTGATGTGGGTCTCTTCCTGGAGGATCAACTGCGTATTGCGGGCGATGCGGGCGGAAAACTCCGAGGGCAGGGCGATCGCCTCGTCCAGGGCGTTGGTGTGCAGCGACTGGGTGCCGCCGAAGACCGCCGCCATCGCCTCGACCGTCGTCCGGATGACGTTGTTGTAGGGATCCTGCGAGGTCAGCGACCAGCCGGAGGTCTGGCAGTGGGTGCGCAGCATGCACGAGGTGGCGTTCTTCGGGTTGAAGCCGCTCATGATCTCGTTCCACAGGAGGCGCGCCGCCCGGAGTTTGGCGATCTCCATGTGGAAATCCATGCCGATGCCGAAGAAGAACGACAGCCGCCCGGCGAACTTGTCCACTCCCAGACCGCGGGCGATGGCCGTCTCGACATAGGTCTTGCCGTTGGCCAGCGTCAGCGCCAACTCCAGGGAGGCGTTGGCGCCGGCTTCCTGGAGATGGTAGCCCGAGATCGAGACCGTGTTGTAACCCGGCATGTTGGCCGAGGCATACTCGATGATGTCGCCGACGATGCGGATGGAGGGGGCCGGCGGGTAGATGTAGGTGTTGCGCACCATGAACTCTTTGAGAATATCGTTCTGGATGGTGCCCTTGAGGTCGGCCTGCTTCACCCCCTGCTCCTCGGCGGCCACCACGTAGCCCGCGAGGATCGGCAGGACGGCGCCGTTCATCGTCATCGAGACCGAGATCTGGTCGAGGGGGATGCCGTTGAAGAGGACCTTCATGTCCTCGACGGAGTCCACCGCCACCCCGGCCTTGCCGACATCGCCGGTGACCCGCGGGTGATCGGAGTCATAGCCACGATGGGTCGCGAGATCGAAGGCCACCGAGACGCCCTGACCGCCGGCGGCGAGGGTCCGCCGATAGAAGGCATTGGAGGCCTCGGCCGTCGAAAACCCGGCGTACTGACGGACGGTCCAGGGGCGGACCGTGTACATCGTCGGATAGGGTCCCCGGATGAACGGCGCCAACCCCGGCATCGAGTCCAGATTGTCCAGCCCTTCGAGATCCTTGGCCGTATAGAGGGGTTTGATCGTCACCCCCTCGGGAGTCTCCCGGTTGAGAGAATCCACGGGCTTGCCTTTCATGGCCTTCTCGGCCGCTTTGCGCCACTGCTCGAGTCCGGCGTCCGGGGTATTGGGCATGTCATCCAGCTCCTTGCGAGGTTTACGAGTGTCATCCCCCCTGAGCCCAGGGGCAGCTTGGCAGATTATATCGTCCCGTCCCCCGAGACAAGCATTTGCCGCCACCAGGACAAGCATTTGCCGCCGCAACGTGTCGATCCGTCCGACCCCCGGAAACTCCCGACGCCATGACCGGCGCCCCGACAGGCACCACCAAGCCACAACCCGAACGCAGCGGCAGGAAGGAGAGCGATGGCGAAACCGTCAGGGGTCACCCGTGGCACGACCGGGACCCCACCCAACCGACCCGGGAACCATCGACCCGGACCGTTTCAACCCGGACCAGCGCCGTCCGGAGTGGCCGCCGCGTCCGGCCCGCCATCCCCGACGGGCGACAGCCCATTCATCGGCGAACTGCCACGCACGACGGCCATCCCGACGTCCCAGACCGCCTGGCGCAAGGCGCCCTCCAGCTTCGGCCTGGTCGAAGCGACATGCGACCAGTCACCCAGCTCGACCCCGCCTCTGAGGCGCAGCGCCTGCGAAGCCAACCGGTCGGCCCCGATCTTGTGCGCCAGGTCACGCACGGCATCGAGACGATCCAGGGTCAAGGTCAGGTTTCTCGCCTCCAGTACCCGCCAGAGTTCCGTGACGAGGGAAGGCCACCGGACAAGAAAGTCGCCGCGCCAGTCGCGAACCGCATCGGGATCACCCTCCCCCGGTCCCAGGGAAGGAGCGGCCAGTGAGGGCACAGGAAAAGGATCCTTCGGCACGGAGGACGAAGGGGACAGGAGAGGGGAAGAGGAGGAAGGGGAAGAGGAAGAGAAGCGGGGAGAAGGGGAAGGGAGAGATGAGGAAAACACCTGTGACGGAGGGGATCCGTCGGGGGTGACCGCCGGCGCCGGCGAGAATGACGGCAACGACGCACCTCGGCCCAGCGATCGGCGCTGCACGAAAGGATCGATGGCCGCCAACAGTTCATCCGCACGATAGGGTTTGGCCAAAAATCCATCCATGGCCGCCTGCCGACAACGGCGGATGATCGCCGTCGTCGGATTGGCGGTCACGACGACGATGGGAACCGACGGATCGTCGATCTCCCCCGGGGCGGAGTGGCGAATCCTCCGGGTGGTCTCGAAACCGTCCATGACCGGCATCTGCAGGTCCATCAACACCAGGTCGATACGCAGTTTCCCGGGACGAAGATAGTCCAGCGCCTCCCCCCCGTGACAAGCCATGACGAGGCGATGGCCGGCCCGCTCGAGGATGACCGCCGCCAGTCGACGGTTCGATTCGAGGTCGTCGACCAGGAGAATCCGCAACGGCAGGAGCTGATCCCGGCGGCATGAGGCCCCGGGACCGGTCTCCTCCCGGACCGCCCGCCCCAACAGGCGACGGACGCATTCGAGCAGGCGGAAGCGCCGCAGCGGCTTCGTCAAGGTGGCAAAAGCTCCCAACCAGGCCTCCCATCGGGAATCCCGGACAGACGCGGCAACCGAGACCAGCACCAGGACCGGCCCGTGACCGGACAGCGCCTCCATCAATCCCCTGCCGCCGGCCCCGTCCATCCCAAGAAGATGCTCGTCCAGGACAACCAGATCGAATGTGACCCCCCCCTGTCCACCGCCGCGAAGCTCTCCCCGGAGGGCCTCCGGATCGGCCACTTCCGTGACTGCGGCGCCCGCCTCGGCGAGGATTTCCCGCGTCACCCGCCGACCATCGGGATGGCAGTAGCCGACCAGCACGCGGACCCCCGGAAGATCGACCGAACAGGACTCGCGCCCGCTCCGCCGCTCCCCCCCCCGACGATCCTCCACGAGAGCTCGCCCCGACTCCACCCCGAGGGGCAGCACAAAATCGAACCGACTGCCCTCCCCCTCCACACTCCTCAGCCCAATACTCCCCCCCATCAGGTGCACCATCTCCCGGCACAAGGACAATCCCAGACCAGTCCCACCGAACCGACGCGAGATGGAGGCGTCCGCCTGACAGAATTTCTCGAATACCAGCTCACATTTATCCGCAGGAATGCCTATCCCGGTATCGGTCACCGAAAAACGCAGACTGACGATCCCCGGATCGACCCGGGAGAGCGAAGCCGAGGCCACTTCGACGAAAACGGACCCTCTTTCAGTGAACTTTATCGCATTGCCGATCAGGTTGACCAACACCTGACGCAGCCGCAAGGGATCGCCGATGACCGTCGTCGGCAGGGCGATCGGTATCCGGCAGATGAGTTCGAGTCCCTTTTGCGCCGCCTTGAACGCCATGGCCTCGCAGGCCTCCTCCACCCGACCATGCAGGTCGAAGGGAACGCTTTCGAGGACGAAGCTGCCCGATTCGATCTTGGAAATGTCAAGAATATCATTGATTATCTCCACCATGGATAATGCCGAATCCATGATGATTCCAAGATAATTCTTGCGATCATCCGCCGCGACCTCGGCGGAAAGCAGAATATCCGTCATGCCGACGATGGCATTCATCGGACTGCGAATTTCATGGCTCACATTGGCGACGAAGCTGCTCTTGGCCGCGTTGGCCAACTCCGCCTGCTTCCGGGATTCCCGCAACTCGGCTTCCATGCGTTTGCGTCCGGTGATGTCGCTGACATGAACCAGCACCCGCCCCGGTTCGGACAGGGCCGCCCCACCCCTCTCGATCACCCCCTCCAACATCCCGACGAACCCGGAACCATCCTCTCGCCGCAACGGCAAATCACAAACCTGCCGTTCGCCCGTCGCGAGAATGGCCTCGACGAACCCCGCCAGAGTCGCACCCGACCCCACCTCGGCGAGGCGGGCAAGGGACGAACCGAGGAGAGACTCCCGCCTTGTCCCGAGCATATCGGCCAGCGTAAGATTGGCGTTCCGGATGCGACCGCTCCCGTCGAGCGTCACATAACCGGCAGGCGAGTGGTCGTAGAGGGCGGCATAGTGGTCGCCGACCGCCCGGAGTTCCTCCTGGGCGCGGCGGAGTTCCGTGTTCTGCGATTCCAGCTTTTCCTGATAAACCTGAATTTCATCGACCAGCCTGCTGAAATTTTCGCAAGCTTCCGAATAAATACCATTGACTACATTATCCGTTCCGCCGTATACTCCCCCCCCCCCCCCCCCCCCCCCCCCCCCCCCCCCCCCCCCCCCCCCCCCCCC
>JADGCL010000086.1 GCA_015229005.1 Magnetococcales bacterium
CCCGTGCGGGGGCGCGGATTGAAACTCGCCTTGGGTCCGTACCCGTCCAAACCCCAAAAGTCGCCCCCCGTGCGGGGGCGCGGATTGAAACTCTCGACCGTATCGCACCGTGCAAAGACGAGGACGTCGCCCCCCGTGCGGGGGCGCGGATTGAAACGTAGGGGATATCTGTAGCCCAGTCTTCCCAGATTGTCGCCCCCCGTGCGGGGGCGCGGATTGAAACGCGCCCTGAAGGTCCGCGCCCCGGAGGTCCGCGGTCGCCCCCCGTGCGGGGGCGCGGATTGAAACCACGTCACGCAGCCCAGCAGGAGACCAACGCCGCCGTCGCCCCCCGTGCGGGGGCGCGGATTGAAACGGAACGCCTCGACGGGTGCCTGGCACGGCTTGATGGTCGCCCCCCGTGCGGGGGCGCGGATTGAAACCAAAAGTTATCAGACCATCGTGATCGAGGCCCCGCTGTCGCCCCCCGTGCGGGGGCGCGGATTGAAACACCCCGCCCGATGAAGAGACGTGGGGCTTGGTGGGTCGCCCCCCGTGCGGGGGCGCGGATTGAAACCGTTACTTGGAATTGGTGAAAGGTACCAATTGACGTCGCCCCCCGTGCGGGGGCGCGGATTGAAACTGCGAATTGTCTTGCAATTGATGACTTGCCAATTCGTCGCCCCCCGTGCGGGGGCGCGGATTGAAACATCGTCGACGCGATCAGATTGGCGCAAGGTATCAAGTCGCCCCCCGTGCGGGGGCGCGGATTGAAACATCTAATCTGCCATAAGGGGGGGGATCAGAACTGGTCGCCCCCCGTGCGGGGGCGCGGATTGAAACGACCAACTCCGGCAACAATTCCGCATCCGCTGTCGTCGCCCCCCGTGCGGGGGCGCGGATTGAAACAGTATGTGGATTTTGACGCATCACTAGATAGAGGGTCGCCCCCCGTGCGGGGGCGCGGATTGAAACTATTTGCTGGAACCTGCAATTAAGGAACCGGCGGAGTCGCCCCCCGTGCGGGGGTGCGGATTGAAACATCGTCGACGCGATCAGATTGGCGCAAGGTATCAGTCGCCCCCCGTGCGGGGGCGCGGATTGAAACCCGATACAGATGGTAGGCGACCCGCCTGCCGATGGTCGCCCCCCGTGCGGGGGCGCGGATTGAAACGTCCGGCGTGGCGTCATCCTCCCCGGCCAGGGCGAGTCGCCCCCCGTGCGGGGGCGCGGATTGAAACATCGCGTCACCCCCTCTCACGCAAGTCCAGCCGTGTCGCCCCCCGTGCGGGGGCGCGGATTGAAACCTCGCCGCAGCCTCGCGCTCGTCGCAGGAAACGGTCGCCCCCCGTGCGGGGGCGCGGATTGAAACCTGGCCCACCTCACCGCCTGGGCCGAGCAACACCAGGTCGCCCCCCGTGCGGGGGCGCGGATTGAAACTTCGGTGGCCTCGGGCGAACCTGGGCTGTGGCGCAGTCGCCCCCCGTGCGGGGGCGCGGATTGAAACAGATATTGTCGCATGCGCATCCTTCAACGATGCGGTCGCCCCCCGTGCGGGGGCGCGGATTGAAACTTGAAAAAACACTCTTTGCCTTGAGTGTCAGAATGTCGCCCCCCGTGCGGGGGCGCGGATTGAAACACACGACAGGGGGTGTATATACACGGACCTCATGTCGCCCCCCGTGCGGGGGCGCGGATTGAAACAACGCAATTACCACATCATTTGTTGCATCAACGCGTCGCCCCCCGTGCGGGGGCGCGGATTGAAACCTGATCCTATAACATTATTAATAGGAGGGAGCGGTGTCGCCCCCCGTGCGGGGGCGCGGATTGAAACGCTCTATCCTCAAAAAGTAGAAGGTGCAGCAATGGTCGCCCCCCGTGCGGGGGCGCGGATTGAAACGTCGAGACGACAAAATACCCCTCGGGTCGATGGGAGTCGCCCCCCGTGCGGGGGCGCGGATTGAAACGTTAATCTGGCGGGCCAACATGTGACGTCCCCACTGTCGCCCCCCGTGCGGGGGCGCGGATTGAAACTTCACAGCTGGCCTCCTCTGTTGTCAGAAACGGCGTCGCCCCCCGTGCGGGGGCGCGGATTGAAACTCCGGCTGGGGGTGGCAAGTCTCAGAGACTTGGGTCGCCCCCCGTGCGGGGGCGCGGATTGAAACGGCGGGGATGGTGACGTTGAACGGAATCAACTTGAGTCGCCCCCCGTGCGGGGGCGCGGATTGAAACGGTCAGCCCATGGGCGGCGCCGGCCCGCTGCGCCGGTCGCCCCCCGTGCGGGGGCGCGGATTGAAACGCGTCGCGGAGGCGGCGCTCGCCGGTGGGGTCCGGTCGCCCCCCGTGCGGGGGCGCGGATTGAAACTCTCCAAGCTGTGCGGGCCGGTCGCCAGTCCGGTGTCGCCCCCCGTGCGGGGGCGCGGATTGAAACGGAGCTGTAGGGGAGAGCGTAATGGGTGAAATCGTCGCCCCCCGTGCGGGGGCGCGGATTGAAACCTCGTCGCAGTCGCCCGCATCACGCAAAGGCCAGTCGCCCCCCGTGCGGGGGCGCGGATTGAAACCGAAGTGGGGCTGATCAAAGGAGGGGGTACGAAAAGTCGCCCCCCGTGCGGGGGCGCGGATTGAAACGGGTACGAGACCTACCTTACCCCGGACCCGGAGAGTCGCCCCCCGTGCGGGGGCGCGGATTGAAACGCCCTGGTGGAACGGGCTCTCGAGGATCCCGCGTCGCCCCCCGTGCGGGGGCGCGGATTGAAACGGGAACGGGAGGTCACGATCGAATCCGTCATACCGTCGCCCCCCGTGCGGGGGCGCGGATTGAAACGTCCATCATACCCTCCTCCAACTTGTCACCCCCGTCGCCCCCCGTGCGGGGGCGCGGATTGAAACTTATGACCAACTGGGGTTGGCGGTACACCGCCGCGTCGCCCCCCGTGCGGGGGCGCGGATTGAAACCGGGAGTGATCGGCGCGATGCCGGCGAGAATGTGTCGCCCCCCGTGCGGGGGCGCGGATTGAAACCGGCGGGGGTGGCTGTGGGTTGGGGGTGGCGTTGTCGCCCCCCGTGCGGGGGCGCGGATTGAAACTGAGGCTGGCATCCGCTGGATGGAGCGCCCGACGTGTCGCCCCCCGTGCGGGGGCACGGATTGAAACCGCTTGCTCCGGACCGCCCGACTCGTCGGCTGGGTCGCCCCCCGTGCGGGGGCGCGGATTGAAACCCGGGATCGGACCGCCCTTTTTCCGCGTACCCTTGTCGCCCCCCGTGCGGGGGCGCGGATTGAAACATCGAAACAACAAAATATCCCTCCGGCCGCTGGGAGGTCGCCCCCCGTGCGGGGGCGCGGATTGAAACTGAGGCTGGCATCCGCTGGATGGAGCGCCCGACGTGTCGCCCCCCGTGCGGGGGCACGGATTGAAACCGCTTGCTCCGGACCGCCCGACTCGTCGGCTGGGTCGCCCCCCGTGCGGGGGCGCGGATTGAAACCCGGGATCGGACCGCCCTTTTTCCGCGTACCCTTGTCGCCCCCCGTGCGGGGGCGCGGATTGAAACATCGAAACAACAAAATATCCCTCCGGCCGCTGGGAGGTCGCCCCCCGTGCGGGGGCGCGGATTGAAACTCATGACAGGCTGGGGTTGGCGGTACACCGCCGCGTCGCCCCCCGTGCGGGGGCGCGGATTGAAACCCTTGGCACGGTGGGTCTGGGCGCACCCCCGCCGGGTCGCCCCCCGTGCGGGGGCGCGGATTGAAACCAAGCAATCGCTGCACAATATATAGTCCCCGTCGTCGCCCCCCGTGCGGGGGCGCGGATTGAAACAGCAGCCGCAATCCCGTGTCCCGCTTGCCCTCGTGTCGCCCCCCGTGCGGGGGCGCGGATTGAAACACTCAACAAACCTGGGACGGGTCCACCTGGAGCGAGTCGCCCCCCGTGCGGGGGCGCGGATTGAAACATGTTGCCTGGGTCTGGGCCAACGAGGTGTCACCGTCGCCCCCCGTGCGGGGGCGCGGATTGAAACTCTCCACCCCTGATTGCCGCGAGGTGCCGGTTGGGTCGCCCCCCGTGCGGGGGCGCGGATTGAAACGGCTTGATCGGTCACCAGCTCCCTGGTGTTGAGGTGTCGCCCCCAGTGCGGGGGCGCGGATTGAAACGAACCTAAGGAAAAAACCGTTTGGCGGATAGACGCGTCGCCCCCCGTGCGGGGGCGCGGATTGAAACGGAATCAAGGCCGTCGGTCGGTCAACTCGGGAGCGTCGCCCCCCGTGCGGGGGCGCGGATTGAAACGAGGCGGATCCCGTCGTCTCCCGCCCCATCGTCGAGTCGCCCCCCGTGCGGGGGCGCGGATTGAAACCCGGGTGCCACCTTGGCCAAGCTGTACCGGGACCTGTCGCCCCCCGTGCGGGGGCGCGGATTGAAACCTGATCGACCTTTGGATGGCTGAAAAAGCCATCGCGTCGCCCCCCGTGCGGGGGCGCGGATTGAAACGGACATCTCCCGACGCCCCGTTTCGATTGCCGCCAGTCGCCCCCCGTGCGGGGGCGCGGATTGAAACATCTAATCTGCCATAAGGGGGGGGATCAGAACTAGTCGCCCCCCGTGCGGGGGCGCGGATTGAAACATCGATGGCGCTATCAAATTGGCTCAAGGCATCAGTCGCCCCCCGTGCGGGGGCGCGGATTGAAACCTGATAGACTTGTTGAGTATTTTGAATGTGTTGGAGTCGCCCCCCGTGCGGGGGCGCGGATTGAAACACTCGTTGGTTGGTTGATGGCGGGGGGGATGGCTGTCGCCCCCCGTGCGGGGGCGCGGATTGAAACAGGTAATCCGATTCATCCGCCACCACGGTCCGGAAGTCGCCCCCCGTGCGGGGGCGCGGATTGAAACGCGTATGACAGCTCGTACAGCCCGGGTCCCGTGCCGGTCGCCCCCCGTGCGGGGGCGCGGATTGAAACATGTCGACGCCAGTGATATGTCCCAGCCATGTGGCGGTCGCCCCCCGTGCGGGGGCGCGGATTGAAACCGGCAACAAGCCCAGCGCCGCGTTGCGCTGCCTATGTCGCCCCCCGTGCGGGGGCGCGGATTGAAACGTCGATCAGTAATACACTACCAGGCTCTGCTGGTGTCGCCCCCCGTGCGGGGGCGCGGATTGAAACTTTCGAAAGGTGATGCCATGACCTAGGTGTTGCGTCGCCCCCCGTGCGGGGGCGCGGATTGAAACTTCTGATGGACCATGAAAAATTGACGAAAAAATAGTCGCCCCCCGTGCGGGGGCGCGGATTGAAACTGTTTTGTTTCGCAAAAACACTCCAGGTAAAATGTCGCCCCCCGTGCGGGGGCGCGGATTGAAACATCGATGACGCCATTAGATTGGTGCAAGGCATCAAGTCGCCCCCCGTGCGGGGGCGCGGATTGAAACAAAGCATAACTAAGTATGGTGAGGGAAGAAAAACAGTCGCCCCCCGTGCGGGGGCGCGGATTGAAACACTGATATATGTTGATACAACATCCATCGCATGTGTCGCCCCCCGTGCGGGGGCGCGGATTGAAACAAAATTGATGGTATACCCAATAAATCAGCCGGTTGTCGCCCCCCGTGCGGGGGCGCGGATTGAAACCGTCCAGGCCCGGATTGTGAAATTATGGACAGCGTCGCCCCCCGTGCGGGGGCGCGGATTGAAACGCAAAAAAAATGCTTGCATCGTTGAAGGATGCACAGTCGCCCCCCGTGCGGGGGCGCGGATTGAAACCCTTGCTTGGAATTGGGGAAAGGTACCAATTGAGTCGCCCCCCGTGCGGGGGCGCGGATTGAAACTTATGACGTTGGATGATGATGTGCCCGTTGATCAGTGTCGCCCCCCGTGCGGGGGCGCGGATTGAAACGACGCATCACTAGATAGAGGGATCGAGGAAACAGGTCGCCCCCCGTGCGGGGGCGCGGATTGAAACAAATATCTCAACACTCACAATATTGATCCTTTGTGTCGCCCCCCGTGCGGGGGCGCGGATTGAAACGTCGCGTTGTCAGTCCCGATCAACCAACGTGTGTGTCGCCCCCCGTGCGGGGGCGCGGATTGAAACTGCTGCATCTGTGATTGGTGTTTTGGATGATTACGTCGCCCCCCGTGCGGGGGCGCGGATTGAAACATCGATTAGTAATACACTACCAGGCTCTGCTGGGTCGCCCCCCGTGCGGGGGCGCGGATTGAAACTCCTAACTTGCCGGGTCCGTATACAATGCCGACCGTCGCCCCCCGTGCGGGGGCGCGGATTGAAACTCTAATGCCCGACCAGCCTCATTTGTCGCATCAAGTCGCCCCCCGTGCGGGGGCGCGGATTGAAACTGTTAACTTGTCAGTCCCGATCAACCATGGACCAGTCGCCCCCCGTGCGGGGGCGCGGATTGAAACGCCATTGTCACTAAGAACATCCCCTCTGGGGATAGTCGCCCCCCGTGCGGGGGCGCGGATTGAAACATTTTTAAATACTATTTACATTTGCCCGGCAATCGTCGCCCCCCGTGCGGGGGCGCGGATTGAAACCGCGTGAAACCTCCTTGTCGGATAGTGTGGCTGTCGTCGCCCCCCGTGCGGGGGCGCGGATTGAAACTTATACAGACGCTTCATACAGTTCATTTAACCTTGTCGCCCCCCGTGCGGGGGCGCGGATTGAAACGGAGTAAGTTACATGATTGCTATCACCCCAAAAGTCGCCCCCCGTGCGGGGGCGCGGATTGAAACCGGAAAACCCCCGCCTTTGGGGCGGCTCCAGCCCGTCGCCCCCCGTGCGGGGGCGCGGATTGAAACTTTAGTGGACCGGCAGGAGCAGCATTACTGGGGGGTCGCCCCCCGTGCGGGGGCGCGGATTGAAACGCCATATAATTCATCGCGGCCTTCATAATCGCGCCGTCGCCCCCCGTGCGGGGGCGCGGATTGAAACGACATTGCAACAACTTGGGCATCAACAGCTTGGACGTCGCCCCCCGTGCGGGGGCGCGGATTGAAACACAAGATCCTGCATTTGCATCACCTAGGTCATGGTCGCCCCCCGTGCGGGGGCGCGGATTGAAACTTCCTGTTCCCTGCCGGAGTGGGTATCTCCCTGGGTCGCCCCCCGTGCGGGGGCGCGGATTGAAACGCGAAGCATAGTGTTAATCACTGCATCTGTTGCAGTCGCCCCCCGTGCGGGGGCGCGGATTGAAACTGATCGAAACATGCAACCACCGCCTCCATCCCGCGTCGCCCCCCGTGCGGGGGCGCGGATTGAAACATGTCATTGTCTCCGCTAACTTGTCAGTCCCGATCGTCGCCCCCCGTGCGGGGGCGCGGATTGAAACTTCATGGGCCTTCAGAAAAGGTCTATGTCAAAATGTCGCCCCCCGTGCGGGGGCGCGGATTGAAACTGCGGACGGCCACCAAAGCCGCCACCGCCGGGGTTGTCGCCCCCCGTGCGGGGGCGCGGATTGAAACGCGCCCTGAAGACTGACGTACAGAGGACCGGCAAAGTCGCCCCCCGTGCGGGGGCGCGGATTGAAACTTGACGTGCGGTTGGATGGCCTCGATCCGGAGGGGTCGCCCCCCGTGCGGGGGCGCGGATTGAAACAGCCCGGCCTCTCTCTCCTCGGGCGAAAGCGGCGGTCGCCCCCCGTGCGGGGGCGCGGATTGAAACTTGGTCCCGATCACAAGCCCCTGTTCAATCCTGCGTCGCCCCCCGTGCGGGGGCGCGGATTGAAACACTCCCCCCCATCGCCCGACCAGGTAGGCCGTGCGTCGCCCCCCGTGCGGGGGCGCGGATTGAAACCCGCTGGACTTGGCGGTCACCAGGGCTATCGCCAGGTCGCCCCCCGTGCGGGGGCGCGGATTGAAACTCTTCCTCCTGGTGGCCAACGTCGCCAATTGGATCGTCGCCCCCCGTGCGGGGGCGCGGATTGAAACAGGCTCTGAAGCCGTCACCAGTCTGGCCCCGTGGAGTCGCCCCCCGTGCGGGGGCGCGGATTGAAACGTCGATTTGGATGGTCCACTGGAGGGCGACTCAGGTCGCCCCCCGTGCGGGGGCGCGGATTGAAACATTGGGTATACCCTCAATTGAAAAGGGGCGGACAAGTCGCCCCCCGTGCGGGGGCGCGGATTGAAACATCCAGGCACAAGAGCGTATCGTTATGCTGTGCCGGTCGCCCCCCGTGCGGGGGCGCGGATTGAAACTTTAGTCCGGTTCGGGCCAATACAGCGTCAACCCGGTCGCCCCCCGTGCGGGGGCGCGGATTGAAACCCGTGGACGGCAGTGCCGGCCACGACCTCCACCGGTCGCCCCCCGTGCGGGGGCGCGGATTGAAACTTGCCGCGACAGGCCATCAATCTCCAGCCAACTGGTCGCCCCCCGTGCGGGGGCGCGGATTGAAACGCCTCGGTCCGCCGTCCGCCGAGGCCATTACCCGCGTCGCCCCCCGTGCGGGGGCGCGGATTGAAACATCTCCTTCTTTTTCTCAAGGACCACGGCAGTGGTCGCCCCCCGTGCGGGGGCGCGGATTGAAACGCAGTCGATCACCAGGGGGGTCTGACGCGCTGCGTCGCCCCCCGTGCGGGGGCGCGGATTGAAACGTCACCTACGCCGGCGGCCTTGTGCCGGGCGCCGGTCGCCCCCCGTGCGGGGGCGCGGATTGAAACGGATCGACGGGTCGTACTGGGGGGACGTTGAGGGAGGTCGCCCCCCGTGCGGGGGCGCGGATTGAAACATACAGTTCATTCAGCCTTTGCCTGCGATGCCAGGTCGCCCCCCGTGCGGGGGCGCGGATTGAAACGTCGAGACGACAGACTACCCCTCGGGCCGCTGGGAGGTCGCCCCCCGTGCGGGGGCGCGGATTGAAACCGGGCACACCCCCGCCGGGGTGCCTTGGTGGGCGGTCGCCCCCCGTGCGGGGGCGCGGATTGAAACTCCCCGCACCGCTCGGGCGAATCCGCATCCGGTGTCGCCCCCCGTGCGGGGGCGCGGATTGAAACCTTAACCGGATCAAGAGCTTACAGAAAAAGGACGGTCGCCCCCCGTGCGGGGGCGCGGATTGAAACGCGGTGCCGACCTTTGGCAGTCGGACCTTCAGGGGTCGCCCCCCGTGCGGGGGCGCGGATTGAAACTTGATGCTGACCTCCGGGGCGCCAACCTCCGGGACGTCGCCCCCCGTGCGGGGGCGCGGATTGAAACTTCGCGGCCCCCCGCATCACGCAAAGGCCAAGAGTCGCCCCCCGTGCGGGGGCGCGGATTGAAACTTCTCACCGTCGGGGGCGTCGGTGGGTTGGGGGTGTCGCCCCCCGTGCGGGGGCGCGGATTGAAACTCATGACCAACTGGGGTTGGCGGTACACCGCCGCCAGGTCGCCCCCCGTGCGGGGGCGCGGATTGAAACGATCGCCGGAGGTTCGTCGTGCCGGAAACCGACGGGTCGCCCCCCGTGCGGGGGCGCGGATTGAAACGAGTTGCACCCGGAACAGCGTCGCCCGCATCGGGTCGCCCCCCGTGCGGGGGCGCGGATTGAAACACCCGCTTGTGTCGGCGACCGGCGAAGACGGCGAGTCGCCCCCCGTGCGGGGGCGCGGATTGAAACATGAATCCCCCGTAAGTACAATCTGAGCCGAAAAGTCGCCCCCCGTGCGGGGGCGCGGATTGAAACAAGGGGAGGGAGCAATGGGCGTAGCGCTGAGAAAAGTCGCCCCCCGTGCGGGGGCGCGGATTGAAACCTGGAGTCCGGGTCGAACTGCCGTTGACTGCCGAGTCGCCCCCCGTGCGGGGGCGCGGATTGAAACGCCAAAACTACATAGGGATGACCAATGGAAGCCCGTCGCCCCCCGTGCGGGGGCGCGGATTGAAACTCATAATGTTATGCTAGCAAATCCGTCAACCGGAGGTCGCCCCCCGTGCGGGGGCGCGGATTGAAACGTCTGGATTCGGCAGGACACCCAGTTTCGGCGGCGGGTCGCCCCCCGTGCGGGGGCGCGGATTGAAACTGCTTCCGTGCCCTTGCCCAGCATTGTGTTGTAATGTCGCCCCCCGTGCGGGGGCGCGGATTGAAACTGGTGGTTGGTCCACAGGTCGATGAGCCGCTGCGGTCGCCCCCCGTGCGGGGGCGCGGATTGAAACGCGTCCTGGAGGTTGACCCCCTGGAGCTTGGCCCGTCGCCCCCCGTGCGGGGGCGCGGATTGAAACGCCCGTTGGAACCAGCCCTCGCGAAACACCGACCGTCGCCCCCCGTGCGGGGGCGCGGATTGAAACTACCGCACTCTGTCCGAGGTGGCATGTCATGGGAGGTCGCCCCCCGTGCGGGGGCGCGGATTGAAACTTGTCCCACCTCACCGCTTGGGCCGAGGCCAAGCGGTCGCCCCCCGTGCGGGGGCGCGGATTGAAACACCGCCACCCCGGACCGGCGCGACGGCCTTGGGGGGTCGCCCCCCGTGCGGGGGCGCGGATTGAAACCGCCGTCCTGGGTCGCATCGCGGCGGAAACGGGGGTCGCCCCCCGTGCGGGGGCGCGGATTGAAACGCGACCGTGGCGCACAGCAAACTCGCTCAGCGTCGTCGCCCCCCGTGCGGGGGCGCGGATTGAAACAACAGTGGACCGGCAGGAGCAGCATTACTGGGGGAGTCGCCCCCCGTGCGGGGGCGCGGATTGAAACGAAATCATGGTGAGGCACAATCTGTTGCCTCCGCGTCGCCCCCCGTGCGGGGGCGCGGATTGAAACGCCGAAAAGAGACCGCCCGGGGCTGAACGACACCGTCGCCCCCCGTGCGGGGGCGCGGATTGAAACAGGAGATCCGCCTTCATCGCCCCGGCCACAGTGGTCGCCCCCCGTGCGGGGGCGCGGATTGAAACCGAGTCAACGTGCAATCGGCCTACATGGCCGGGCGGTCGCCCCCCGTGCGGGGGCGCGGATTGAAACCGCAGACGCCGGATCTATTGCGCATGGAACCGACTGTCGCCCAGATAGGCGACGTAGGCATCGGTTTGCAGGAGCCCTTTGAAGCCGTCCAACACTCGTTTGGGGAGTTCCTCCGACCGGGTAGGATCGTATTCGAAGAGGATCGCCGGCCCTTGCGCCGTAACCCCGCGTTGAACCAGCAT
>JADGCL010000087.1 GCA_015229005.1 Magnetococcales bacterium
CTGGGTCAAAAACAGCGGCAGAAACCGCCGCGTCTTGAGCAGAGCAAACTGCGCCTGGCCCATCAATCCCTCTCCTTGTACCAAAAGACCCGGATCCGGCTGTCCAACGGAATCCCCGGGGCCTCGTCCACCCGCACCCCGGATATCACCCCGGTCTTGATGCCCCCCTCCAGCTCCACCATCACCGGCGTCGGCGGCGGCAGGAATCCACCCCCGGGGTGGATCACCGAACGATCGGTGCGCGTCTTCTCCGCGTCGGCATCCCGATCCGCAGCGACGGTGGCATCGGTGAAATAAATCTGGTAGGCCCGGGCAATCCCCAGATCGTTGGCGCAAACCCCCGGGTCGGCAGCCGCAGAGGGCTGATTGGTGTTGAAAAAGACGATCGAGTTCAAGGTGATCGCATTGCCCACCACCTTCTCGCCCGTCCCCAGGGTGACATACCAGCCGCTCATCGACGCCAGCCCAGCGGTCGCCTCCGCAGAGGTGACCCCGGCCGCACAGGCGGACTCGTCCTGGATACAGTTCGAGGTCGCATCGAAAAGTTCGGGCTCGTAGATGGCGCTCTGGATCCGTGTCACCCCGTCATCTTCGTAGGCGCTCGTCCCCGTGGCGGTATCCTTGAACATGTACATCCGGTTGACGACACCGGTATCGAAGGGGTGTTCCCGGTCGCCGCTGCCAATCAGAACGGCGTCGTAACCTGAGGCGTAAACCACATCGGGGGCATAAAGAAATCGCCGCAGGGAGGTCGCCGGCGAGGAGAGATCACTGATCGAGGCCAGGAGCGTAACCTTCCAGTTGGCGGGCGTGGCGTCCGCAAGGTCAAGCCTCCAGAGATTGCCGACCGTATCCCCGACATAGACCCGATCCTTGAGCGTCCCCCCCTTGTGACTGATCACCGTCACATCACTGGGAATGGCGTACAGCATCGACGCCACCGTGTGATAGACGTGGGTCCCCGTATCGCCCGCCGCACGCCCGGGACCAGCCTGCCAGATCGGCTCCCCGGTCAGGGCATCGACGACGAATATGCCCCGCCCCATGCTGCTGTCATAGGACGCCCCGGTGGTCGCGAAACGCACGGTATCCGGCGTGTCGGCCTCAAGCGTCGTGAGCCCGGTCACCGTCGAGGGATCGACATCGCCCACCGTCGGATCATAACCCGCGCCGAAGATCAGCACCGGGCCATCGGTGGCATTCAGTCTCTCGACCACCTTGGGCTCCGACCAGGTGTAGCCCAACTCGGAGAACCCCGAGGTGGTATTGCCGATCCGCCAGAGAAATTTCGGACTGCGCGGATCGCTGACATCCAGGGCGTAGATAACTCTGCCGCCGCGGCGCATGGCAACATAGAGATAAACCAGGTCTCCCTGGTCGGACTCGATGACTCCGTCCCCATCGACGTCCTTGGTGTAGACACCGATGGGACCATCGGCAAAATAGGGCTTCTTGTTGCCGGAAGAGATGATCGGGGAGTTGTCCCGCAACCGCTTGAAGCGACCAAAGAACTCCTCCGGAATGAAACCCCAGGCCTCATGTCCCGGAGAGGGCTCGCCCGCTTCGCTGTCAAACCCCCCCTTGACCGCCCGGAATATGCCGTCGTTACTGCCATAGAAGACGTAGACGTCGTTGTCGTCACCGAAACGATTGTAATTGACCACCGCCGGCTTCGAATGCAAAACATCACCATGGATCGAGGCCCGGACATCGGTCGACAGGGTGTCGGCGTTCTCATCCTCGAAATTGTCCTGGCCACGGACCCACTGGATCAGACTCTCCCGTTCACCCGTTCCACTGCCCGTGGCCAGGGCGGCGTAGATCGAGGCCCCCGTCGCCTCGGTCTGGGCCGAAAGCAGGGGGTAGGTGAAGGTGTTCCCATCGACCCAGGTGATGGCCACATTCCGGTTGAACGCCTCGGGAGAGGCGCCGCTGATCGTCACCGTCGCCCCATCGGCAAAACCGTGCGCCGTCGCCGTCGCCCGCGCCGTGGTCCCGGCAGTCGCGGCGGTGAGAATGCCGCTTGCCGCCGTCTGCGGAGAAGAGGCCAGCGCATAACGGAAATGGCCGGTATCGGTGACCTGAATCGTGTAGGTGCCATTGAAGGCGCCGGGGGTGGCCCCGCTCACGGTCACGCTCTGGCCCGTCGTATATCCATGGCCGGTCAGAGTCGCGATCGCCGTCGGCACGGTGAGACGTGCGGTGATGCTCCCGGTCGCCGCCGCAAGCGCGGAACCCAGGGTGTAGGTGAAGCTGTTGCCGTCTGGAACGCTCACCACCAGAAAACTGCCATTGTAGCCATCGGGAGTCGCCCCGGAAACGGTGATGGCATCCCCAACCACCAGACCGTGACCCTCCGAGACCGCCAGGGCAGTGGTGGAAGTCCCCTTGGAAGCAGTCATCGCGGTCCCGCTGTTGGCCGCAAGGACACTCGCCGTGGTATAGGCGAAAGACGTCGCGCTCAGCACAGTAACCGGGAACGTCCCGTTGTACCCGCCCGGAGATCCCCCGTTGATCGTCACCGAATCCCCGCCGACGAACCCATGGGCCGACGCCGTCGTCGCCGTCACCAGGGTCGAACCATAGGTCGCGGTCATGGTTCCCGACGCAGCCTCCAGACCCGAGGTCAACGTGTAGGTGAAGGAGGTCGCGCTCGGCACGGAGACGACGACCCTCGCCCCGTTGTACTCCGCAGGGGTGGCCCCGGCTATGGTCACGGTATTACCGACAACGAAACCGTGGGCCACGCCAGTCACCGCCGTGGCCGTGGTCGTCTTGCCGGTCGCCGTCCCAAAAACAGTGGGAGTCGCCAGAGAAGAGGCGGTCACAAAGGAAAAGGTGTTGTCATCGATCCGGGTGATCGCATAGGCGCCGTTGTAACTGGTCGGGGTCACCCCGGCCAGGACAACCGTCTGCCCCGTGGTGAATCCATGTGCCGTAGCAGTGGCGGTCACAATCGTCGAGGTGGTCGTCACAGTTGCCGAGGTGCAGGTCGAAGCGCTGCCGTTGGCAATCGGGTACTCGAAGGTGTTGGCATCGGTCACAGTGATGGTAAACGTACCGACAAAGCGCGTATTGCATCCGGCCCCCTCCACGATCACCGACTGACCGCTGGCATAACCGTGGCTTCTGACCACCGCCCTGGCCAACCCGTTCGACGGACGGCTGAGGCTGCCGATGGCCTTGGTGACGGCGCCATTGGTCATGGCACTGATCGTCCGACTCTGGGACGTGCCCAAAGAAGTGATCGACCGGGAAACCGAACCGTTGTTCAGGGAGGTCACCGAGACCCCGCCGGTCGCCGTCGAAAGCGAGGAGATCGTCCGCACGTCGGCCAAAGCCGTCAGCGTCTGTCGCACCGAAGCGCTCAGAGAAGTGAGCTGCTTCGAGTCCAGCGCCAGGTTGGTGGCGGTGATGGCAGTGTTGGTGGTATCAAAGGCGTACTCGGTCGGGGTCAGAGAGGCCCCGGGCGTCGCAAGGCAATCCCCCGTGCAGGTATAGAGCTTGCGCCCCGTCTGGGAGCTGCCATACTCCGTGCGCACCATCTGCGCGACCGCCCCCTTCTCCACCAGATCGCCGTCAGGATGATCGGAACTGCCGCCGGAACCATTCTCCTCGGCAGAGCGGAAACTCCAGAAACTGGACCCGGCGGTCCAAAAGCTCGGGGAAGAGGGATTGATGAAGCCGGTCGTGGCGTTTTCCGCCTTCTCCCCATTGGCATCGGCCAGAAAGAGATCCTCGGTCGCCGCCTCGAATCCGAGTTTGTAACACTTGAGGTTCCCGTACCAGCGCGGCAATTTCTGCGCATCGGGGCGAAAAACCCCCACATAAACCTGGTTCAGATTGGTCCCGCGCACATTGACGCTCACCGGCAGGGTGGTCGCCGCAAAGACGCTGTTGACCGCCTGGATCTCCTGGAAGATCTCGTTCAAGGCATTGACGATCGCCACCCCGCCATTGCCGCTCGAAACCGAGAAGTAACGCCCCTGGCCACTGTTGGCCACACTCTTCATCAGGGCGGTCATGGCCGGCCCCTGGCCACTGGTACCCGGATCCACCTCGACCGTGTAGGTGTAGGCCTTGACGCTGGAGGTCGCCAGGTATCGCGCCCACTCGTCCCCCCAGTTGCCCTGCTGACCGTTCGGAGAGATGCTGATGCTGCTCGGAGGCGACACCCCTGTCAGAGACGCCAGGGCGTCCTCGGAAATCCTCAGGGCGCTGGCATTCTCGTTGGCCGGACCGTTACTGATATAGATGATGAAATTCTTGGCACAACCCGCACTCACAGGTCGGGAATACAACGAGGTCGCGGTCGGCGATTCCGGAAGGGCATTCTCCCCAAGATAGGCCGCCGAGTTGTTCGTGGTATTGCCGGTATAATCGGTCTTGACCTTGCCATAACTCGCCCACGAAGCCAGTCCGGAATAATACCGATAAGCCTCCATCATGGCCAAGGCAACGGTGTTATTATTACCCTTGTCACCCAATTGATCAAGCCCATTGACCATGGAAGAAAGAACAGGACGATTGGTATCGTTCATCTGTCGCATGGCAAAGCGGACATAGGCACCATCGACATTATCGTTACCACCGCCGGTCTCCGCCATCATCATCCAACCAACATTGAAACTACTTCCAAGATTGTTGATCACTGAAACCAGGGCGCTCTTTTCATTGACAAACGCCTGGTTCCAGTTCGCCGTATTGTCCAGAATGACCAATACGTTGGGACGAGACAGGTCTGCTTCGGGATTCGTCAGGAAAATATCGGTATCGTCATTGACCGGGTCGAATTCCGCCAGCCCCCGATCGGGCAGCCAGGCCAAAAAAGCGACAAGAAACACCACCAGGAAAGACCACTTGAAACACCGCATGGCTTTGGTCACTCCTTGGTTGAAGGAAAAAACCCGACCAGACCCCAGCCGGACGAGAAACCGACGCACCCCCCCTCCGAGGCCGGGACAACCATACCTCCGGGCAGGCAAGGTCTCCCGCAACTCCCCGGATCAGCTACAGTTCCCCGCCAGCATTCGCATCCGGATCCCCTGCCAGATCACCGCATTGGCCCCGGAAGAAGCATCCTGGACCGTCGCCTTGAACTCCCAGATATTATCCTCCGGCGACATCCCCCAGGCCGCACTGAAGCCGCTGACGCTGCCCGAACCGATGCAGACCGGCTTCGAGGTCGTGACCGTGAAACCATCCACATCAAGACTCTTGCCAACCGCAGCGGTCCCGAAATTGTCGGCATCGCTGATCACTTGCTCGATGGCCTGCTGCGCCGCCGCCTCGATCTGCCGCTGCATCTGCATGTTGCCGATAATCTTGAAATCGGTGGTGGCGATATTCATCGACGACAAGGCAAACAGGGTCATGATCACCAGGATCGCCAGACCCATCAGGAGAATCACCGCGCCCGCCTCGGAGCGTCGGGCGCCAGAAAACCCGCGTGAACCGCTCATTCCAGGCGCTCCCTTCTCCCGGAGGCATTGATCAGCCGGACCTCGTTGCCGAAGACATGGCGACGATAGCCGTCACCGATCGCAGCGATGGCCAATCCACCCGGACCGCCCAGCAGGTAACCCTTGTCGTCGACGTGCCCCCGGGAACTCTTCAGGTTGCGCACCAGCATCCAGACCTTGACCGAGACCACCGACGGCCACTCCCCCAGAGCGGGGGCATCGCTGTAGGTGTCGGGGACCCCGTCCCCGACCAGACCGGTGGCCTCGTCGACATCGGTCGGACTGTTGTCGATCCCATAGGAGAGGTTGAGATACTCGACCCCCTCGATCAATGGCACCAGGCTCAGCGCCGTCACCCCACCGGAGGCGGTCAATTCCAGCCTCTTCAGGGTCGGAATGGTGTCATCCCCCGAAAGACACACCCCCCCGGTGCCGCTGCCATCCCGGCAGGGGGCAACAAAATAGACCCGCGTGTGGAACTTGCGGATATCCGCGGGGGTGGTCCCGTCCACCTTGGTCAGGGTGACCGGCAGGGCATCGGCCGTCAGCACGGTGATGTCGGTGCCCGCAACCCCGATCTGGATATCCGCCGAGGTCGTGTTGGCCTGAAGATAGACCTCCCCCGCCGTCGGCGAACCGGAAAGAAGAACCGTATCCGCTCGCCGGATCGCGATGATATCGGAACCGGCACTGAGATTCGTCTGCGGCAACCAGGTGGGATTGCAGCCGACGACACCGGTCAGATTGGGATAGGTATCCGCCGCCCCGGCGTCATACCCCTGCACCGGAAAGGCCATCCCCGCCTCGATATCGGCTGGCAGCGCCGTCTCGCAGGGATCGGGCAGGGAGGCGGGCAGCGAGTCCGTACCCTGCCAGTGGCCATAGTATCCGGCATGGCGGATGTCGTCATAGAGGAGATCCACCGCGTATCGCCCGTTCTCGATCAACTGCCCGGCCTGATCGAGTTCCTTCTGGCTGCGGCTGGCATTGGAAAAGGAGACCACCATCCCGAGGAGCAGGCCGATCCCGATGGTCATGGCCACCAGGAGTTCCACCAGCGAAAACCCCGCAGCGGCCACCCCCTCCCCAGGACCGGAGACAGGGATCCAGACCGCTCCCCCCCCCGCGCCTGCGGACGACGATTCCCCCCCGTTCGCCTGCGCGGGAGGGCATCCGGGCTCCCTTCCCCGGTCCGGTCGGCCCCATTCAGGCATCTTGCCACCCTCCGGCCGGGCATCGCCCAGAATCACCCCGGCCCTTGTCCCATTTCACCCAGTCCCGACCATCGGGGCAATTCCCCGGCCCCCCCACGGACAACCCAACCCCGATGGCAACGGACCATCAGCTCAAGTGGGCCAGCCGAACCTTGGTGGTCACCACCCGCCGTTTGGTCTCAGCCCCATAAAGGCCATACGCACAATTGGAGGCCGTGGAGGGGGCGGAATCCCCCTGCCCCTGCCAAACCACGGCAATGGTGTACTCCCCGGTGCCGTCCAGGAGCGCCCCACCCGTTGTCGTCAGCTCCGTCGCCGAATCGTAGCTGATGCAGGCGCGCGCCCCGACCATCGCCCCGACATTGCCGCCATCCTTGGTCTCCACTGCCCCCTTCAACAACTCATCGAAATCGTCGATGGCATCGACAGCCATGGCATTGAGGGCGGCGTCCCCGACCGTGCAGACCGGCGTCCCCAGATGGTTCGCGCCATCGGTTCCGATGTAAGGGGTCCCCACAGCCGTATCGTCGGTGAAAGCAAAGCAGGAGGCGGTGGAACGATTCAGCAGGAGCCGATCGACGATATCACTCATGGTCATCAGCGCCTGAGCCCGCTGATAGGCATCCAGCTGCGCAAGCTGCGCCTTGGCCTGGAGATTGGCAATACCAAGGATACCGAAGGTGACGATCATCAAGGTCAACATCACCTCGAGGAGAGAAAACCCGCCCATGGTCCCCGAGCCGGACATCAGTTGCACCCGTTGCTGCTGTCGCCATCGGTGTCGACCGCGGTCGTGGGCATCCCCGCAAGAGTCAGATCGATGCACCGCATGGAAACCGAATCCTCTCCCGTCGCCACCAGCTGGATCGACCCCGTCACCGAGGCCCGACCATCCCGACCGAACTCCAGCGACGAGGCCGGCGCGGTGACAGTGACCCCGTTCAGGGCATCCGCAGCCCGGAGAAGAGCCCCTCCAGAGGTCACCGTCACCGACCAACCATCCGCCCAGTCGCCACCAGTCGCCGCAACGGTGACCCCGGTGTTGCGTTTCACCGCCTCCGAACGGGCCAAAAACAGGCTCAGGTGAAGCTCATTCGCGGCCGCCTTCAATCTCTGGTCGAGAATGATCCCCCGCATCGCCGGCACCGCGAAGAGAGCCATGATGCCGACAATGGCCATGACGATGAGAATCTCGATCAGGGTGAACCCCCCCGCCCAACCCCGGGCAACCGGAGACGCACGCCAGGACCGCCCCCCCCGGCGGTCCCCACCCAGACCCGATCGCGCTCTTCCCCCCGGCACTCGACTCACCCTCGGAACTCCCTGGAAACATCGCGCCGGTTCCTACCCGGCCCGCCACCGGCCCCCGCCCGTCCCGAGCCATCCGGCTCTCCCGCACCTTCGCCACCCCGACTCCCCCTCCACGCCCCCTTCCCCGGCTGCCATCACCGGCGAGGGGGTCACCAGCCCTCGTCGGTTCCGTTCACCAGGCGCGTTTTGGTCCCGGTGCTGTCGTAGACCAGATCGCCATCGGCGAGCTGGCTCCCCTGGGCCGTGGCAGTGATGGTGAAGGTCGGGGGAGTAGCCGAGGCGGAGGTGGCCATGGTCACCCGATAGCGATCATTGGTACATTCGCTGGAAGTGCAGACCCAATCCTGGGATGAAAACCCCAGGCTGGTAAACGAGGTGGTGTAGGAGCGGGAATCGAGCATATACTGCTCCTGGCGGGTGGCCGCCTCGACGATCAGCTGTTCCGCCGCCGAGCGACCCGCCCTCCTGACGTGGTCCAGGTAGGCCGGCACCGCGAAGCTGGTGAGCAGGGCAACAATGGCAAGCGAAACCAGGAGTTCCACGAGGGTGAAACCCCCTTGACGACCTCGGTGCGACATCCTTCCCTCCTGGGCAGTTCCGGCACTGGCGGGGCCACCGACGGGAGCGACTTCCGTCCAACCCCCAGGCCCCCCCACACACCATTATCATTATCGACCCGGTGAGGGGGATTCTCAACCGCATTATTGTCAATTATTGTCTCCCGTTGTCCGTTTCCGCCCAGGGTGGACTGGGGGAGGTCGCCTGTCGACCCGGGGCCCCCGTCTCTGACCGTGGGGCAGCGGCAGACGGACACATTCCGTTACCCGAATGACTGCAGAGTGGTGTCTGAGGAGTGCCGATGGGATCCACACCGCTGAGCGACCGACGCCTTCGGGAACTGGCCGGGCTGGCCCCCTTGCGGGAGTACCTGGACAGGCACCGGCGCATCGAGCCTGAACTTCTCAAACGGATGCTCAACCTGACGGCCAACGAGGAACAGGGGAGCCTCATTCAATGCCTGGTCAGGACGGGACTCATTCTCCCCGAGGAGTTACAGGAGGCGAAAAAGCAGAAGCGCCTCCGCCCCGGCGAGCCCCTTTGGCAACTCCTGGCGGAAGCCGATCACCTGGGACCGCAAGCCCTGGCCCTGGCGATCGCCGCAACCAGCAATCTTCCCTTCCTGCGCCCCCGACCGGAGGAGGCCGACCCCCGGGCAGTGCGAAGCCTACGCCGGCAGGAGGCCACCCGTCTTGTCGTCCTTCCGTGGCGCTTCCTGGGCAACACCCTGGAGGTGGCCGCAGCCGAACCCAGGGATGGGGAAATCGAGGCCTTCTTTGCCGCCAAGAGAATCCCCATCGCCCTTATGGTGGCGGAACCCGAGGCGATCCTCGGAGCCATCGAGTACTGGTTCGGGGAGGAGCGGGACAAGGGGGCCAGCATCCATTTCGGTCGCCTCGACCTCTCGGTCGCCGGGGCCAGCCCCCCGACCGGCTCCGCCCCGGTCGCCGGCGCCCCTTCTTCCGGATCCGGATCTCCCCCCGATCCCCGTCACGGGAGCAGCGGAACGGCACTTCCCGAGGTCCCGGGTCCAGAGGCAGGCCGTGTATCCGATCCCGATGGCGACACCGTCACCGCAGTCGCCACCGTTCCCCCCGCCGGTGGCGGGGGTTCGTCCCCAGACCCGGACGATCAATCGGCCGTCTCCTGGATCAACCGGATCATCCTGGAGGCAGTCGAGCAGGAGGCAAGCGACATCCATATCGTCCCCGAGGAGGGAGACCTCTGCGTCGTCTTCCGTCTCGACGGCAAACTCCATGAACGTCGCCGTTTGCCCAAGTCGTTGCACCTGCCCTTCGTCTCCCGGATCAAGGTGCTGGCCGGCATGGACATCGCCGAGAGGCGCCTGCCCCAGGACGGCAACATGCGCGTCCGCCTGCCCGGACGCTTTCTCGACATTCGCATTTCATCGCTTCCGAGCGTCCGCGGCGAGGCCCTCTCGATGCGCCTCCTCGACTCCCAGGTCAACCTTGTCCCCATGGATGAACTCGGATTCTTCGCCGAGGATCAGCGCCGCCTGCGGCAGGCGATCTCCCAACCCCACGGGCTGATCCTCCTCACCGGCCCCACCGGCAGCGGCAAATCGACCACCCTCCGAGCCGCCATGGAGGTCATCCTCCAGGCCGAATCCCGCCACATCCTCACGGTCGAGGACCCGGTGGAGGTCAAGATGGACCGGGTGGTGCAGGTGCAGGTCAACCAGAAGATCGGCTTCACCTTCGCCAGGGCGCTGCGCCATTTTTTACGTCACGACCCGGATGTCATCATGGTCGGCGAGATCCGCGACGGCGAGACCGCCCAGATCGCGGTTCAAGCGGCTCTGACCGGGCATCTGGTCCTCTCCACCCTCCACACCAACGACGCCCCCGGAGTCATCACCCGCCTCCTCGACATGGGGGTGGATCCCTACCTCGCCGCCTCGGCCCTGCGCCTGGTGATCGGGCAGAGACTCGTCCGCGCCCTCTGCCCCCACTGCCGGCAATCGGGGCCCCCCGAGGGTCAGGAGTCGGCGCTCTTCCGGGCCGTTCCCCAGCTCTCCCACCCGGACAACCTCTTCCGGGCAGGCGGCTGCCCCCACTGCAACCGCACCGGATACAAAGGACGGACCGTCATCTACGAGGTTCTGGTGGTGGACGATCGCCTGCGGGGGATGATCCAGGCCGGCAAGAATGCCACCCTGGTCAAGGAAGCGGCGCTGGCCCAAGGGTTTCAGCCCCTGGTCGCTAACGGCCTGAGAAAGGTGGCCGAGGGATGGACCTCGATGGAGGAACTGTGGCCGTTCGTCGATCTGGCCTCCCTGACAGACCGGTGATAGCAGCCCGTTGATCAACGGGCTGCGCCGGCCAGGGATGGCCGGCCAAATTCGACGGGATGGTGTAACCC
>JADGCL010000088.1 GCA_015229005.1 Magnetococcales bacterium
AAAGCGGGCAGCCATGGCCAGCCCGCCCCGACCGGTGCCGGCCACCAGCCGCTGGTACCCTCTCTCCCCGGCCAGGGTGGCAACATGATGCGCGAAAACCGGATCATCCTCGATCACCAGTACCGTCCGCCGATCCCGGGAGAACCGATCCCGGTCATCGGCTACCGTCGCCACCTCCACGGACCAATGGTCGGGAATCCCCCGCTCCGGCTCACCCCCACTCCACTTCGATTCGGAGGCCACCGGCACCCCTGGCTGGGCCGAACCATCCGGGATATTGAACCACTCCGATCCGGAGGCCACCGAAGCCACTCCGGCCACTGCGGGGGCTCCGGCCACTGCGGGAACCGTGGGGTCGTGCCGGGAAGACTCCGCCCGCACCGCGCCGCCGCCGATCGCCCCCCCCCGGGCGGACCTCCCGGACCAACCTCGGCGGACCCGACCGCGGCACAGGGAACCCGGATGGTGAAGCGGGAACCGATCCCCCCGGGCGGGGTCTCCAGGGTGATCTCGCCACCGATGCAGATCGCAAGCTTGCGGGCGATGGCGAGCCCCAAACCGACCCCCCCCTGTTTGCCTCCGTCCGCGCCCCTGAGCTGGCGAAAGGGCTCGAAGATCGCCTCCCGCTCGGCCACTGGAATTCCCGGACCGCTGTCCCGCACCCCGAACGCCAAACCCGCCGCCCCGCCATGGGTCTCCGACCACTCCGGGGAAACCGCCTCCACGATCATGACCACCTCCCCCTGGCGGGTGAACTTGAAGGCATTGATCAGGAGATTCTTGACGACACGACGAAGCTTGGGCCAATCCAGATGGAGGGAATCCGCCAACCCCTCCGCCCGCTCGACCCGCCACCCCAGCCCCTTTTCCCGGGCCATGGGAGCGAACTGTCGCTCCACCTCCTCGATCAGAGAAGCGAGGGAGACCCTCTCCGGACAATTCTCCACCTGACCCGCCTCGATACGGGAAATGTCCAGGATTTCATTGATCATTTCCAGGAGTTCCCGGCCACTCTGATGGATCACGGAAGCCGCCTCGACCTGATCGGGGGGCAGAATCCCCTCCTCGTTCTTCATGAACTCCCGGGAGAGGATGAGAATGCTGTTCAGCGGGGTCCGCAGCTCGTGGGACATGCTGGCCAAAAATTCGGACTTGTAGCGGCTCCCCCGCTCCAGCTCCTCGCGGGTCCTTTCCAGCTCGCGGTGGCGCTCCTCCATGAGCTGGGATTGCAATTCGAGTTCCCGATTGCTCTGCTCCAGTTCCGCCTTCTGGGCCTGCAACTCCTCCTCGGACTGTGTCAGGAGACGGGCCTGGTTCTCCAGCTCCTGGTTCATCTCTTCAAGTTCCCGCCGACCGCTCTCCAGCTCGACAGTCTGCTGGCGGGTCTCATCGAGGGCGATGCTGCCGGTCATGGCCCAGGTGACCCCCGGCAGCGCCAACGGCACCAGCGCCCGGACCCTCTCCTCGCCATCCCGGCGGATCCAGACGCGCGCCTGCCCCACCCTGACGGCCTCGGCCGAAAACCCGGGGACGCGCTCGCCGATCCTCTCATGCTCCCGGGAACGGTTGCTGCGATAGAACACCTGGTCACCCACAAGCCCGACCAGGGTGACCTCCTCGGTCCTGCCCAATCCGACCGTCTCGCCCACGATCCGATCCAGACCCTCCCCATCGAGTTGCGCCACCAGTACGCCAACGAGCTTCCCCCCCTCCCTGAGGGGATGGGCAAGGAAGGCCGAGGGCCGGTCCAGAGAAGGAAAATGGGGGGCGTGATCGACCAGCACACGAGGCTCCGCCGTCGAGGCCTCCACGGCCCGCGCCCGCCGAAAGGCCTCTCCCAGGCCGGAACCGGCAAAGGGACCGTCGATCAGGGAGGTGGCAAAATCCACTTCCCGGAGAACCGAGTAGACCACCCGACCGCTCTCGGGATCCACAAGGAAGAGGTCGTGAAGATCGTGGCGACCCAGAAGGGCGTGAAAGATCTCATGATAAAGGTCGTGGACCCGCTCGTAGTCACCTTCCCCCCCGCTACCGGGCCGGCCTGCCCCATCCCGGCCCTCTCCCTCCGGCCACCAGAACTGCCACCTCAGGGCGGTCTCATCCAACAAGGAGAGGTACCCGCTCGTGGCGGCACGACCCCGATTCAGTCGCCTGTATTCGGGAAGAAACCGGGATTCGAAGCGATGCTCCGCCGTCCGACGGAGAAGTTCGCGATCCTCACCCCGGACAGGAGGAGCGAAAAAGGCCTCCTTGAACGCCACCATGGCCTGGACCACCCGGGGACGGGAAGCCAGCTCCGCAAGCTGCGTGCCCAGACCCCGCACCTCCCGCTCGACCTCGGTCTTCTTGATTTCGAGCGTGGCCAGAAGTTGATGTTCGACCGCCTCCAGCAACACCTGATCCGCCTCGCGGATGGCCAACCACCCGACCAGGGTGAGGGGCAAGAGAGAACCTCCCAGAACGAAGAGGACGAGTCTGGTCCGCAAGGAGTGAATAACCACGGAATTCGTTCCTTTTTTCGATTCCTCTGGGCAGAGCCCACCGGGAGTGGCATCATTCCCCTTCGGCAGACAACGGGCCGTCGGGCTGGGATAAGGGGTCGGCCTCCCCTGACAGGCTGGGGTCGGCACCCCCTGACAGGCTCTCGACCGCCGCCACGACCAGGGAACCCCATGGAGAGCGAAGAGATCCAGGAGATCGAGGTCAGATTGTTGCTCGACGCACTCTATTTGCGCTATGGCTACGACTTCCGCAACTACGACCGAACCCTGCTCAAGCGCCGCCTCCTGAGCTGCCTGGAAGCATGCACTTTCAACACCATTGCCGAAATCATTCCCCATCTGTTGCACCAGGGGAGCTTCCTCCCCCGCCTGGTTCACGCCCTCTCGGTCAACACCACGGCGATGTTCCGGGATCCGGCGGTTTTTGCCGCCATCCGGGAATCACTCCTGCCGGTACTCGCCACCTATCCCTTCATCAACATCTGGCATGCCGGCTGCGCGACCGGCGAAGAGGTCTACTCCCTGGCGATCCTGCTCGCCGAGGCCGGACTCCTGGACCACGCCCGCCTCTACGCCACCGATATCGACGAAGAGGTCCTCGCCAAGGCCCGTGAGGGGGTCTACGCCGCCGACCACCTCACCCAATTCGCAGCCAACTACCGTGCCGCCGGCGGCTGTCGTGAGCTGGGAGATTACGTCACCCAGGCCTACGGACTGGTGCGCATGGCAGAGAGGTTGCGGGAAAACATCGTCTTCGCCAACCACAACCTGGTGACCGACGGCGTCTTTGCCGAGATCCACCTCCTCATGTGCCGCAACGTCCTCATCTATTTCGACCCCGGTCTCCAGAAACGGGCGGTAGGGCTTTTTCGCGATTCCCTGGTGCGGGGCGGTTTTCTCTGCCTGGGCCACACGGAGTCCCTGCTTTTCTCCGGACATGCCGACCACTTTCGGGAGTTTTCGCGACGGCATAGAATCTACCGCAAACGAACCCCTTCGGAGCCTTCATCGTGATCCCCCCTCCCCACCTCGCACCCGACGACCCCGAAAGTGCCCAGGGCGACCTCACCGCAGGGTTCCGACCCCGGATCCTCGTCGTCGACGACCGCGAAACCAACCGGGTGGCCATGCGTCATCTCCTCCGGGGCACCGCCGCCGAGGTCTCTACCGCCGGCTCCGGCGAAGAGGCCCTCGGACTCTGCCTGCAACGGGAGTTTGCCCTCGCCTTGATTGATGTCAACATGCCCGGAATGGACGGCTTCGAGCTGGCCGAATACCTGCGCGGCGCCGAACGCACCCGCGAGATCCCCCTCATCTTCGTGACCGCCGCCCTGGCCGAGGAGATCCACCGGCTCAGGGGCTACGAACTGGGGGCGGTGGATTTCATCCTGAAGCCGGTCGACGATCGCATCCTCCTCTCCAAGGTCGGCGTCTTCCTGGAGCTCTTCAATGCCCGCGAGGCCTTGCGCCGGCATCGGGACGAGCTGGCCGAGCGGGTACGACAGCGCACGGCATCCCTGGAGGCGGCGCAACAGAAGTTGCGTCGCCTCGACCGCCACCAGAACGCGATCCGGGAGGAGGAGAGGCGCCGCATCGCCCACGCCCTCCACGACGAGATGGGCTCCACCCTCGCCAACCTGAAGATGACCATCCAGTGGTTGCAGAGAAACCGCTTCGACCACGAACGGCAGAACTGGGAGCTGGAGCTCCTCCTCGGCCAGGTCGACGAGACCATCGTCAAGGTGCGCCACCTCACCCAGATGCTGCGCCCGCCGATCCTGGACCAATGCGGCCTGCCGGCAGCCCTGGAATGGCAGGCGGCGGAGTTCGAACGGGTGAGCGGCGTCGCCGCACGGGTGACCACCGAGTCGACGGAGGTCACCCTCGAAGAGGAGGGCAGGATCGCCCTCTTCCGCATCCTCCAGGAGTCGCTGACCAACATCGGGCGGCATGCCCGGGCCACCGAGGTCGCGATCGCTCTGGACACCCTCGGCGATCGGGTCCGGCTCACCGTCGCCGACAACGGTCGGGGCATCCCCGAGGAACTCCTCACCGATTTCGACCGCACCATGGGATTGCGCGGCATGGAGGAGAGGGCCTGTCAGAACGGCGGCGAACTCCATATCGAAAGCTCCACCGCCGGCACCCGCATCACCGCCGTCATCCCGTCACGGGCGACCAGGCCATGATCCGCATCCTCCTCGCCGATGATCACTCCATTTTCCGTGCCGGCCTCAAGAAGATCCTCGCCGACCAGGGAGATATGCTGATCGCCGGCGAAGTCGATCATGGTGATCGGGTCATACCCGCCCTGCAGCGGGAGGAGTGGAACCTCCTCGTCCTGGATGTCTCCATGCCGGGCAAGGGAAGCCTGGAGATCATCACCCACGCCCGCCGGGTCAAACCCGAGCTGCCCATCCTTCTCCTCACCATGCATCGCGACCATCTGATGGCCGCCCGCTTCCTCAAGGCCGGGGCCAGGGGCTATCTCACCAAGGATTGCGGTCTCGATCAGCTCCTCCTCGCCATCCGCAAGGTGGCCTCCGGTCGCCGCTGCATCGACGAGGAACTCAACGACCTCATCTTCGATCAGCTCGACGGCGGCGATGACGCTCCCCTGCACACCCGCCTCTCCCACCGCGAATTCACCGTCCTCTGCTCCATCGCCTCCGGCCTGACCGTGACCCGCATCGCCGACGAACTCGCCCTGAGCGTCTCCGCCATCAGCTCCTACCGCAATCGCCTCCTGGCCAAACTCGGTCTCGAAAACAATGCCCAGCTTACCCGCTATGCCCTGGAACACCACCTCGTGAAATAGCCCCATCCTCCAGAGCCTGTCCCGATCGGACCGGTATCGCCCCCCCGGCCCCATTGCCGTCATGGGAACGGCAGAAAAAAACCTGCCCAACGGCAACAAGAGTGCCCGGACCACTACAGTCGAATTGGGGTTTCCGCTGTTTTTTCCAACAGGCCCGCAAGCTACCCTCAAGGATCGCTTTCCAGAGAGGAAGCCGGCTTTCCAGAGGGGAAGCCGCCCGGATCGGCACGGGCCGATCATGGGACAATCGCGAAACATCTTCGGAGGGGGTCGACATGGGTACCAAAGTGAGGGGACTGGCCTTGCCGATGCTGTTCCTCGGGGGCGCACTTGGCCTCCAGAGCGGCATCGTCGTGGCCGGCGAGGAGGCCAAGGGGAGCGGGGCCCATTGGGGATACGAAGGCGAGACCGGGCCGGCCAATTGGGGAAAGATGGGGTTCCCGGCCTGCGCGGAGGGCAAGAATCAGTCCCCCATCGATATCAATGCCGCCGCCGAAGTCACCCTGGATCCCATCCGCTTCGACTACAAGCCGGCACCGCTCCAGGTGGTCAACAACGGCCATACCATCCAGTTCAACCTGCCGCCGGGCAGCACCATCACCATCGGCGGCAAGAGCTTCACCCTGGCGCAGTTCCACTTCCACGGCGGCAGCGAACATACCGTCAAGGGCAAGGGCTTTCCCATGGAGCTGCACCTGGTCCACAAAGCCGAAGACGGGGAGCTGGCCGTGGTCGGGATACTCCTCGCGGCGGCGGAATCGGAGTCGGCCCCGGTCGGCCACGGGGCCGCAGCCAACCCAACCCTGGAAAGGGTCTTCGGCGCCCTCCCCGCCATGGCCGGGTTGACGCTCACCTCGGATCAACAGATCGATCCTGCAGCCCTCCTGCCCCATGACCGGGCCTATTTTCACTACAAAGGCTCCCTCACAACCCCCCCCTGCTCCGAAGGGGTCAACTGGTTCGTGATGGGCGAGCCGGTGACCATTACCAGGAAACAGCTCCTCCACTATGCCTCGGTCTTCGACAACAACGCCCGCCCCCCCCAGCCGCTCCACAGCCGCAACCTGTACCACGGCGGCAAGGGCGGCGCAGCCGCCGCCGGCCACTGAAATCATCGAGGAAAACGTCCATGACCTTCATCGCCAATATGAAATTGAAATCACAAATCATCGGTATGGCCTTTACCCTCCTGTTGCTCACGGTCGTGGTCGCCGCCATCGGTCTCAACAAGATGGCCGCCATCGGTCACGAACTGGCCGGCGTCGCCGAAGAAGATATCCCCCTGGCCGAGGGGACCAGCACCATCACCGTCCATTTCATGGATCAACTGGTTCACTTCGAACGGATCCTGCGCCTGGGTGAGATCCGCGCCGCCAATGCCCATGCCGCCAAGGCCTTCGACGAAAACGTCCAGGGATTCGAAAAACTGGTCACCGCCATCGACGAGGAATTCGCGAAAAGCATCGCCAAGGCCCAGGAGGCCGCAGGAAAAGCCGCCACCGAAGCCGATCGCCAGGAGTTGAGCAAGGTCGTCGACCAACTCCAGACCATCTCCAGAACCCAGGGCGAGGCGGAAAAACAGATCCACGAAGTGATCGAGCTGGTCCGCCACGGCAAGTTGCACGAGGCCCATGAGCTGGGAGAGAAACTCGAAACCAGCGAAGAGGAAACCGCCAAACACCTGGAGGCCCTGAACGACGAGATCGGTCGATTCACCGAGGAAGCCGCCGAAAAGGCCTTTCACGACGAGGCCTCCGGAGAACGGCTCATCCTCCTCTTCTCCGGCATCGCCCTCGTCATGGGAATCGCCCTCTCGGCCCTCATGGTGCGCATCATCCTCGGCAAACTCGGGTGCGATCCGTCGGATCTGGCCCATCTCGCCGCCCGGGTCGCCGATGGTCACCTCGACCTGGATCGCACCTTCGCGGGAACCCCCCAGGGGGTCTACGGCGCCCTCCATCGAATGACGGAACAACTGAAGAAAATCGTCGGCGACATCCGCGCCACCTCCGAATCGGTCGCGGCCGGATCGGGCCAGCTCTCCTCCACCGCCCAGCAGGTCTCCCAGGGCGCCACCGAACAGGCCGCCTCGGTGGAGGAAACCTCCTCGGCCATGGAAGAAATGACCGGCAATATCCAGCAGAACAGCGCCAACTCCCAACAAACGGAGGCGATCGCCAAACAGATCTCCAGAGACGCCGACGAGGGGGGAAAATCGGTCAACCATGCGGTACAGGCCATGAAGGAGATCGCCTCCAGGATCGCCATCATCGAGGAGATCGCCCGTCAAACCAACCTGCTGGCCCTGAACGCCGCCATCGAAGCCGCCCGCGCCGGGGAACACGGCAAGGGTTTCGCGGTGGTCGCCGCCGAGGTGCGCAAACTCGCCGAACGCAGTCAGACCGCCGCCGGCGAGATCAGTCAGCTCTCCGCCACCAGCGTCGCGGTCGCGGAACAGGCCGGCACCATCATCACCCGCCTGGTGCCGGACATCGGCAAGACGGCAGGACTGATTCAGGAAATCGCCGCCTCCAGCCACGAACAGAACCAGGGGGCCGACGAGATCAACAGGGCGATCCAGCAATTGGACCAGGTGATCCAGCAAAATGCCGGCGCCGCCGAGGAGATGGCCGCCTCCGCCGAGGAGCTCTCCTCCCAGGCCGAACAGCTCCAGTCGCTCATCGCCTTCTTCAAGGTCAAAGAGACGGGAAACGGCAGCAAACAGCCACTGCCGCCGAGGCGAGAGAAGGGCAATGGCGCCTCCCACAAGGGCAATGGCGCCTCCCACCCGGGTAGTATCGCCATCGTCGATCACTATCCCCCGCAGAGCCACCTCGGCCAGCAGGAGGTCAGGCTTCTCCCCAACACCTACAACTGAACTACCCACCAACCGAGCCACCGCATCGCCGGGCCTGTCGCCTCTCATGACAGGCCCGGCGATCATGCCCTTGCACGTCCAACCGGTCACCACCCCGCCGGCGGGTCCTTCCCCCGCCGCGCCCACCATGCCGCACCGGCTCGTCTTGAACAAGAAGATGCCGTATCCTGAAGTACCGTCCGCAATCTCTCGGGACCAACGCTCCCCGCGACCGACAGGAGAATGGGATTGGCCTCCCTGGAACGCAAGCTCGTCGCCGACACCCTCTACCTCCTGGGACGAACCGCCGTGCTGCGCGTCCTGCAAATCCCGGTTCTCCTGGTCACCGCCCGGGTATTGGGACCCGAAGGATTGGGACTTCTCCGGATCATCGACGTCATCCCAAGCCTCGCCAAATACGGCAAGATCAGCTTCACCTCGGTCACGGTACGGGAGGTGTCCCAGGTCACCGACAGCGAGGGACGCCTCATCAACTCCCTGGCCAGGGATGTCGCCTACTCGGCCTCGATCCTCTGGGCAATCCTTCTGACCATCCTCGTCGGGGCCGGCTCTTTCGTCCTTCAGACCGGTCCGGTTCAAACTGGAACCCAGTTCGCCGCCCTGGCCATGTTCGCCATGTCGATCCAGTCTCTGTATGCAACAAATTGTCAATTGGTCAAGAATTTCAAGCTGATGGCAACCTCCTCCGTGATCGGAGAGGTACTCCGTGCAATCTTCGTCCTCACCACCATCACCTTCCTCGGGATCTATGCGCCGCTCATTGCCGCTGCCATCGGCGCCCTGATCACCGCCGCTCTCCTGCACCGGCAAATGCCGCTCGGCATCACCTTCCGCCTCGATCGCCAGGAGCTGTGGCGACAGACCCGGATCGCCGTTCCCCTGAGCCTGGGAACCCTGGCCTTCGGCCTGGAGAGCTGGGTCGAGCGCGGGACCATCGCCGCCCTCTGGGGTTTGGACCGGCTGGGCAATTACATGATCCTGATCTCGCTCCTACAAGCCGCCACCCTGTTCATCAACAACTTCCTGGAGGCCTTCGCAGTCCACCTCTACCAGCGACTGGGAACCCGGGATGGCCCCGTGGATACGGAACGGATGATCCGTCTGCCTACCCTGACCTTCGCCACCATCATCCCCCTCTTCGCCGCCCTCATGCTCTTCTGGGGGCCATTCTTCCTCACCTGGCTCCTGCCCCAGTTCACCAAGGCCGTACCGCTGATCCCCTGGGCCGGCGTCATCCTCTGGCTTGGGGCCATACCCTCCCTCTACATCACCGCCATGTACAGCACCCGTCTCGACCAACAGGTGATCTCCATCTTCCTGAGACTCGCCGCAACCGCCGTATTCTCCCTGACCGCCCTCTTCCTCTGGCACTCCGACTGGGACGTGGAAGGCGCTATCGTCGGTCGCCTCGCCTCCACCGCAACCATGGCCATCACCCCCATCCTCCTTACCGCCAGGGTATTCCACCCCGGCCCGGGCGAACTCCGGAAGGCCCTCGTCGAATACCTCGCCCCGGGCATCTGGGGCCTCCTGCTCATGGTCGGCCTGACCTCCCTGCCCATGGGCACCCTCGGCGAACTCCTGCTCAAACCCCTCCTCTTCCTGCTCCTCTACCTCCCCGCCCTGCTCCGCTGGGAGAAACAGTGCCTCTTGATCTCCCGTCTGATCTGGCCAAAACTGCGCGGTCGCCTCGTCAGGAACAAGCCCTGACGACCGAGGAAAGGACCATGCCCCCGATACAGCCTCCCAACCTCCTCTTCTGTGCCACCGACGCCGGCGGCGTGCGAAACCTGGTCCCCGTCGCACGCCTGGCAGCGCCGCGTTTCCGACCCGTTGTCCTGGTGCCTCCGACCCTGAAACCGCTCTTCCCGGAATTCGGCCCCGAACTCCCCCTCCCGGACTCCGTCGAGAGCGCCAACATTTTGCTCGACACCCTCCTCCCCCAAGCCGTTGTCTGTGGCACCGCCCGTTATCCCACCGCCGAGGCCAGCCTCACCAAGGCCGCCCGCCAAAGGGGCATCCCCACTTTCGCCATTTTCGACGAGTGGTACCGATACCGGGCCCACTTCGCCGACGCCAACGGCGGATTCAGGTACCTCCCGGATCGGATCTGCTGCCAGGACGCCCTGGCCCTCCAGGAGGCCCAGGCCGAGGGGATTCCCGCCGACAGGCTCCGGATCACCGGCAGCCCCGCCCTGGCCGAACTGGCAAAGGCGGCTGCCCGCTTCCGCGACACCCCCCCGCCCCGACCAGACCCCCTGTCACAGCTTCAAGCCCCGACTCTCCTCTTCCTCTCCGAAACCCACGCCGCTGATTTCGGCGAAGCCCCGGGATCCTGCGGCCCCCTGGGACCATGGTTGGGCTATTCCGAAATCACCGTGCGCAACCACTTGGCCGAGTGCGCCGCCCGTATCGGGGGAAACCTGACGATCATCGAAAAACTCCACCCCGGACACGCCCCACCCCATCTTC
>JADGCL010000089.1 GCA_015229005.1 Magnetococcales bacterium
TGGAATGGGACCCGGACGCAGCGGTCACGCCTCTCGGTCATTTGGCTTTTTTTGCCGAATACTTGAAGCTGAGCGGGCGTTTTGATGCCCTGGTGGCGAACTGCCCGCTGTACTACACGAGCCCGAATTCGCCGAAGAAGCGCGACGTGCTGGGGACCGTGGGGTTGGCGATCCTGGCGGGGCAGTGGCGATACGCGCACATCACCGCGTTGCGTGGCGACAGCGTCAATCCACCGGATCGACGAAGCGGTTCTTTGCCAGGGAATCGCGACGGCTCTCGGGCTGTCCGCTCCGGCGGCCACCGGCACCGGCCAGCCAGGGATCCTGCATGTTGGCGACTTCGAGCCGATTGCCGGAAAGCGGTTCCCGGTCTATCTCGCGATCCAGGTGGAAGCCGATTTCATTGAACCCCTGGCCGTCCGCCTTTGGGGTGTGGCCAACACGGCATTCATCCTCCTGACGCCCACCCGGCGATCAGTCGAGGTAAGCCTTGCCGAGAAGCTGTCCGGCTGGAAATCACGAACGGCGGCGCTGGCCGACCTGCTGGAAGGGAAACGGGCTGCGGCGGCTGGTTGGGGAACCGTCAGGCATTTGACGAACGTCAAGGCCATTTCCGCTCCGATGGCCCCAGACTTGCCTCAGGTTTTCGCGGGTGCAGCATTTTCGAGGTAGGTAGTTTTTCTTATGGCGGTGGCTGCGTGGGGAATGGCTAGGCGCTTGGCGTTGTTTCTTGTTTGCATGGGCGGAATTTTTGCCGTGTTGCAGCAGGGGGCTTGGGCGCGCGGGTTCAGCGCCTTCAGCGCCGACGATAATCCGGCGGAGGTGTTTCCCGGAGCCGACCGCTTCGGTCCGGTGGAGGGGGCTCCTCCGGCGGCGGTCGCTTATAAGGGCGATCAGCCGCTCGGGCTCATTTATGCCACCAACGACATCGGGTACTCGGGCAAGCCCATTCGCGTACTGGTCGGACTCGACAAGAATGCCGTCATTGTCGGGGCCAAGGTGATCGAGCACCACGAGCCGATCCTGCTGGTCGGCATCCCGGAGCAGCGGCTGTTCGATTTCGTCACCCGCTACGTCGGCCGCACGTTGGAGGAGAAGGCTCCGGACAAGGGAGCGGTCGATGCGATCAGCGGAGCCACGGTGACCGCGATCGTCATCAACGACGGCGTGATCCGCACCGGAATCAAGGTGGCACGGGCGCACAGGCTGGCGGGCTTCAAGGCCGTTTCCGACGCGCCCAAAGAGACGGTTGCGCTGATCGAGCCTCCTTTCAAGCCCATGGACTGGCAGGCTTTGCTAGGAGATGGGTCGGTGCGGCGTCTGTACCTGACCAATGGCGACGTGGATGCGGCTTTTCTCAAGGTCGGGGTTGGCAGCCCGGAACCCTTTGGCCGGGCGGGCGAGCCTGGAGCCGCCTTCATCGACTTCCACGCTACCCTGATCACGCCGGAGATCATCGGCCGCAACCTGCTGGGTGTTGCGGAATACGACAACCTCAAGGAGTGGCTCGCTCCCGGTCAGTCGGCCATTCTGTTGATGGCCAACGGAGACTACTCGTTCCGTGGCACCGGGTTCGTGCGCGGCGGTATTTTTGACCGCATCAAGCTGGTCCAGGACGACACCACCGCCATTTTTCACGACAGCCACTATCGCCGACTGGGCTCGTTGAACGCAGGGATGCCGGATTTTGTCGAGGTGGGCCTGTACAAGATTCCCGACGGGACTGTCTTCGACCCGGCCAAGCCATGGCGGATCGAGCTGTTGGCGCAACGTCCCACCGGGCCCATTCAGAAAGCGTACACCAGCTTCTCCCTCTCCTACAGTCTGCCTGAGCACTTCCTCAAGCGAACCGCTGCCGTTGCCGAGGAGAAGAATGAGTTGTGGATGGGCATCTGGCGCTCGCGCGTGCTGGATATCGCGATTTTGTCCCTGTCGCTGGTCGTTCTGACCCTGATCTTCTTCTTTCAGGACATTCTCACCAAGTACCCGAAACTGACGGATCGGGTGCGGGTCGCCTTTCTGGTGTTCACGGTGGTGTGGATCGGAGGCTATGCCCAGGCGCAGCTTTCCGTGGTCAACGTCTTCACCTTTGCCGGTTCTCTGATGGGGGGCGGGTTCCGCTGGGACTTTTTCCTGCTGGAGCCGCTGATCTTCATTCTGTGGTGTGCGACCGCCGTGGCGCTCCTGTTCTGGGGAAGGGGAGCTTATTGCGGCTGGCTGTGCCCGTTCGGGGCTTTGCAGGAATTGATCAGCCGGCTGGCGCGCAAGCTTAAGGTGCCGCAATACGCCCTGAAATTCGGCTGGCACGAGCGGTTGTGGGCGTTCAAGTATATCCTGTTTCTCGCCCTGTTCGGGCTGTCGCTGCACTCCATCGCCATGGCCGAGGTCGCCGCCGAGGTGGAGCCTTTTAAAACCGTGGTCCTGCTCCACTTTGCCCGCGAGTGGCCGTTCGTTCTGTATGCCCTTGCGTTGCTCGGAGCCGGGATATTCGTCGAGCGGGCGTTCTGCCGCTATGTGTGTCCGCTGGGGGCGGGCTTGGCCATTCCCGGTCGCGTGCGCATGTTCGAGTGGCTGAAACGCCGTCGCCAGTGCGGCTTTGAATGCAGCATCTGTAGCCGTCAATGCATGGTCCAGGCCATTCATCCGACCGGCCAGATCAATCCCAACGAATGTCTGTATTGCCTGGGCTGTCAGGCCAACTATTCGAACGACTCGGTCTGTCCGCCGCTCGTTCTGCGGCGGACGAAGCGCGAAAAACGGATCATCCACGCGCTTCAGGCGGAGAAAGAAGCGGCCACCGACCGCAGTTTGGGGTCATCAGGGGAGAGTTGAGCATGTCGGAAGAAAAAGAGAGTTGTTGCGTATCGCGTCGCTCGCTGTTGGGCAGTGGCGCGAAGATTGCCACGCTGACCGGCCTTGCCGGGCTCGGCGGCGGCATGGTGGCCGGTCTGGGGGGGGCCTCCCTGATCGGTGAGGCGAGGGCGGCCGAGGGCAGCGCCGACGTGGCACCGGGCAAGATCGACGAATACTACGGCTTCTGGAGCGGCGGTCATTCGGGCGAAGTCCGTATTGTCGGCCTGCCGTCCATGCGCGAGTTGATGCGCATTCCGGTGTTCAACCGGTGCAGCGCCACCGGCTGGGGCCAGACCAACGAGAGTCTCAAAATCCTCTCCGAGGGCCTGACGCCGGAAACCAAGGCTTCCTTGGCCAAGAGGGGCCTGGTGACCTTTGACCAGGGTGATACGCACCACCCGCGCCCCTCGTACACCGACGGCACCTATGACGGGCGTTACCTGTTCATCAATGACAAGTCGAACACCCGCATTGCCCGTATCCGTCTCGACATCATGAAGACCGATAAGGTCATCGAAATCCCCAACTCCCACTCGATTCACGGCTTGCGCAACCAGCGCTATCCGAAAACCGGCTATGTGTTCTGCTGCGGCGAGCACCGGATTCCCGTGCCCAACACCGGGATCAATCTCACCAATCCGAAAGAGTACGTCTCGATCTATACGGCGGTGGACGGCGACACCATGAAGGTGGCGTGGCAGGTCATGGTCAGCGGCAATCTGGACAACACCGACGCCGACTACGCAGGCAAATACACCGCTGCCACCTGCTACAACTCGGAAGAGGGCGTTACCGTCGGCGAGATGACCGCCTCGCCCGAGGATCATGCGGTGATCTTCAACATCGCCGCGATCGAGGCCGCCGTGAAGGCGGGCAAGGCGCAGAAGATCGCCGGCGTGGACGTGCTGGACGGACGCAAGGCGGCCAAGTCCGACTTCACCCGTTACATCCCGATTCCCAACAGCCCGCACGGCTGCAACGCCTCGCCCGACGGTAAGTACGTCATGCTGAACGGCAAGCTGTCGCCGACCGTGTCGGTGGTGGAGTGGGCCAAGCTCGACGAACTGTTCGCGGGCAAAATCACCGAAAAGCAGTGCATCGTCGCCCAGCCGGAAATCGGTCTCGGCCCCCTGCACACCACCTTTGATGGGCGGGGCAATGCCTACACCTCGGTGTTCCTCGACAGCCAGATCGTCAAGTGGAACATCGCCGACGCGATCAAGCAGCGCAGCGGCGAGAAGGTCAACCCGATCCGCCAGAAGATCGACGTGCACTACCAGGTCGGCCACACCAACGCCTCCATGGCCGAAACCAAGGAAGCCGATGGCAAGTGGCTGGTGGCGTTGTGCAAGTTCTCCAAGGACCGTTTCCTCAACGTCGGTCCGCTGAAGCCGGAGAACGACCAGTTGATCGACATCTCGGGCGATCAGATGAAGCTGGTGCATGACGGAGCCACCTTTGCCGAGCCGCACGACGCGGTAATCGTCCACAGGTCGAAGATCAAGCCGCTCGACGTGTACAAGCGGACCGATCCCCTGTTCGACGACCTGAAGGCGATGGCCAAGGCCGATGGTGTCGATCTCGAAGCCGACAACAAGGTCATCCGCGACGGCAACAAGGTGCGGGTGTACATGACCTCGGTGGCTCCGGCTTTCGGCATCACCGACTTCACCGTCAAGGCGGGCAACGAGGTGACGGTGGTCGTCACCAACCTCGACAACATGTCCGACCTGGCCCATGGCTTCACTATGGTCGGCCACGGCGTGTGCATAGAAATCGGCCCGCAGGCCTCGGCGTCGGTCACCTTCGTCGCCGACCGGCCCGGTGTGCACTGGTACTATTGCCAGTGGTTCTGTCACGCTCTGCACATGGAAATGAGCGGGCGTATGCTGGTCGAGGCCTAAGCGATGGGTCCGCGCGCCAAATGGTTTTCCCTCGTCGTCGCCTTGGTGGCGATGGCCGGGTTGCCGGAGGGCGCGCGGGCCTCCACCCACATTCTGACCAACGGGGACTTGCGCTCGGCCATTGCGGCGGCGGCTCCCGGTGACGTGCTGCATCTGCCTCCCGGCGTTTATGACGGTCAGGTGGTGATCGACAAGCCTCTGGTTGTCGAAGGCGAACCGGGAGCCGTGGTCGAGGGCACGGGCACGGGCAGCGTCATCCGCATCGAGGCTGCCGGCGTCACGGTGCGCGGTCTCACCATCCGCAAGTCCGGCATTGTCGGGGCCGACATCGACGCCGGTATTTATGTGGACCAGAAAGCCGATGATGCCCTGATCGAGAACAACCGGATCGAAGACAATCTGTTCGGGATCGCTCTGCACGGATCGCGCAATGTCCGCGTTCTCTCCAACCGGATCAGGAACGCCAGCGAGGTCTGGCTGAACGAGCGCGGCGACGGCATGCACGTGTGGTCGACCAAGGGAGCGCTGATCGAGGGCAACACCTTCGAGGCGGGCCGGGACGGCATCTTCATCACCAGCGCCAACGGCAATATCATCCGTGCCAACCGCTTTCACGGGGTGCGCTTTGCCGTGCATTACATGTGGGCGAACAGGAACGAGATCACCGACAATGTCTCGGTCGGCAACCATGTCGGCTATGCCCTGATGTACTCGGACGGGCTCAAGGTGCTGCGCAACGTGTCCATCAATGACGAGCAGCACGGGCTGATGTTCCACACCTCCCACAAGTCCGATGTGGCTTTCAATGTCGTCAAGGGAACCCACGACAAGGGCGCGTTCATCTATACGGCGACCGGCAACACGATCCATGATAACCGCTTCGAGGGTTGCGGCATCGGCATGCATTTCAGCGGCGGGTCGGAGAGCAATACGCTCCATGGCAACGCCTTCGTGGACAACAAGACCCAGGTGAAATATACCGGCACCGTCTTTTACGAATGGTCCAAGGGCGGGCGCGGCAATTTCTGGAGCGGTAACCCGGCCTTCGACCTCAACGGCGACCGCGTTGCCGATGTGGCGTATCGACCGAATACCCTGATGGATGTGGTGGTGTGGAAGTACCCGCTGGCGAAGCTGTTGCTGTCCAGTCCGGCCATGGAAACCCTGCGCTATGCTCAAGCCCGCTTTCCGGCCCTGTATCCGGGCGGCGTGGTGGATAGTTTCCCCCTGATGGAGTCTCCGGTGTCTCCGGTCGCCATCCCCACCTGGGCCGAGGATCGGTCATGAGCGAGGGGGCCATCGACCTCCAGGCCCTCACCAAGCGCTATGGCGCGCATGCGGCCGTGTCCGAGGTGAGCATGCGTGTGCCGGAGGGGAGCTGCCTCGCTCTGCTCGGCCACAACGGTGCCGGCAAGACCACCCTGATGAAGCTGATGCTCGGCCTGACCAGGGCGAGCGCGGGCAGCATCGCGGTTCTTGGGGCGGACCCCGGATCGGCGGGCCTCGACTTTCGCCGCCGCATTGGGTTCCTGCCGGAAAACGTCGCTTTTCACGAGGAGATCAGCGGCCTGGAAACGCTGCGCTTTTATGCCCGGCTGAAGAAGGAACCGTTGGAGGTCTGCGGCGTGCTGCTGGAGCGGGTGGGGCTGACCCATGCGGCGGAACGGCGGGTCAAGACCTATTCCAAGGGCATGCGGCAGCGGCTTGGTCTGGCTCAGGCGTTGATCGGGCGTCCACGCCTGCTTTTGCTGGACGAGCCAACCACCGGCCTTGATCCGGTGCTGCGCCAGGAGTTCTTCCGCATCATCCAGGAACTGGAGGCGGCCGGAGCCACCGTGGTGCTGTCCTCCCACATCCTGACTGAATTGGAGGCCCGCACCGATCTGATCGCCATCATGAAGCGGGGGCGGCTGGTGGTCCTGGGCGATCTGGACACCCTGCGCCGCGAGGCCGATCTGCCGGTTCGCATCCGCGTCACCGTTTCCGGGGAAACGGCTGTAATCGCCGAGCGCCTGGGCGATCTGGTTCGCAAGCGTTCGGGCGAGCATTCCCTGGAGCTTACCTGCGCCCTTCCCGACAAGATGGCGGTGCTGGGGCGGATCACGGCGTTGGGGCGGGCGGTGGCGGATATCGACATTGAGCTTCCGTCGCTGGATGATGTCTATCTGCGCTTCGGCCATGATCCCGAGGATGTGTCATGAGCGCGACAATGATCATTGCCGGAAAGGAAGTGCGGGACGCCTTTCGTAACCGTTGGGTTCTGGGAGCAACCCTGCTCCTGGCCGGGCTGGCGTTCGTACTGGCGTTTCTGGGCAGCGCTCCCACCGGAGCCCTGGATGTCAAGCCCCTGGCGGTGACCGTGGTCAGTCTGGCCAGTCTGACCATTTTCCTGGTGCCCCTGATCGCGCTCCTCCTCGCCTTCGACGCCATTGTCGGCGATGTGGAGCGGGGGACCATGCTCCTGCTCCTCACCTATCCGGTGACCAAGACCAACGTGGTGGTGGGCAAATTCCTGGGACATAGCGCGGTGCTCGCCTTTGCCACGGTGGTTGGCTATGGCGGTGCCGGCCTTGCCATCAGTCTGGGGCAGGGCGCGGACGGGCAGAGCGGGCAGGCTTTCGCGTGGCTTCTCGCCAGTTCGGTTCTGCTGGGAATGGTGTTCTTGGCGGTGGCCTATCTGATCAGCGTCCTCGTGCGCGAGCGGGGAACGGCGGCGGGGCTGGCGGTCGGAGTCTGGCTGTTCTTTGTCGTTCTTTATGACATGGGGTTGCTGGGACTGTTGGTGGCGGCGCAGGACCGGGTGGGAGCCGGGGTCTTTCCGTATTTGCTGCTCGCCAATCCGACCGATGTGTACCGGGTGTTCAACCTGACCGCCTTCGAGAACGTGCGGACCTTCTCCGGGCTGGCGGGGTTGAGCGGTACGGTGAGCTTTTCTCCGGCGGTCCTGCTGACGGTGCTGGTGGCCTGGATCGTGCTGCCGCTGGCGGTGGCGGCTGCGGTGTTCGGGAGGCGCGAACTATGAGGGGGGGATGGTTGGCGGCGGTGCTGGTTGTAGCGGCCCTGCTTCCGGCGGCTTGTGGCGAGGGCCAGGAGGCCAAGGTTCCCAAACCCCAGGAGCCGACCACGAAGACGATCGGCTACATCTGCAACATGTCCCTGGCCGAGCACGCCGGTCCCAAGGGCCAGATATTCCTGAAGGGGGAGACGACTCCCCTTTGGTTTTCCTCGGTGCGGGACGCCTTCACCTTCACCTATCTGGAGGGAGCCACGCATACGTATGCGGCGTTTTATGTGACCGACATGGGGCGGGCCAGTTGGGACAAGCCGGAGCCGGGAACCTGGACCGACGCGCGCAAGGCCGTCTATGTCATCGGCAGTACCCGGGCGGGAGGCATGGGAGCCACGGAACTGATTCCCTTTGCCGAGCGCCCTCCGGCGGAGGCTTTTGCGCAACGGAACGGTGGGCGGGTGGTGACTTTTGCGGAGATTCCGGCAGGTTACGTGTTCAGCGGCAAGGACTGTGGGCGGGACTCCTGCGGCGAGGGAGAGCAGAAGCGAACCGGCGAAGAGTAAAGTTCTGGTTCCCCAATAGGATTCGAACCCATGACCTACCGCTTACAAGGCGGTTATTCTACCAACTGATCTATGAGGGCGCAAACCTATCCAGAGCGTTTTCGCGCCGAGCGGAATCGATAGAGGATTCCCCCTGAGGCCGGTTTGTGGTTCAACATCATCGGTGACAATGCTCCCGCGGATGGCCGGTCAATCCAGTTGCAGGGTCAAGGCCTTCAGGTAGGCCGACTCCGGCACTGCGGGGTGCAGGGGATGATCCGGCCCGGCACCGGCGGAGCGCAGGATGCGTCCGCTCCGCCCCGCCAGGGCCATTCCACGGGCGACCTCCTCGGCGAACGCCTCCGGGGAGACGTGGTGGGAGCAGGAGGCGATGAACAGGAATCCGCCCGGCTCCACCAATTCGGCGGCCAGACGCGCCAGCTTGCGATACCCCTTGAGGCCCGCCGCGAGGTCCTTCCGGCCCTTGACGAAGGCCGGGGGGTCGCACACGACCACGCCGAAGCGCTCCTTCGCGGCCAGAAGGCGCTCCATCTCCGCGAAGGCTTCGGCGCGGACGAAGCGGCAGAGACCGGTGACGCCGTTGAGCGCCGCCGCCGCCGCCGCCAGGGTCAGCGCGGACTCGGAGCGGTCCACTGCGGTCACCGCCGCCGCTCCGGCGCAGGCGGCCTGAACCGCGAACCCGCCGGCGTAGGTGAACAGGTCGATCACCGTACGTCCGGGGCAGAGGCGGGCCACGAAGGCCCGGTTGTCGCGCTGGTCATGGAACCAACCGGTCTTCTGGCCCTCGTTCAGATCGGCGAGGAAGCGGACGCCGTTCTCGGTCAGGGGAACCGGTCCCTCCACCGTCCCCCTGGCGATCCGGTGATACCGGTCGAGGCCCTCCAGGGTCCGGACCGGGGAATCGTTCTGCAAAACCACGGCGGATGGGGCAAGCACATCGTCCAGCGCGGTCAGGATGTCGGGCAGCAGAGCCTCCATGCCCGCCGTGTTGACCTGACAGGCGACGACATCGCCGTAACGGTCGACCACCAGACCGGGCAGATTGTCGGCCTCGGAATGGATCAGGCGGTAGTGGGGGGCCGGGACCAGACGTTCCCGCAAGGCCAGCGCCGCCCGCAACCGACCGGCCACGAAGGCGGAGTCGACGGCCTGGTCCGGGTCCCTCGACAACAGGCGGACCGCAATCAGAGAATGGACGTTGAAGGTCCCCGTTCCCAGACGCTCCCCCCCGCTGTCCACGACCGAAACCAGGGCACCGGGGGGCAGCGCCCTGGTGTCCGGGGTCATCTCGATCTCGTTGGAAAACAACCAGGGATGTCCCCGGCGCAGGCGTCGGCTCATGCCCTGCGCGATCCGCACGGCGGGAAGGGACGTCATGGGCGGGAATCCTCCTGGATAACGATGAAGTCTTGGCATCTCGACGTCCGCGGCGGAATCGCTCCGCCCGCCGTCAGTATGCCGCGTCTCCGCAGGAATTGACATGCCCGCGAAGACCGCTCCCACGTCCACATGGACCCAACGGGTATGATCAAGAAATGATGACGAGGTCACACCCGGAGCCCTTATTCAGAGAACCACGTGGCGTCGGCGTACCCGCCAAACATGGCCCATCTCCATAAGGCGCCATCCGGGCAAACAGTAACGACCACGCCATCCCATGGTATTTCTTTACAATCGCTCCAGCCCTCCGGACCCAGGGTTGTTCCGTTCGCGTCCTGTCAGCCGGTATGAGAGCGCATTTTCGAGGTTGAGGGCAAAGCTTCGCAGGCGGACGAAGCGACCGGGTTTGATTCGGATGGGGGCATCGACCTCAAGTTCGCGGACCATCTGTTATGCCGATGTCGGCATAACCGACAAAAACCACAGTCGGAACATTCCCCCTGGTAGCTTGTGACCACCACCGCGCCGTCGAGTCAAGAGCCGTCCGCTGGAGGCACGGCGATCGCTTGAACGGTTCTAATGTGGAGAGGGATTCCTCTGGCGGGCAAATTGTGATTCGTATGTGGCTGCACAAGATAGGGGGCGGCCATGGCAGAGACGGTACAACGTATTGCATTTCTTGACCATTTTTCTGGCCTGAACGATCCGCGGCAGGCTGGGAAGGTGTTCTACCCG
>JADGCL010000008.1 GCA_015229005.1 Magnetococcales bacterium
CCCCCCTTTCCCAAAGCCACTACCCCGCCCCCCTTTCCCAAATCGACCTCTTCGCTCCGTCCGGGGACCGAATCGGTTCGACCTTCCCGATCCGGACAGAGGACGGATCCGTCTTCGGGATGATGAGTATGGTCGTGGTGATGGTGGTAGATATCGATGGCGCTGGCAACCGGTTCACCGAAGAGACGCAGATATTCCGGATGCAGCCGCACACGGGAGGGCTCGCCGGTGCAGCAGACATGGCCATTCAGGCAAATGACCCGGTCGGTCGCCGACATCACCCGATGCAAGTCGTGGGAGACCATCAAGATGCCGCATCCATGTCGGTCCCGAATGGAGCGGATCAGGCGGTAGAGGGCCGCCTCACCCTGAACATCCACCCCCTGAACCGGCTCGTCCAGCACCAGAAGATCGGGATTGCCGAGAATGGCCCGGGCGATCAGGACCCGCTGCAGTTCGCCTCCCGAGAGGGTCTGGATCAGGCTCTTCTCCCGGTCGGAGACTCCGGTTTCCGCCAGGGCGGCCGCAATCTGCCCCCGGTCGGCGCCACGATGCAGCCCCAACAATCGCTGAACGTTGATCGGCAGGGACGGATCCACCAGAATTTTCTGCGGCAGATAGCCAATCTCAAGCCCAGGGGCCCGCTGCACCTCCCCCCAGGTCGGACGAATCAACCCGAGAAGAAGTTTCAGCAGTGTCGACTTGCCCGCCCCGTTGGGGCCTACGATGGTCACCACCTCCCGGGCATCCAGGGAGAGATCGACCCCCCGCAGGACCACCCGCTCCCCGAGCCGCACCCCGAGGTCGCGGGCCGTAAGAAGCCGTTTCATCGGCACCCTTCGACCATGACCGGATCCCTCCCCCTGGCCCGGCAGTGGGGACAGACCCCCTCCACTTCCACCTGGACCGAGATGGGCGAAAACCCCAACTCCGCTGCCCGTCTGGGCATGGCCATCTCCAATTCCGGGAGTGACGCCTCAGTCACCGTATCGCACTCCCGACAAAGCCAAAACGGCATCGTCTGCCGGTGCCCCCCCTGCGAACAGAGAAAAAAGGCGTTGCGCGAAGAGAGGCGATGGACCATCCCCAGTTCCTGGAAAAAATCCAGCACCCGATAGACGGTGATCGGCGCCGGTCGACGCCCGGAAGGGGAGGTGGAGACCATTTGCTCCAGAATGTCATAGGCCCCCAACGGACGATGGCTGGCAGCGAGGATTTCCAGCACCTGGCGGCGGACCCGGGTCAGTCGCGCCCCTTTCTCCCGACAGACCGCCTCGGCGCCGGCAACAAAACGGAGGCGGCAAGGGTGGTGGTCATGTCCCGGTTGCGGGAACCCTGCGGAGACATCTCGGGAACACATCGGCCCCGCCGCACCGTAAGGGGTACCGTCGACCTCCCCGACCGATTGACAAGCCATTCTCCCTCCTCCTACACTGCCCCGTGAAAATGTGACACTATAACGTTTCTCTCTGGAGACCACAATGGCCCCGCCCCCCTCGCGGCTCGTCCTGCCGCTTCTCCTGTTCGCCCTTTTCGTGTCGGCTCCGATGGGCGGAGCGGCCCCGACCTCTCCCCGGGTGGTCGCCTCAATCCTCCCCGTCCATGCCCTGGCGGCGGAGGTGATGGCCGGAGTCGGAAAACCCGACCTCCTGGTCCCGGGAAACACCTCACCCCACAGTTTCACCCTGCGTCCCTCGGATGCCCGCAAACTCCGGGAGGCCGACATTGTCTTCTGGGTCGGCGAAGGATTGGAGAATTTTCTCCAATCCCCACTGGAGAAACTCGCTACCGGGGCTCGAATCCTCGCCCTCTCGCAGGCCGAAGGGGTATCTCTTCGACCCGCTTCCCGGGACATCGCGACATCAATCGCTGCTCCCCCCTTCTCCGGGTCCGGCACGGTTCACCAACATGGAACAGGGGCTGAAACCGGGGAGAGAGGAGCATCGGATGGTGGGGACTGGCACATCTGGCTGGACCCGGAGAACGCCAGGGCCATGGCAGCGGCGATGGCCGGCGCCCTGATCCAGTCCGACCCGGTCAACGCGGCCAGCTACCGACAAAACCTGACCCGGTTGACGACCAGGCTCGGAGAGCTGACCCGGGAGATCGAGGCAACGCTCGCCCCGGTCCGGGAGATCCCCTTTGCCGTTTTTCACGATGCCTACCGCCACTTCGGGCAGCGCTTCGGACTGCGCCCGGTCGCCATCGTCACCCACGCCCCGGGCCGCCCCCTGGGAGCCAGGCGCCTCGGCGAGGTCCGGGCGGCACTGACCGCCGGCAGAGCCGTCTGTCTTTTTCGGGAGCCGCCGTTTCCGCCCTCACTCGCCGAGACAATCCTGAAGGGGACGACCGTGCGTCTGGGACTGCTGGACCCGGAAGGGGGAACCCTTGAACCCGGCGAAGGGGCCTATTTCGCCCTGATCAGGGGAATGGCCGAAGCCCTGCGACACTGCCTCCGCAGCGGATGACCGGCCCGGCAGGGAAGCACAGAGAGGCGGCCCCGGACCCCGGCAATCATCCCCGGGACAGCAGACGAATCAGACGCCTCTCACGGCGGTAAGGCGGGCAGACATCTGTTTGAAGATGTGCAGAGTGACCGCCTGCCCCAAGGCCCCCCAATCCTTGTTGACCGTTATCCCGATGCCATCACGAGAGGTGCGGGTCACCGTACAATGAAAACCCAGGCTCTCGTCGCCGAGGACCATGTTGGCCAGCGCCTTCACCCCGGGTCGCAACTCCCGGGTCTGGTCAGGGTCGGTCTCGAGGAAAATTCCACCGAGGCTCACGTCCCGGCTGAACGCGTGGACGAACCGACCATTTTCCAGTTCGAGAGAAAACTCGCAAGCGAAAGGGTGGCGCGGGTGGCGCCGCCCCTCATCACTCTTCCCCACGGGGGGGAACACCGGGCCGGGCTTCCTTGCTACGGCGAGACTGGTCTGCATCGATCATTCCCATTACAGGTCGGAGAGATGGGCCACTGTAACGTAATGAAACGCACATTCCGGGCCAACGAATTTTACATATTCCACATATCCTGCGAACAACTCATACCAATTTGATTTCGTTGCAAAAATATTAAATCGCGAAGCATTCCACGCCTTTTCCACACCGAAAAAATGCTGCTTCCATTCCCAGATATGGTGACCCCCACCCGCCGCAATCTCAATTTCGGGAAGCCGCGCTCCCCAACCGGTCCCGTTCCTGAAGCCCAGGCGGCGCCCCCGGAGAGAAGGCTGCAAGAAGATAACGCCCGATCGCTCGGACCTCCGTTTCACTCAGGACCCCCTTCCAGGCCGGCATGGAACTCCCCGGGATCCCCTCCAGAATCGCCGCCTCCAGCCGCTCGGAACTCATGGCGGTTATAAAGGCTGGATCAGCGAGATTCCGCGGCGGCGGTTCGAGAAAACGCCCGATCCAGTTCTTCCCCGTGCCATCGGCGCCGTGGCAGAAAGCGCAATTGCCCTGGAACAGTTTCTCCCCCAGACGGGCCTCGGGATCGAGGTCCGGCAGGGAAGGGGGAATATCGTGCAGAGCATGAATCGAGGCACTGGCAACGGCATCGACCGGGACGGGATCCCGGTGGGAGTAGCTCCCCCGGGGAAAAGAGACGGGACGGCTCTCCCAGACCAGCTCCGGTTCCCGAACCCGGGAACGGTCGTGGCAGGTGATGCAGGCGGACATGAAAAGCCGCTTGCCCACCAACTGCTCCGAAGTGAGGGTCGCCTCCTCCTGATCGAGGGCAATCTCCCCCAGGGCGAAGGGAAAGGCGGCGGCATAGCGTTCGTGGTTGCCCCAACCATTGGCCTCAATGTGATAACGGGTATTGACCGCCCCGTCGATCATGAACTCCTGACGCACGAAATCGGCCACCAGGGCCACTTCGTCAGCAGTCAAGATCGTCCCGAAGGCCGCCATGGCGCTGCCGGGGCGCCCGTCACGGATGGCTTCGAGCATCACCTCCCGGGTCAACAGCTCCGGGGAGGTCGCGGTGAAATCCCTGGGAGGTCTGGCCATGAAAGAGGCAGCAAGGGTCCGCGCATTCCCGGAATAACCGTGGCAGAAATAGCATCGGTAATTGTAGATACGGCGTCCCCTCTCGTGGCGGCTCTCGCCCCCGGCCTCCGTAACTACTGCCTCGGTAACCTCCTCGGTAACTGGCTCGGCAACCGCCTCGGCAACGACCTCGGCCCCTCCTGCACTGCCCCACTCCACCCCCACCTTCCCCCCGGCCAGCACCAGCCCGAGCATCACCCACCGCAACAAATGCCCGTTCCCGCCGCGTCGCCGCCTCATTCTGGCTCCCTTTCACTTCCGTGCGTGACATCCCCGGTCACCCCCTCCCCCCCGAAGGGAGGGGGAGGATCGACCGGATGCACCTCCCCGGATCCATCCCCGGTACTCCGCTGGAGCCCGCCCACAAGGCCATCCTCCCCCGGACGAATGAAGGTACGAAAGACATATTCCGTCAGATGCGCAATCTCGGCGTCGGTCAACACCTTGTCCCATGCCGGCATCTCCGTACCCCGCTCCCCCCGGGCGATGACCTCGAAGAGATGCGGACGATTGTACCGGTGCCGGGAAGCCGGATGGAGCAGATTCCGCGGCTTGGGATATATGAAATCCGACCGCGGACCATGGCCATCCCCCTCCTCGCCATGGCAGGTGGCGCAATTGGCCCGGTAAAACCGCTCCCCCCAAACGGCGTCCCCCGTCAATCCCAGGGGCATGGAAGCCCCCATATCGGCCAATTGGTAATGATCATGCTCCTCTTTCCCCTCCTCCCCCCGCCCATGACCGACCCCGTGAGCATCCTCCTGCCGCTCCTTCTCCGGATCGGCCTCCCCTCCCCAGCCATGGGCGGAAATCTCTCCCTCTCGAACTCCCCCACCATGCGCCCCCGCCGCCTCCGCAGGCCCCTCTTCCCCGGGGGAGAGCTCGCCCCCACCCGGTCCCCCCTGCCAGTGCGTCGAATCCCCCGACTCGCCACCAGGAAACATCAGGGCCGAACGGATGTAGGAAACAACAGCCTCGATCTCCCCGGTTGACAGCCGCCCCCGCCACGCCGGCATCGCCGTTTCGGGCCGTCCGTAGGTGACCGAGAAGAGCATGCGCTTGCGATCAAGCTGCCGACGGGCCGCTTCGGTGGTGAAATCACGCGGGGCAGGAGTGAGTCCGCTCTTGGCCCAAATGGCGGTGGTGCCACGGTCTCCGTGACAAACGGAACAGTTTTTTGCGAAGATGCGCCGGCCCAGACTCGTGTCGTCGACCGGGGCCGCCAGCATAAGGGTGTCGCGGATGTACTCGACGAGGCCCGCGATCTGGCTCTCGTTCAACACCGATCCCCAACCCGCCATGGCGGAGCGGGCCCGCCCCTCGCGGATGGATCGGGTCATCCGCTCCCGGGTGAGGGAAACAAGAAGCTCTGGGTTACTGAAATCGGTCGGCGGGGGGATCATCCCCGCAGCCGCCGGGGTCTGACCGTCGCCCCGCTGACCGTGGCAGATAGCGCAGTGGCGCCGGTACAGAGCGATGGCCTGATCGTCGGCGGCAGCCCCAAAGGCCGCCACCAGGACAAACAACACTGTCCCCGCCAGAAAGAAGATCCGGAAGAGGCCGGTCCCGGACCGCCGGGAAGCGGCGGAACAAAAGTTGGTTTGGTTCATGCAGGGTGCCTGGATCCGGTCCTTGGAGGGGGCAACAATGGGCACTCTCCTTGTGGGAGCAAACCGCCGATCGCCGGTGGCACGCCAACGATGGCGGCGTCCAGCCCTCGACTCACGGCAGACTGAGAACAGGATGACCTCCAATTTGGTATGACAAGGCCGCGTCGCACCTTCCCCCCAATGATGGGGATTCATAACGCGGAATCACACACCACCTCCAACCTCCGAGTCAACCGTTCACACGGGAGAGATCACGATCATGGTCAGGCAACCCCCATCCGCTTTGTCCTCCCTCCCCCGGCTGGTCCTGCTGTTCGGGCTCCTGGCGGCGGCAGGCTGCGTCACGACTCCGGAACCTGTGGAAAAGCTGGCTCCCCTGGTGTTCCCGGGCCCTCCGGACCCCGCCCGGTTCGTCTTCGAGAGGACCATACGCGGCACCGTCGACGTCCAGCCGAGGGACGAAGAGAGTTCCTTCGGCCTGGAGGAGATGGTGACCGGCGCCTCCGGTCCCATCGGTGAGGGATTCGGCAAACCCTTCGGTATCAAGGTGTTCCAGGGGCGGATCTATGTCGGTGACACGGTCAACCGGCATGTCATGATGCTCGATCCGGCCCACGGCAGCTTCAAGGAGGTCGGAGCCGAAGCCCCCGGTGACCTGGTCAAACCCCTGGGAATGGACATGGACGGCCAGGGCAATCTCTACGTCATGGATGCCACCAAAAAGTGGATCCTGGTCTACGACCGCGACGGCAACTATCTCCGCGGCATTGGCGGTCCGTCGTTCTTCGACCGCCCATCCGGCGTGGCCGTCAACCCCGAGGGGAGCCTGGTCTTCGCGGTCGATACCGGCAGCTCGCAGGGCAAACCCGAGTTTCACCGCATCCGCGTCTTCGACGCCAAGAACGGCAAACTCCTCTACGACATCGGCAAGCGCGGCAACGGCGACGGCGAGTTCAATCTGGCCCGGGATGCCACCATCGGCAGCGACGGCCTCCTCTACGTCGTCGATGGCGGCAATTTCCGGGTCCAGGTCTTCGATCAGAAGGGAAAATTCATCCGCAAATTCGGTGAAGTAGGACGCCGTCTGGGGCAATTCGCCCGGCCCAAGGGAATCGACACCGATAAGGAAGGCAACCTCTACATCTCCGATGCCTCCCACGCCAACTTCCAGATTTTCACCCCCGACGGCGATCTTCTCATGTTCATCGGCACCCGCGGCAAGGAGACGGATCGGGCCTCCTACCTCCTCCCCGGGATGATCGCCGTCGACGAGGATGGCCGGGTCTACCTGGTCGACCAGGGCTATCGCAAGGTCGATGTCTTCCGCCCGGCCGCCCTCAAGGAGAGCGAAGGAGCCCTGGGACGGGCCTTCGAGGCATTGAAAATGCTCAAGCAAAGCGACGACGAGGAGAATGGCGGCGTCCCCGAAGAGAGCCCCCCCAAGAAAGCCGACAGCAAGAAGAAGGAGGGTGCGAAGGACAAGGAGAAAAAGGGCGGCAAGAAATAGGAGCGCCTCCCACCAAAGGCCCCCTCCCCTTCAGGAGGGATCGCAACGGCCTTCCCGGAAACGGGAAGGCCGTTTTGCATGGTTCCGAACACCGCCGCACACCGCCGCCGCAAACCCCAAGCCACTGCCGCAAGCCGCCCCAGGGAACGGCGCGGGCCGCTTCCAGGAACTGGGAAGGCCCGATCCTGATTCCTGTTATTGGGAATTCCACCGAAGAGAAAGACCCCCTCCACAGAGAGCATGCAGCGTATCACCACAGCCGGAGCATGCCCTAAACGTATTGATTTTACTGTGATTTTTATTGATTTGTCCGGACAATTTCCGGGCAGTTTTGCAGTTGGCACCCAGAGTGCAATGAAGGTGATCAAGACCGCAGCCAGGGTAGTGCGGAGCGGGCAACAAGACAAAAAAATCAGGCCGGACAATATCCGGTATAGTATTTGGGCAATATTCGGACAGGAGACGAACGATGCGTGCACCGACTGGTAGGAAACTCACGGTTCTGGCAATGGCCACTCTGGTTGGTGTCGGGGCGGTGATGGGGATCGGCAGTGCCGTTGCCGGGATCAAAGGCAGCAAGCACGACCTCGGCAGTGGCGGCGCTTCCCAGTACGCCGGCACGGCCGGAACCGGCGAAGTCTGCGTCTTCTGCCACACCCCGCACGGAGCCAATGTCAACGCCAAGGCCCCCCTGTGGAACAAGAGCCTGCCCAATGCCGGCAGCTACACCCGCTACTCCTCCCTGGGGACCTCGACCCTGGACGGCGCCGAGGTAGCGGTGGGCTCGGTCTCCCTGGCCTGCCTCTCCTGCCACGACGGCTCGCAGGCCATGGACGTGATGGTCAACGCCCCGGGCAGCGGCGGCTACAACGCCTCCGGCGCCAGCGCCTTCACCCTGGCGGCCATGACCGGGTCGGTCCTCCCGAATCTGGGAACGGACCTCTCGAACGACCATCCCATCAGCATCCAGTATGCCGGTGGCGGTCTGACGAGCGCCCAGGCCGACGGGACCTACACCAACACCAACTTCGATGACAAGGATTTCAAAACGGTCCAGAAAGCGACCTTCAACGGTACGCCGGTGTGGTGGGTCGACAATGGCGACACGGTCCGGCAAAAGACCGAGATGATGCTCTACACCCGGACGGTCGGCGCCACCACCGAGCCCTATGTCGAGTGCGCCAGCTGTCACGATCCGCACAACGAGGTGGCTCAACCGGTCTCCTTCCTCCGGATCAGCAATGCCAACAGCGCGGTTTGCCTGGCCTGCCACGCCAAGTAGCTCCTGGTCGGGGTGACCCGACGGTAGTATCCTCCCGGCTTCGGTGGCCGGACGGCCTTGCGCCGTTCGGCCACTCTCCGTTGCAGGGGACAGGTCAAATACCGTGATCAAAGCGACTCGATTTCTCGTTACCGTCTCCATCAGCGGGGCTCTGCTGGGGACCGCCATGGCCTCGCCATCCCAGGTTGGGGCCGCCGACCCTCCCCAGGCCGAGGCGCCCCCCCCTCAGGCACCTTCGACGATGCCGCCCCCCGCAGCATCACCCCCCGCCTCCGGGCCGGCGTCGCCTCTCCCCGTGCCACCGCAACTGCCCGCCGAGTTCATGCCCCAGGTCGACCTCTCCGAGCCGTTCGCCAAGGTCGGGGACGATGTCATCTCCGGGCCGGTGTTCTTGCAAACAGTGAACCAAGCCATGCGGCAGAAATTCTACCATGGTCGAGTGCCCCTGGCGGAACTGGCAGCCTTCCAACGGCAGGTTGGCGAACAGATCGTCGATCAGATCCTGATGGTCCACGAGGCCCGTCGCCTGGGAGTCCAACCGGATTCGGAAGAAATCAGAAAGACTCTGGAAAAGATCGAGGAAAAAGGGAAGACTTCCCCGACGTGGCAGAAAGACCGGGAGACTCTCATGCCCGAGATCACCCGCGAGCTTGCCGCCAAAAGCCTGGTCCGGGAACTGGAGAAGCGAATCCGTGGCCAGTTCGACCCCTCGACCGCCGAGGTTCGCGCCTATTACGACCAGCATCCGGAGAAATTCACCGCCCCCATGGACCAGAAGCTCTCCCTGATCCTCCTCAAGGTGGATCCGAGCGCCGGGGGTGAGGCCTGGGAGACGGCCAAAGTGGAGGCCGCCGCCCTGGTAGCACGCCTGCGCGAGGGGGCCGATTTCGCCGAATTGGCCAAGCAGTATTCGGGTGACGAATCGGCAGCCAACGGCGGACGTTTGAAATTCGCCCACAAGGGGAGCCTGGCGCCCCAGGCCGAGGAGGTGATCGCCAAGCTCTCGCCCGGTGAGATCACCGATCCGGTGGTCGTCCTGGAGGGGGTGGCCCTGTTCCGCCTGGAGAAACGCGTTCCACCGGAGCTGCTGGAATTCTCGGATGTGGAAAAACGGGCACGGGGGTTGCTTCTTCGCGAACTGGCCGACAAGGCGTGGCAGGATTTCAAGCAGGGATTGAGGACCAAGACCCCGACGTGGATCAATGAGAAATACTATCTGCCGATGCCGCAGGCGGAGGAAGGCAAGGAGCAGACGCCCTCCAGCCAGCCCGGGGGGGGTTCATGACTCCCTGGCTCCCCGGTGGCCTGAGTGACGAGGTCGTTTCCCCGCCTCGTCCGTTGGCTCGTTGCCCTGCCTCTGGTCATGGCGATGGTCGTTGATTCCCGTTACGGCCTTGGGGCGGCCCTGCCTCCCTTCAAGATCGAGACCCTGGTCACCCCTTGGCGGATCTGGGGTAATCTGGGGTATGGCCTCTCCGGTCAACTCACCAAGGACCAGAAGCCCAGTTGGTCGCACCAGGCGTTGACCAATCTCTCGGTCGGTCGCAAGGTGGAGGGGTATCTGTGGAAGCCCTGGCTGGTCCGCTGGATCAGCGCCACCAGCATCGGGATCGACTCCAGCCAGCGCAACGTCTACACCAGCCCCAACCCCCAGGACGGCAACTCCGACGCCCTCTCCCGGCAATATTCGAGCGACATCAGCGTCGACATTCTTCCCCGGAGCCGCTTTCCGTTCAAGGCCTACTTCCAGCACAGCACCTCGGACTCCTCGGAGGGACTGGTCCTCGGTCGCGGCGGCGTCAAGGCCAAGATGGGGTTTACCCAGGATTATCAGAACAAGGCGATGGATACGCGCGCCACCCTGGGCCTGGACCACAGCCGGGATGTCGTCGGTCGGAAAAATCATGCTGGATTCGCCGGCATCTCCCTGCCCGGCATCAGCGGCTTCGACAGCCAGACCGAGGACGATACCCTGAGCCTCTCCCTCAGCAAACGCTTCGGCGGCCAGACACTCAATGCTCAGGGCCGGTATGGCCTCTCTTCCGACCTCAGCCAGACAGGGACAAGTGACAGTCGGCTCGGGTCGGTCGTCCTCCAGCACCAGTTCAGCGCCGGTGAGAGCCTCTCGCTGGGGACCACGGTCAACTTCTCCCGCAGCAGACAGACAACGGCTGAAGCCGGAACCGGGAACGAGAGCGGTACCGGGAGCGGCGCCACAGTCGGGACCAGCATCGGCGCCAAGGTCATGCATCAGACCTATATCGCCGACATTCGCCAAATGGCCAGCACACTTTTCTGGAGACCGGAGGAATCGCCGCTCTCAGTGGTGGGTACGGCCCGCCTTTCGCAGAGCGTCGAATCGGGGGGGAACGTCCCAAGCACGGTGGTGACGCCCACGGCGGGCGCCACCGACGAGCCAGGGGTGGTCTCCTCCGTCCAGGGGGATCGCTCCAATCTCCTGGGCAACCTCTCCCTCGGGGGCATCTACCGGCTCTCCGACAACGCGCGTTTCAATGTCAATCTTCAGGGCAACCGGCAGCAGACGGGAAAGGGCGACGAACTCCAGGAGCCCACCTTCGATACCATGCAGCAGGTGCAGGGGAACTACAACTCGGACAAGATCGATCTAGGCCCCTTCCGCTATACCTGGTTCGGCAATGCCGGCGTGAACGGTCGGGGAGCCACTGATTCCAAGCCGGAACTCTCCCTCAACGAACAGTTCGGGCACGGGGTCACACGGGAGCTCACCCCCTTCGCCGATACCTTCCTGTCGACCGGATTGAACGAAACCCTTATCCTGGGGCAGAAAGTCAACGCCACTCCCACCGTCGATGTCAACCACACAGTCTCCAGCAAGGTGACCCGCGAAGCGGGCGGCGGTCGCCTGCTCTGGGACATGTCGTTCACCGACTCGCGGAATTTTGCTTCGGCCCCCGACAACTCCGTCTCTCAACAGGCCGACCTCACCTTCGGCCATGAGGGGCGGATCGGTCGCGGCGGCGAATTACGCGCCGACCTGACCAGTCAATGGAGCCGCATGTCGGGTGAGGATGTTCCCGTCTTCGACCGAATGTCGAGCTTCGATCTGACCTATCGCCACCCGGATCTCATGGGGGTGTCCAACCTCAACCTCTCGGCGGTTCTCTCCCTGGATGTCTCCAGTCTGGCGCCGTTGGGCAACCTGGTCGATAATGCCGCTGACTCCGAAGAGAGGAATTACTGGCTTCAGGTCTCCTACGGGATCGGCAAAATGTCGGCCGGACTCGTGGCGGGAATGACGGAGAGCGTCAGCAAGGACGGCGGAATGGAAACGACGGGCGTTGTGATGTTCGAAGTGAGGCGGTACTTTGAGATGGAACTGAAGGACCGGTTCTCCAAGAAGAACCCGGGCGCCAGAAAACAATGACGGGTATGGTCGCCGCCCATTGGCCTGTTGAAGACGTCGGTCCATGGACTTTCTCAAATCAGGGAGGCAGAATTCGGCTTTTTCTTTCCTGCTTCCGGATTCATCGGATTACACACTCCCGTTGAATCTGGTCTGCCATCCCTGGAAGGCTCGGCCTGTTCATCAACAGGCAGCCATCCTCGTCTCGAACCGGCGAGGAGAGATAAGGAGCAGGCGCCGGTGTTTCGGATCGACCCTGGTCGGTTCGCGCCTAGGTTCGCACCTAGGTTCGCACCTAGGTTCGCGCCTAGGTTCGCGCCTAGGTTCGCGCCTAAAGTTGAAGTGCTGTTTTTCCAAGTGAACCTTGAGAACGTTGGGGAGAGACATGGAGAGGAAAACAAACGGCTCCCGGAGGGCCATTCTCAGTGGTTTTCTCGTCACTGGGATGGCATTCCTGTCGGTCACCGCCGATGTGGCCTGGGCGGAGTATGGGGATGTCGTCATCAACAACCAGTCGGACCAGGCCGGGATGCGACCGCCGATTTTCCCTCACTGGTTTCACCGAATCCGTTTCCGGTGCAAGGTGTGCCACGCCGATCTGGGCTTCAAGTTCCAGGCTGGCGGCAATAAGATCAACATGCTGAAAATTATCGACGGCGAATTCTGCGGCGCCTGTCATAACGGCGAAGTCGCCTGGACCGTCGACAATTGCGACGTCTGCCATTCCGGAAAGCCTGGGACCCCGACCCAGGTGCATGGCAGCACCGTGCAGCAGTTGCTTGGGACCCAAAAGCCATCGCCGAAACAATAGGAGAACGGACGGTGAAGAGACTTTTCGCGACCACTCTGTTGGGCGCCGCGCTGCTTGTCAGCTCCTGGACCCCCCTCCCGACCGCCGACGCCGAGGGAACCGGTCAAGGTTCTGCCCTTCAATTCAACCGCCTCATGCGCTCCAAAGAGGACCGCAACCCGCCGCAGGCCCGGGATGGCATCCACGACCCGGCCAACGAGGGAACCAACCTTCTCCAGACGCCGCAGGAGGCCTTCGCCGGCCTGCCGCAGAGTCCTGCCGGCAACTATGTCAACTGGGTCGAGGCGCTGGCGAAGGGGGCCATCACCCCCCGCTACGATCGCCTCAATCCCAACGAAGAGGCCGTGGTGTTCGATCTCGATATTGTCCGCGAGGTCAAGGGCACCATGCCGGACGTGGTCTACCCCCACGACCGCCACACCATGTGGCTGGATTGTTCCAATTGCCACCCGGACATCTTTGTCCCGGAAAAAGGCAAGAACCAGATCAGCATGGCGCAGATCCTCATGGGACAGAAATGCGGTGTCTGCCACGGAAAGGTCGCCTTCCCGGTAGCGGAGTGCCGGCGCTGCCACTCCAAGAAGAAGGGCGGCGATCCGGGAACCCCCCCAGAGGCAGCGGCCAAGAAGTAGACAATGGCGGCGGGGTAAGGCGCGGGAGAGTTGCCGATGGTTAAGGCTGGTCAGGAGGAGACGCCGGGGAGGATCGCCCCCCTTGCCGCCCGAGTTCGGTCGCTGGGGGCTTGGCTCCTCGTTCTCCCCTTCGTCCTCGGAGCAGAGAAACCTCCCCCGGACTGCCTCTCCGCCGAGCCGGAGATGCCCGCTTTCTCCGGTCGGGCAGCTGCTCCGGTCACGGCAGCGCCAGTCGTCGGGGTTGTCGATACTCCAACGACGGTGGTCGAGCGCAAGCTCGATCTGCTCCGGCGGGTGTTGGCTGAATCCGAGACCCTCCGCCGGGCCACCCTGGAGGGACACACCGAGAGCGCCTCTCTGCTGGAAGAGGCCCGTCTGCTTGCCGTCCATGCCGAGCGGAGCCTCGCCGACAGCGGCAGCGAAGAGGCCCGGCAATTGGTGGACGCGGCCATGGAGCGGGTCACCCGCTCCTCCCGGCTGAGTACCCCTGCGGGAAGCCGTTCCTGGTGGCACCGGGCACGGTTTGACGATCTGTGGGAGAGCCTTGCCAGCTTCCTCGAGGCCCTCGGCGGGGAATTTGGGAATGAACCGACCCCCGCCGCCCACCCGTCATCTCCGGGATGGCCACAGACGGAGCGCATTCCGGCGCTGGTGGCCGAGGCCAGGACCCTTGCCTCCGGGGGTGATTTCGAGGCGGCAAACCGGCCTCTGGCCGAGGCCCACGGCTTGGCCATGGAGGGGCTTCGCGAGTGGCGGCGCGGTCGGGAAGAGGACATTGCCTCCGACCCGGTCGGGGCCGAGGAGGCCTTCGCCTTCGAGCAGCGACTCGAGGCCGGCCTTCAGGCTCTGGTCCGCCTGACGCTGAACGACAGTCGCCCCTCCCGAGAGGCCAGGAAACAGATAGAGTCCGCAATGGTCACCAGCGCTGACCGGGCCGAGGCCGGGCGACAGGCGGTTGCAGCCGGGGAGATGGTCGAGGCCGCCCGCTTTCAGGCCGAGGCCAACGCCATCCTCTCCCGGGCATTGCGTGATGCGGGGGTTGTCGTGCCCTAGCTAGATTGTTGAGGAGATCCACCCATGGATTTCTTCCATCCGGGGAGGCAAAACAAAGTTTGGCCTCTCCCTCCGGGTTCGTCGGGCCACAACCATCCCGTCGGGCCTGGCCGGCCGTCCCTGGCCGACACAGCTCGTTTATCGGCGGGCTGCCAAAGACGAGATTTTACCCTTGGAAAGGAAGATCGGCATGAAAGAATTGAGGATTCGGAGAGCCCTGATGTCGGTTGTCCTATTGCTCGCGGGCTGCCAGGAGGGGACCTCGCCCAGCGCCCCGCCGGCCAGCAGCGCCGCACCGCCCCCGGCCTCAGCCTCGGCCCCGGAGAAGGAAGCGGCCAGTACCAAAGGCGAGGCGGCGCCGGCAGTCAAGGCCGCCAAGGTGAAGAGCGAGTCAGTGCCTCCCCCGGTGGCCACCACCCCACCCCCCCCCTTCTGCCTCCGCCACCCCCGCGAAGGGGTTCAAGGGTGGCAGTTCGGCCGCGCAGTTGACCCGTCGTCTGGAGACCACTGGCACCCTGGTCGAGAAATCTTCCGGAGCCAAGAAGATTGCCGACAGCGGCAAGCCCGATGCCTTGGCCATGAGAGATAAGGCCCGTTCCTTCCACCAGGCCGCCGCCGCCGCCCTGAAAAAGGGCAATACGGACGAGGCGTCGACCCTCCTGAACCAGGCCAATCAATCCTTCTTCGAGGGCGTTCGCCTCGCTGACGGCGGCGCCACAAAGGGAGAAAAAGCTGCGGTTGATTTCAACCGCCGCCTGGAGAGCGTCAAAGTGCTTCTCGAAGCCCACCAGAGAATCAGCAAGGAAAAGGGTCAGGGAAGCGGCGGCAGCGACAACATCCGCAGCCTCATGGACCAGGCCAATGCCCTGGCCTCAGCCCAGAAAATGGATGCCGCCCGGGGCAAGCTCGACGAAGCCTACGTCACGGCCAAACTCGGTATCGAGCAGATGCGCCGCGGAGATACCCTGGTCCGTTCGCTCCATTTCGCCAACAAGCAGGAGGAATACGACTACGAGTTGGATCGCAACAACACCCACCAGATGCTCGTGACCATGCTTCTCCAGGGAAAACCCGAGAGCGTGCAAAAGATGGCGAACGATTTCGTCGTTCAGGCCAAGGCACTCCGGGCCAAGGCGGAACAGGAGGCCAGTGGTGGCAATTACGAGCAGGCCGTCCGCACCCTGGAAGAGTCGACCGCCGGACTGGTCAAGGCCATCCGTGGGGCCGGAGTCTATATTCCAGGATGAGGCCGTCGGCTGCCATGGGTGCCACAAGAGTTGACTCCGTTCGGCGACGGGTCCGGAGGGGAGCGGGGGCAGTCCTGGCCCCGCTCCTGGCCTTCGGCCTCTTCTGGGGCGGCACCGGGTTTGCCGCCGGTACGGGCGGCTGGCTGCCCTTGCGGGAGGACAAACTCCACGACCCCGAGGGGCCGTCAATCGGCGAACTGCAGGAGCCGGCAGCGGCCCTCGGGGCACTTCCTCCGGACGAAGTGGGCAACAAGGTCCGCTGGGTCAAGGCCCTGGCGGACGGGGTCATCAAGCCACGCACCAACATCATGCCGGAGACCAAGATCAACGTTCTTGATCTCGACATTGTCTTCGGCAACACCGGGGATCGCGCCTACGTCCGCTTTCCCCACAAGCAGCACACCGAGTGGCTGGATTGTTCCAACTGTCACCCCGGTATTTTCGCCGAGAAGTTCGGGGGCTCCAAGATCACCATGGCCGCCATCCTGGAGGGCACCTTCTGCGGACAGTGCCATGGAGCCGTGGCCTTTCCCCTGACCGAGTGCAACCGGTGTCACAGTGTCAATCCGGACACCTTCACCGGGGAACTCGGCCCCCAGCCGAAACCGTGAGGGAGAGATGAGCATCCGCAGGCGAACCTTCGGTTTCGGCATTGCCCTCTGCCTGGTAGCGCTCCTCGCGATCGGGCCGGCATTCGGGGAGTACGCTGACGTCGTCCTCAACAAACGGGCCGAGAAAGAGGGGGTGAGGCCGGTCATCTACCCCCACTGGTTCCACAGGATCCGTTTTCGCTGCAAGGTCTGCCACTCGGAGTTGGGCTTCAAGATGCGCGCCGGCGGCAACGACATCACCATGGCCGACATCATGGACGGCAAATTCTGCGGAATGTGCCATAATGATGAGGTCGCCTGGGGACTCGAACATTGCCACCGGTGCCACTCCGGCCTGCCGGGACTGGAGACCGGTATCCGCGGGGGGGGGAAATCGGGAGGGCCGGGGCTCTATTGACCAGTCCCCGCTCCCCGCCTGAATCAAAGGGGGGCACCGGTCGCCCGACATGTCGTACAGGAGGGCCATGAACCGTCTCTCGCTCGGCTTTCGGCGTTTGTGCTGGGTGACTCTCCTGGGGGTCGTCCTGGCCGGCTGCGGCGAAAGCGCCAGGGTCATGCGCTTCGGGGTCGAGGATCTCCCTGCCGCCAAGCGCTTCCTCTGGCCCGCTTTGCCGGAAGTGCCCCGGTACGAGTACGCTGGCCAATTGCTTGGCCAGGAAAATTTCCCCCTGGCCGATTCCGCTCGCCCCCATGGGGTCAAGAAGGCCCTGTGGTGGGCGATCGGTCTCGATCCGGAGACGGGGCTCAGAAAAAGCGAAAAAAGGATCGAACTCGTCCGTCCCCAGAGCGGCGCCGTCGACGCCAAGGGGCGCATCCTGGTGACCGACATCGGTCTCCAGGGAATCATGGTCTTCGATGCCGGGGCCGGCAAACTCTCGGTATGGGAGCAGGCCACGCAGTTTGTCCACTTCAACACCCCGGTCGGGATCGCCATCGGCCCCGAGGGGCGGGTCCTGGTCACGGACGCGGAATTGGGCAAGGTTTTCGTCCTCTCGAGCGAGGGCGAGCCGATATCCGAGTTCGGCGGCGAGGAGTTGGTTCGGCCCACCGGCATCGCCCGTGATCCAAAAAGCGGCACTGTCTATGTCGCCGACACCCGCACCCACGATATCAAGGTGTTCGACGACCAGGGAAAGCTCCTGAACAAGATCGGCGGTCCCGGGACCGAACCCGGTCAGTTCAACTCACCCACCCACATCGCCTTTGCCAATGGTCGTCTCTACGTCTCCGACACCCTCAACGCCCGCATCCAGAGTTTCGATACCGACGGAAAACCGCTCCTCAATTTCGGCCAGCGGGGAATCCAGGTGGGCAACCTGGTTCGCCCCAAGGGGGTCGCCGTCGACAAGGACGATAACATCTACGTCATCGAATCATTTCACGATTATCTTCTCATCTATGACGGGTCCGGGGAGTTTCTCCTGCCGATCGGTGGAACAGGAAAAAAGATAGGCCAGTTCTACCTGCCCGGCGGCGTCTGGACGGACAACCAGGAGAGGATCTTCGTCGCCGACATGTTCAATGGCCGAGTGGTGGTGTTTCGCTTTCTGGGGGATTAGACGATGAGAGGTCACGCCAAGCCGATTCTCGCACTGCTCCTGACGATCCTGGCCCAACCGGTTCTGGCCGAGAGGCTTTCCGATGTCCGCGCCACCAAGCACAATCTGTCGGCGGTGGACTATGCCGGTGGACCGACGCGGACGGTCAAGGCCCAGAGCGAGGACCAGGTCTGCGTCTTCTGCCACACCCCCCACGGATCGACCACCACGGCAGGGGTCCGGGCGCCGCTGTGGAACCGGCAACTCTCCACGGCGACCTATACCGGAACCTACGAGTCCTCCTCGATCAATGCCGATGTCAACGAACTCCGGGCCGGTCCCGGCGGGACCTCCAAGCTTTGCCTCTCCTGTCACGACGGGACCCTGGCGGTCGGATCGGTCAACGTCCTCGGGGGGATGCAATCGGTTTCGATCAGCATGACCGGGGTCGGCGCTGGTGGGAAGATGCCCACCGGCAGTGGCGCCAGTACGGGTTTCACCCGCAACCTCGGGGTGGATCTCTCCAACGACCACCCCATCTCCTTCACCTTCGATACGGCGGTGGCCAACGCCGACGGCGAGTTGCGCTATCCCCCTTTCTCCTCCGGGGCCACTGTCGTCGTCGGCAACCGCCAGTCCGGGGTCTCGCCGAAGCCCACCTTGCCGCTGGAGGACAACAAGGTCCAGTGCGCCTCCTGTCACGATCCGCACATTCGCGACCCTCTGGAGAGCACCACCGTCAAGTTCCTGCGCCTGAACCGCTTCCAGAAGAGCAACCCCTCGGGGACCTCCTTCACCCCGGGAAACGATATCATCTGCCTCGCCTGCCATGACAAGGGGAAGAAGGCCTGGTCGGAGTCGGTCCACGCCAACTCGACCGATGCCAGCGAGAGCTACAAATCCGGGGCCGGCAGCGCCGCCGAGCTGCGCGAGTTCCCCGCCAATGCCCAGGTCTGGCAGGCCGCCTGCCTCAATTGCCATGACACCCACACCGTCGCCGGCTCCCGGCGGCTCCTTCGGGAGGGGACCGACAGCACCGCCACGCCCAAGTCAGGGGGCAATCCCGCCATCGAGGAGACCTGCTACCAGTGCCACACCACCTTGGCACAGTCGGTGTTGAACTCGACCGGCAACAGTGTTCCCGATATCGAGACCGATTTCACCACCGTCGGCAACAAGCACATGCCCCTCACCACCGATGATCAGGCAACCACGGGCACCATGGAGAAGCATGACATCACCGATGCCGACTTCAAGGAGACCCAGGCCTCCCTGGGGAAGGGGTCGGGGAACTCGACCAACCGCCATGCGGAGTGCAGTGACTGTCACAATCCCCACCGGGTCATGAAGAACGCCCTGTTCAATGCCACCGGAACGACCGGCGTCGCCACCCACGTTCACGCGACCACGGCCCAGCATTCCAACCTGGCCTCGGGCGCCCTGCGGGGGATATGGGGGGTCGAACCGAGTTATACAAGCACCACCTGGATGAGCCTGCCGAGCAGCTACACCGTCAAGAGCGGAGATGGCGGCACCGGCGCCAGCACCCTCCGGACCTCGAATCACGTCACCCGGGAATACCAGATCTGCCTGAAGTGTCACTCCGACTACGGTTATGACGACAACAACGTCTATCCGACCGGGACCCGCCCTGCCCTGGGCAGTTTCAGCGGCGGCACCACCCTCGCCACCAATGGTCTGATGCAGTACACCAATCAGGCAATGGAATTCGCCGCCGCCGCCAACGACTCCGGCACAGGCGCCGACCAGGGGGAACCGGGCGGCAATCACCGCTCCTGGCACCCGGTCATCTGGCCAACCGGACGGACCCTTTCCGTGCGCGGGGGCATGGCCAACCAATGGCTCTCTCCCTGGAACGGCAACAACAGCTACATCGGCAACCTGACCATGTACTGCTCCGACTGTCACGGCAACGCCACCGCCAACGGCTCCTCGACCCCAACCACAGGCAACCCCTGGGGTCCCCACGGTTCGACCAAGAACTTCATCCTCAGGGGAGACTGGAACACCAGCACGGGTTCCGGGCAACAGGATGATCTCTGCTTCAAGTGTCACAATTATACGATTTATGCCACCAGAGGCGGATCCTCGAGCGGGTTCGGAGGCAGCAAGGACGCCAACCTGCATTCCTACCATGCCGACAAGATCGGCAGCATGCGCTGCCGCTGGTGCCATGTAGCGGTACCTCATGGGTGGAAGAACAAGGCGTTTTTGGTCAACCTCAATGACGTCGGCCCCGAAGGCGGAAAGAGTGCGGGGACCCAGGTGCGGAACGGGACAACGAACCTCTACAGCAATGCCCCCTACTACATGGATGCCGTCAACAAGATCAGAACCTTTGCCACCAGCGGCAACTGGAGCGACACCAATTGCGGTTCCAGCGGCGCTCCCGGCAACGGACAAAGCGGTCGAAGCTGGATGCGCGACAGCAGCGAAAACTGCAAGAGTCCCCTGTAACGACGGTGTCGCGCCCGTTTTGGCTGGAAGCTTGGTCGTTCCTGGCATCGGTTCGCTTCACCGTGGCCCTGCTCCCAATCCTGGGGGGAGGGGCTGTTTTGGCGTCGAGCCGATGGACCACGGCGACTCATGCCCTGGCACCCGGGCTGTTCGGGCTCGCCTTGAACTTTCTGGCGGCCCTGAGCCGGCACCCGGCCTTTCGCCGTCAGCCACCGCTGCTGGTTTTCCACGCCGGTCTGGCCTGTGTCGTGGTGTTGATCGGGCTTGGTCGTCTGACCTACCTCAAGGGGTGGGTGGAGGTGGCCGATGGGAACTGGTTCGAGGGCAAACTCCATGGAGTCCACCACGGTCCCTGGTCTCCCCTGGAAACCCTGGAGACCCTCCGTTTCCGCAACGATGGCTTCACGATCCGTTACGCTCCTGGTCGGAGCCGGCAGGAAACCGACAACCCCGTGACCTGGCTCGACCGGAACGGGCAGTTCCATACCGCCACCATCGGCGACAACCATCCCCTGGTGATACAGGGGTTCCGGTTCACCACTTCGCACAACAAGGGCTTCGTCCCACGTTTTCTCTGGATGCCCGCCGACGGTGGGACCCCCGTCCGGGGGGCGGTGCATCTGCCGAGCTATCCGTCCGTGGAAAATCAGGTCATCCTGTGGCAGATTCCGGGGACCGGGCTCTGGGTTCACACACACCTCCTGATCGACGAATCACCCCTGGACCCCACACGGACCTCCTGGTTCCAAATCCCTCCCCGGTTTCGGCTGCGGGTCAAGGTGGGTGAAGTCGCCGGCGAGCTGCATTCAGGAGATTCCCTTGCCCTGCCCGGTGGGGTTCTGCGCTTCGAAGAACTGGGGAAATGGATGGGATACAAGGTGTTTTACGATCCGACGATGCCCTGGCTTCTGGCGGCCTCTCTGGTCACCGTCGCCGGCCTCTTCTGGCAGCTCTCGTACCGGTTCCGGGGCATTCCCTGGGATCGGGATGAGCCGCCGGTCGTACCCGCAAACCCCACCGCCGTCAAACAGAGGATTGACCCCGATGGCCCCTCTCTGGGAGGCTGAGATTCTCTGGATCGGCCTGCTGTTCTACGTCGCCGGCGGCTCTCTCGGAATCACCGGAGAGCTCCTGCGCCTCGGCCCCTGGACGGTCCGGTGGGTGACCCTTCTCCTGACCCTGGGACTGCTTCTGCACGCCCTCTCCCTGGGCCTGCGCTGGGTGCGCATCGGTCATGGCCCGTTCGTCACCCTCTTCGAAATACTTTCGAGCAACCTCTGGAGCCTGACACTCGCGCTCCTTCTGGCCTATCGCGCCCTGACCAGGCTTCGGGGAGTGTTGGTCATCGCCATGCCGCCCCTCTTCCTGATGGTCGCCTGGATACTGCTCACCGACCCGGAGGCCAAACCTCTGCCGCCCACCTATGAAACCCTCTGGCTGTACATCCATATCGGTTTCGGAAAGATCTTCCTGGGGTTTCTGCTGATCGCCGCCGCCGTGGGAGGCATCATCCTCAGCCGCGCCGCCCCTTCCGGACGGCGGCTTTTCGCCAATTTGCCCCAGGATGATCGCCTGGACGAACTCGCCTATCGCCTGATGCTCGTCGCCCTCGCCTTCGACAGCCTGATGCTGATCTCCGGGGCCATCTGGGCCCAGGAGGCCTGGGGACGCTATTGGGATTGGGATCCGCTGGAGGTCTGGTCGCTGATCAACTGGCTGTGGCTGGTGTTCGCCCTTCATCTGCGACCCGCCTTCGCCCTCTCTCCCAAGGGCAGCGCGATGGTGGTCGTCATCGCTTTCCTGATCGCCTTCCTGAACTTCTTCGGCGTCCCCTTCCTCTCCAAGGCGCCTCACCAGGGAATCGTGTGAACCTTCGCTCCAGAGTGATCTTCCGGAAGAGGCAAGGAACGGGATGATTCTACGATCCGGGACAGCTTCCCTCCAGGGGGAGACCATCGGCGATACCGACAAGGGGTCGGCTCTCTCGGGCGCGGAAAAGCTCTGGCTCTTCCTCGCCCTCCTGGCACTGACCGCCGGGGGGGGCTTCGCCCTGGCCCTGGTGGCGCTCCGCGCCCCCTTTCTGGCGGGATTTTTCCCGGACACCGATTTTTTCGCAACCGCCCTGGTTCTCCATGTCGATCTGGCTCACGTCGTCTGGCTCCTGGCCTTCGCCGGCTTTCTCTGGAGCCGTCTCTCCCAATGCCACCCGTCGTGGGGGTGGGGGGCGGCCCTGGTCGGAATGGGCGGCGCACTCGTCATGACGCTCTCCCCTCTCCTGGAATCGAGCCAACCGATCACGAGCAATTATCTGCCGGTCCTGAATGGTCCCCGCTTTTTCGCCGGTCTCCTCCTCTTCTCCCTGGGACTCCTCCTGACCATCGTTCGCTTCTGGCTTCAGGCCGATCCCCATTCCCGGCTTCACGCCAACACCACCCCGCCCGGCCTTTCCCCGACCGAAGTCCACCTCCGGTCGGGGCTCCGGGTCGCGGCGTTCTGCTGGCTCATGGCCCTCCTCGTCGGTCTGGCCACCTATGCGAGACTCCCCGGCGGGGGAGAGACGCAACCTTATTTCGAATCCCTCTTCTGGGGAAGCGGACACCTCTTGCAGTTCACCCATACCCTGCTCATGGTGGTGGTGTGGCTCTGGCTCGGCGAGGAGGCCGGCCTGCGCCTCCCTTCCCCGATCCGGCAAGGGATTCGGGCGGGGTTTCTCCTGACCCTCCTTCCCGCCCTCCTCTCCCTGTGGGGGGGGCTGATCCCCGCCGCCGGCTCCCAGGAATCCCGGGACTTTTTCACCAGTCTGATGAGTTACGGCAGCTGGCTCGCGGCTCCCCTGCCCGGAATCACGCTGTTATGGCTGCTGCTCCGGAGCGGCAGTTCCCCCTTTTCCTCCCTCCCGACCCCGGGAGAGTCCCCCACCCTCGCCCCCATCCGCACGGCTTTGGGATTCTCCATCCTCCTCTTCCTGACCGGGGTGGTGAGCGGAAGCCTCATCCGGACCGACAACGTCATGGTCACCGCCCACTATCACGGGACCGTCGGGGCGGTGACCCTGGCCTTCATGGGCATGGGACAACGGCTCCTGGTCAACACCGGGCTCCTCTCCCCCTCCCGAATCGGGAGATGGCAACCCCACCTCTACGGGGCCGGTCTCCTGATCCTGATCGTCGGCCTGATCTGGTCGGCCAGCCTGGGGGTGCCGCGGAAGACCCCATGGGCCGACCATGGCGGCCTGACCGAAACCGGTTTCCTCTCCCTCTCCCTGGTCGGGATCGGGGGACTGGCGGCCCTCCTCGGCACCTTCCTCTTCCTGCTGCCGGCATTGCGGGCAGTGGGGCGCTCGATCTTTCGGGCGCGTTCAGCCGCCGGGCTCCCGGGAAGCCGACCTCTCGCGCTCGGCACCGTCGTGACCATCCTCTCTCTGGGAATCCTCCTCGACGACTCCCTGTGGCCGGAAATTTCCCGTTTTCGGGAGATCGCCGGGAGCGTTGCCGGCAGCCCGGCGGGGATGGTCCCGGGGGAGGTCCCGGGAATGCCGGCGGGGGTGTTGGGAGAAACGACCCGGACAGAACCCGGGGCAAGCAGCCAGACAACGGAGGAGCCGTCACCTTCGACAGGGGTCTCCCCGTCGGTCAGGGAGAGATTCGAGCAGGGCGCGGCCATGCTCCACACCCGCCAGTACGAATACGCCGCCGTCGCCTTCCACTGGGTTTTGCAACAGGAACCGAAGATTCCCGAGGCCCACGTCAACATGGGATTCGCCCTCCTGGGCCTGGGGCAACAGGAGCGGGCCAAGGCCTTTTTCAACAGCGCCCTCGCCCTGCGGGCGACCCAGGCGAACGCCTATTACGGGCTCGCCCTGGCCGAGGAGGCCGACGGCAATCTGCCGGAAGCAAGGGCGGCCATGCGGGTATTCCTGCACCTGACCCCGCCGGAGAGCCCCCACGGCGAACGCGCCCGTCAGTACCTGGCACAGTGGGAGAGTCGGACCCCGGAGCCGACCCCACCCCCATCACCCCAGCCCCTGCCGCAATCACCACCCCCTTGAGTCGGCCCGCCGGGGATCGGATCAGGGATTGCGGGCTCGCGCATCCCCCTGGTCGTCGCTCCCGCCCCCGCCGAGCCATTCCCGCAGCTCGGTGACCCGGGCCCCCGTGACCGGGTGAGTACTGAGGATGGACACCGTCGGGTCTTCGTCCAGGGCGTCCAGGGCCTCCAGAAAACGAATGGCCCCGGCGCTGTCGAATCCAGCCGCCCGCATGAGGCGTACACTCTCCCGATCGGCCTCCCGTTCGTCCTCCCGGGAATAGCTCCGGGTTGCCGCGACCCCGCCGAGGTTCACCAACATGTCACCCAGGGGGATCCCCACCAGGTTCAAGCCGATCCCAAGGAGATTGCTCAAGGTGTCGATGCTCTCCGAACGCTCCCGGCGCAGCTCGACATGCCGCAGCCGGTGATGGGCCATCTCATGCCCAAGGACGAAAGCCATCTCGTGGGAATCGCTGCCGACCATCTCCACCAATCCCAGGGTCAGGCCAATGAAGAACCCCCCATCTTCCCGCCAGGCGAAGGCATTGGGGGTGTGATCGGCCATGAAGGCGAGATCGCTGCGTATGCCCGCAGCCCGGTCCACACGTCCCTGGACCTCGCGCCAGGCCTTGACCTGTTCCTGGGAAAGCAGCGTGCCACCGGAGGGGCTGCCGCCGCCTCTGGTCTCCATCCCCCAGGGCTGCTCCGGTCGCGGGCGCGTGGCCGATCGCTCGGCACAGCCGCCGGCGAGCAGAAGCACCCCTCCCAGGAAGAGGAGCGGACTCCAACCCCAGCCGGCGGTCGAGGCACAGGAACACCGCCACCGCTCCGTTCCTCCCGTCACGCCCTCCCCCGATCCGCCGCTGCGGTCGCATCGAGATCGACCCCCCGCCAGGCGAACCAGATGGTTCCGGCAATACCAAAACCAAAGGCCGACAACAGGTTGACCTCCGGACCCAACTGCCACAGCCAGGCCCCCGCCAGGGCGGATACGGCGACAAAGAGATCCCGGATCAGATAATAGAGCCCGAAGAGCGCCGCCTTCCGTCCCTCCGGGGCGAGCTCCATGATCATCGCCTTTCTGGTCGGCTCGCCGAACTCCTTGAGTCCCCTGAGGACAAAGGCGGCCACCAGCGGCCAAAAGCTGTGGGAGAAGAGAAGCAGCAGAGGAAAGAGGCTGAAAAAAACGAACGTGGCAAGGACGAACCCCTTTTTCCCGCCCCGGTCCGCCATCCAGCCGACGGGTATGTAGATCAGAAGGCTGGTGGTCATTTCGATCATCGAAAGAAGGCCGAATTCGGTGGCCGAAACAGGCGCCGAGGCCACCTTGAGACACCAGATGACGACGAAGGCGTTGGGAATCTGCTCGCAGAATCGAACCAGAATATCGGCCACCAGAAGCCGCCTGAGTGGCAAGGTCATGAACCGCCAGAGGCGAAACGGATTCCGTTCGGGCTCCCGGGCAGATGCCGGCGAGGGGGAGTCGGGCATCGAGCGATGCAGAACCCAGGCCGCCACCAGGCACAGGAGGAGAGCCACTACGAAGGCGATGCGGATCCCCTCCCGCTCGCCGAAACGCGCCACCAGCAGCCCCCCCAGGAGAGGCCCCAGGGCCATGGGGATCCGCCGCACCATGGCATGGACCGAAACCCCCATCACCTGCTTCTGCTTGGGCAGGGCATCACCGATCAGCCCCATCACCGCCGGCATCGAAACCGCCGACCAGGAGAGAAAGAACGCCGCCCCGACAAGCAGGGCCTGCCAGGTGGGCACCAGCACCACCAGGAGAAACCCCGAGGCCGCCAAAAGATTGAAGAACAGCAGGGCCCGCTTCGGACCCCAGCGGTCGGAGAGATACCCCCCGGGGAAGGCATAGAGGGCCCCCAGGAGGTTCTCCATGGCCCCCAGAAGACCGACCGCCAAGGTGCCGCCGCCAACAGCAAGGATATAGATGGGAAGAAACCGATCGGCGAGCCGCTCCCCCATGCCGACGAGGACCACCATGGCCAACATCGCCGAAATGCCACGCGAAAGCCCCAGAAAACGGGCCCCCTCCCTGGTCAGATGCCGCCAACGGGAAAACCGGTCCGGAACCCTCGTCACCCCACCACCTCTCTCTCTCACCGACCGGAGGGTTCGATCCCCCCTTCGGATCCCGTCGCGGAAGGCCCCCGCCCGCCACCGCCACCCCCTCAACGACAAAAATGGTCGATGACCTCCCCCGTCTCCTCGAGGACGACAAACGCATCGAAACACTTGGACCCCGTCCTTTCGGGGCTGTAGACGTAGGCCTCCGAGATCGGTCCCCCGAGCCGCGTGACGTCCATCGTCTGATCAGGCTCGCCATAACGCTGCACCAACTGCTCCCGCGTCATCCCGATCGCCCCTTTCGGAGAACCCTTGCCGGAAGCAGCGGCCCTGGCGCTGCCGGCGACCGCCCCCACTTCGCCTCCCCCCTCCCCGGCACGGGTGGCCTCACCAGTGGCACAACCGGCCAGTAACACAACCACAAACACCACACCCGGAAAAACTGCGCCCCCATTACGCATCATTGTCCTCGCCCCTATCTCCGCTGATGTTCAACCACAGGCCCCAGCCAACACCCCCCTTCTTTTTCGGCATTCGACCGCCAGACTCCACCAAACCACCACATCACCCGATGCTCGACCGCCACCAGACTCCAGTCAACACCCCCGTCTCCCCTTAGCGATCCCGCCACCGATCACTCCCGGTCGGCCGCCCCCCCCAGACGGTTCGCCACCCCGGGAAAGACGATCGCCGTGCCTTCAGCGGAGAGAATGTGCCTCTGGGTCCCACTCCCGGCGCCATGGGTAAGGCCACTGCGGAAAGCCCGGTCCTCCTCCAGAAAGAAAGTGACCTCATCCGGCGGAACCGGCGGGCTGAAGAGAAACCCCTGAACATAATCACACCCCAGGGTACGCAGAAATTCCAACTGCTCCACCGAAGCCACCCCCTCGGCGATGACCTTGAGGCCCAAACCCTTGGCCATCGCAATGATGGTCCGGGTGATCGCCGCATCATCGGGATCGGTGGTGATGTCACGAACAAAGGCCCGGTCGATCTTGAGGGTGTGGATAGGGAACTTCTTGAGGTAACTGAGCGAGGAATAGCCCGTCCCGAAATCATCGATCGAAAGGCACAACCCCTTCTTCTTCAGAGTCTCCAGGGTGACGACCGCCTTGTCCACCTCTTTCATGAACGCCCCCTCGGTCAACTCAAGATCGAGGAAGGCCGGCGACAATCCCGTATCGGCCAGGGCCCGGTCGACCGTCTCGGAAAGATCATGCCTCTGGAACTGGCGGGCAGAGACGTTGACCCCCATCCGGATCGGTGCATATCCCTCCTCCTGCCAGACCACTGCCTGCTGGCAGGCGGTGCGCAACACCCACTCCCCCAATTCGACGATGAAATCACTCTCCTCCGCGACGGGAATGAAATTGACCGGGGATACCCGGCCAAAACGGGGACTGTCCCAGCGAATCAACGCCTCGAGACCGGAAAGGCTGCCAGTATTGACATCGATCTGCGGCTGGTAGTAGAGCGTGAACTCCTCGTTCTCGAGAGCGGTACGCAGCGCGTTTTCCAGGGAGAGACGACGGCGGGAGAGTTCCCCCATCTGGTCGGTGAAGAACTGGACCTGGTTTCCCCCCTGCTCCCGGGCACGGCTCATGGCGGTCCCGGAATGGCGCAGCAGGGTCTCGGGATCGGTCCCATCGAAGGGAAAGAGGGTGACCCCGACACTCGCCCCCAGAAAGAACCGCTCCTCCTGGATCAGAACCGGTTCGCGCACGAGATCCATCACCTTGGCGGTGATCTTGGGCACCCCCTGGGTGTCGGAGATCCCGGTGGCCAGGACGGAGAAATCATTGCCGGCCAGTTTGGCCACCGAATCCTCATCCCGGAACGAGGCGGAAAGACGCTCGCCAATCTTCTTCAAGATGGCATCCCGAGCCTCGATCCCGAAACTGTCCTGAACAAGCTTGAGCCGGTCGAGTCCGATGTGAATCACCGCCACCGTCTGCTCGAAACGGGAGGCATATCCCAGGGCATTGCGCAGGCGATCCAGGAGAAGGGTTCGATTGGGCAGGCGCGTGACCGGGTCATAGTGGGCCAGAAACTGGACCTGCTCCTCGGACTTCTTGATCTCGGTGATATCCGAGAAGATACCCACATAGCGGATCACCTGGCCGTCCCCATCGCGGACAGCGGTCAGGGTGAGCCACTCGTTGAAAGGCTCGCCCTCACGCCGGCGTCCCCAGAGTTCACCGCGCCACTTGCCGGTCCGGGTCCACAATCGCCACTTTTCCTGGCAAAACTCCTCACTGGAATTGGCACTCTTCAGGGCACAGAGCGACTGACCGACAGCCTCCTCCGGCGGGTAACCGGTGATCTCCGAAAAGGCCGGGTTGACCGATTGGATCCTTCCATCGGGATCAGTGACAACGATCCCCTCGGTCGTGTTCTGGAAGACGCTGGCCGCAAGACAGAGCTCCATCTCCGCCTGGCGCCTGACGGTGACCTCCGTCCGGAGAAGAAGATTGGCGGCGGTCAGCTCCTGCGTCCGCTGCTGAACCCGCTTCTCCAAGAGATCCTTCTGCCGCTGCAACTGGCGCAGGTGACGCTCCCGTCGAAGCTCGAACAAGCGCCCCCGCCGGTCGGAATGGCGGACAACGACTACCAGAATCGCATAGAGAACAAGCAGGGCCGACAGGGTGATCAGGGAGACGAGCCATTGCGTCCGCGACGCCTCCTCTTCCAGCAGGGAGACATCGTCGTAGAGTTCGAAAACCGCCTTGATGTCCCCCAACCCCTCGTGTCGCAAAGGAATATAACTGGAAATCAAAGAGCGGTCTTCCACCTCGCCGTCGAAGGAGGGCGCCCCCTTCCTGAAGACCAGATCGCTCAGGACTTTACCCCCCCGGGCCGAAAGAATTCCGGGATTGTGGCTTTGATCCTGGCCAACCTGATCCGCCTGAGTGGAGAAGAGAGTCATCCCCTCCAGGGAATAGATCTTGACCTTGATGACCGACAAACCAAACAGGTGCGAACGGATGGCCTCGTTGAGCTCGAACTGACGCTCCGACCACTCGGAGGCCGGAGAATGAATGAGACGGTTGATCTCGGGCCAAAGGGCATTGGCGACAACCTGTGACAGGGCCACATTGTTGTTCTCACCCATCCGCATCAACTGGCTGGTGGCCAAATGCTTGAACAGGAACCCGACCAGCGCGGCCAGGACCATGAGCCCCCCGAGACCCGTCAGGGAGATGAGTTGATGGCGACGACCAGAAGTCCGGGGCATTGTCCGAATACCACGCGATTCAGTTCGATGGTTTGGTCTTGAACTGCCGACAACGATCCTCTTTCCCGCCATCAGGGGCAGGGGCAGGGGCAGTGTACCAAAGGTATTCATACTCCGGGGGGAAAGTCACGCCGTCGATCGTCACCGGCTGCGGCACCAGGGAGTCGCCCCCACCGTCGGCGGGAAATTCCCTGAGCCCCAGGGCCAACTGAGACAGACCGGGTTGACGCCAGGCCACCCGCTCGGGAACCCCCATGCCGTGGGCAATGTGCCCCGCACCAAGGATGACGATGACCATCCCCTCGGGAGGGAGATCGGCCAACATGGAGACAATCGAGGCCGCCATGGTGTCATTCCGGGCCAGCCAAGTCTCGTAGAGACGCGCTACCATGTCGGCGGGGGCATGGCCACAGTGGACCTCGGTCAACTGCGCACGCATGAGGGTCGCATAGGCGGGGTGGGCGAACGGAGTAAGAGGAAGTCCCTCCTTTTCCACCCGGAACATCTCCTTGATCCCGGTCCGGGCAAGGCGGGTGCGTATCCCCTGATCAAGGTCGGCACCGAAGACCGGCAGGTGGTGGGTCGCCGCCAGTTTGATGAGGGGATAGTAGAAGGCCCACTCTTCCCTCTGACTCCATCCCAGCCGCGACCGCAGCAACGCTTCGGCATGGGTCTCGCTCATCGGCATAAAGGGAGAGGGTTTGCCGACGGTGTGATTCATCAGCCAACCGGTCTGCTCGCGACTGAAAAATTCAAACCCGAGCGCCAGAGGCCGACCGCGGCGAATCAACTCGGCGATAATCTCTTCCTGGATGGCGTGGTGGCGCGGATTGTCGTGCTGCTCCCCCAGGTAGAGGACCCGGACCCCGGCCATCGCCTCCATGAGGGCCTCGCGGGTGAGAATCTCCCCACCGGGCGCTCTCAGGATCCGCTCGTCCCGGGCGGAGGGCGCCCCTTCCGGGGAGGGAAGAACGCCACACCCCCCAAGGAGCCCCACCAGCGGCAGCACAAAACCTCCGAAGAGTCCCTTGAGCGACCACCGCAGTGACATGACCACCTTCCCCTCCGAGAAAACACCCCCCACCCGCAGCCGGAGAGCCTACACCCATCCCTCTCTCCAGGCAATTCCGCTCCTCTGGACCCGGAAAAAGGGAAGAGCATCTTCCCGCTACCGGGAAAACTCACCCACCCATTCCCGATATCGGGAAACTCTGCCCTGAATCACCTTGGACCAAGGCGGGGAAGGAGTCACTTCCACCAGACTCCGGGGGAACCGGCGTGGGGAACACTGTGACAACGCTGACAGACGTAGACGGAGAAGGCGACCCTCCCATGGCAATTTCCGCAGAAACGGCCACGGAAGATCTCGTTCATGTTGACCTTGTTGGCGGCAAGTTTGGGGATAAAAATGTCGGGATGGCAGTTTTCGCAATCGAGCCAGCGGGTGTGGGACTTGTGCGGGAACCGCACGAAGGGCATGCTCCGCGTATTCTTCATGAGGATGTCCAGGTCGAGAACGTCCATGCTCCCCTCGCCTTTGAGGTCGGCCCGGGGATCGATCAAACCCTGATCCAGGACGGCGATCCAGTCGACGCCTCCCTTCATGTCGCGGGGAAAACCGGAGAGCGCCTGGGCCGGTTCTTGCAGCAGGGAGAGCGAGGGATTGTCAGGATCGTGGATGCCATCTTCCGTCAGCCGCGACACGACCGTGGGGGCAGCGGGTATCGCCCCCGCCGCCGGTGCGGCCTGGGCGCCGCCTGTCGCCTCTCCCGGGCCACTCCCGGTCACGACCGAAGGAGCGGCGGCATCGCGGCCCTCCTCGGCAAAACCTCCCGCCATCGTGAAGAACGACAGGGAAACAAACCAGACCATCAGGGTCATCGGACGAAAAGGAGCCATACGGTTACCGGTCACCGTGTACACGCGCCGGGCGCGTTGGATGGATGATAGAGACAAGCTTCCCCCATAACCTCCTGCCAGAAACGGACCAAACCCACCGGCATGTTCATGCTCCTGCGTTATTTCTCCCTGACTAGCCTTCTCGCCCTTGCCCTCGTCGGACTGGTACTGGGAGCCTTCTTCAACCGCATGGAACACGACTCCCTGATCCACCTGGGGGAAAAGCAGAATATCGCCCTGACCCGATCCCTTTCCAACTCCATCTGGCCAAGCCTTGAGGGACTCCTTGACCAATCGATGGGGTTGACACCGGAATCGCTCCCCAACCACCCCCTCATGTCCTACCTCGATCGGATGCTCTCCGGTCTCCTGGCCAACCTGGAGGTCGCCAAGGTCAAGATCTATAACCTCCGGGGGGTCACCGTCTATTCGACCCAGGCCAGCCAGATCGGTCAGGACCAGAGCCACAACCCCGGCTTCATCAAGTCCCTGCGGGGGGAGATCGCCACCGAATTCGTCCACAGGCGCGCCTTCCCCTCCTTCGACGGGGTGATCGAGGATCGGGACCTGATATCGAGCTACGTCCCTCTCTCCCGGAACGGGCGGATCCACGGTGTGTTCGAACTCTACTATGACGTGACCCCGGTCATGGTCCACCGGTCACGCATTCAACGGGAGATGGCGCTGGGAGTCACCGGACTCCTCGCCGTCCTCTACATCGCTCTTTTCTTCATTGTTCGCCATGCCGACAGGATCATCAAGGACCAACACGGCAGATTACAAAAATATGTCACAGAAATCAACGAAATAAACGCAAACCTCGAACAAAGGATCAGCGAGAGAACCGAGACGCTGAAAGATACAAACGAGATACTCAAGGAAGAGATCATCGAAAGACAACTCGCCCAGCTCGAACTGAAAAAACTCTCCCGCGCCGTTGAGCAGAGTCCCGTATCTGTCCTGATCACCGATATTCAGGGAAAAATCGATTACGTCAATCCGAAATTCTGCGAGGTGACGGGATTCACCTTCGACGAGGTCCGGGGACAGAATCCGAGCATCCTGAAATCCGGGGAAATGCCCACCGAAGTCTACGATACCCTCTGGCAGACGATCACCTCCGGCCACCACTGGCGAGGCGAGTTTCACAACCGCCGGAAAAACGGGGAACTGTTCTGGGAGTCCGTCGTCATCTCCCCGATCCGCAACCAGTGGGACAAGGTGACCCACTTCATCGCCGTGAAGGAGGACATCACCGCCCGCAAACAGTCCGAAGAGTTCCTCCGGCAGAGCGAGTTGAGACTCCGGACCATCATGGAAAACGTGGTCGAAGGAATCGTCACCGTCAGCGAACGCGGGCTGATCGAAACCGCCAACTCAGCCATGGAGAGGATCTTCGGCTATGCCCCGGGAGAGATGATCGGAATCAACGTCCGCGAGCTGGTCCCGCCGCCACACAAGGAAAAGCACCAGGAATACATCGAACGCTACCTCGCCATGCACGTCCGCACCCATCAGGGGCTCCCCAAGGCCATCAGCGGCGAACTCTTCTTCGAGCGCGAGGTCCAGGGTGAGAAGCGCGACGGAGGCCCCTTTCCCATGGAATTGACCATCAGCCATGTCCGCTCCACGGGCGAGGGGGCCTTCATCGCCACCGTTCGCGACATCACCGAGAGAAAAAAGGCCGAACGGGAACTGGCCGAGGCACGGCAGAAGTATTACCATCAGGAGAAGATGGCCTCCATCGGCACCCTGGCGGCGGGAATCGTCCACGAGATCGGCAACCCCATCGCCGCCCTCTCGGGCCTCCTGGAGGCGCTTCAGGACAATCTCGATCCGAACGGGGAAGAGAATCGGGAACTGGTCGACCTCGCCAGCGCCCAGGTGGTCCGCCTGACCGGGATCATCCAGGACGTCCGCGAGTTCTCGGTCCCCCAGAACGAGGATCAGCAACTCCTCGACCTGAACGGCCTGATCGCCCGCTCGGCACGGCTGATGCGGTTCGACCGCCGGTTGCGGACCATCAATCTGCTCCTCGATCTCGACCCGGGACTGCCAGCCCTCTACGGCTCCGACAATCAGCTCGGGCAGGTGCTGATCAACCTCATGATCAACGCCGCCGACGCCTTCGAGGGGGTCGCCGAGGAGGAGCGGGAAGAGAGGAAGCGGCAGATCCGGATATCCACCTCCTTTCGAGAGGGTTCCGTACACATCGTGGTCGCCGACAACGCCTCGGGAATGGACGAAAAAACCCTGCAGCAAGCCTTCGACGCCTTTTTCACCACCAAACCCCTCGGCAAGGGAACCGGTCTTGGGCTCTCTCTGTGCTATTCGATCATCACCGGCCATGGCGGCGAGATGACCCTGGCATCCACCCCGGGAATCGGCACCGAAGTCACCATCCGCCTGCCCCCGGCAGTGACGGACATTCCATGAGCGAAGAGTCTCAACCGAGCCGTTGTCTCCACGTCCTGGTGGTGGACGACGAGCCGGCCATCCGCCAGGTACTCACGACAACCTTGAAAAAGGCCGGCTATACCGCCGAGTCGGCGACGGGTGGCGAGGAGGCCCTGCGACGCCTCGAAGATGGCGACGTCGACGTCGCCGTCTGTGACATCAACATGCCGCAGATGAACGGGATAGAGCTGGTCCGGGAGGTCAAGAAGCGCGGGATCGAGACCCTCTTCCTGATGATGACCGCCTTCGCCTCGGTCGACACCGCCGTCCAGGCCATGAAGGCCGGGGCCTACGACTATTTCACCAAGCCCCTGCGCAAAACCGAGCTTCTCCTCCGGCTCTCCCAGATCGGCAACATCCTCGGCCTCGAGGCCCAGAACCGGGCATTGCGCCATATCGTCCACGAACAGGAGAAGCCCGAGTGTCTCCTCCCCTCCCCCGGGATGCGGGAGGTGGAGCGTCTCACCCGCAAGGTGGCCCCCACCGATCACACCGTCCTGATCACCGGCGAGAGCGGCACCGGCAAGGGGGTCTTCGCTCGCCTCATCCATCGCGAGAGCCATCGCTCCGGGGCCCTCTTCATCCCCGTCAACTGCGGTTCGATCCCGGAAAACCTCCTCGAAAGCGAATTCTTCGGCCACACCAAGGGGGCCTTCACCGGCGCCGATCGGGCAAAAAAGGGTCTCTTCCAGGAGGCCGACAAGGGAACCCTCTTCCTCGATGAAATCGGCGAGCTGCCCCTCGCCCTCCAGGTCAAGCTTCTCCACGTCCTGGAAGAAAAACAGGTCCGCCCCGTGGGCAGCGAACATTTCCGCAAGGTCGATGTGCGCATCGTCGCCGCCACCAACCGCGTCCTGCCGGACATGGTCAGGGCCGGGACCTTCCGCGAAGATCTCTACTTCCGCCTCAACGTCTTCCATATCGGCATCCCGCCGCTCCGGGAGCGGCGCCAGGATGTCCCGGTGTTGCTCAACTATCTCCTGGGGCGCAAAATCGCCCTGGCCGGCGACGGGGGGCGACGGGTCGTCATCGACCCGGAAGCGGAGGCCGCCCTGATCGACTATCCCTGGCCGGGAAACGTCCGCGAGATGGAACATGTCATCGAACGTGCGCTCGTCCTCGCCGAGGGCGGTGTCATCACAACCGACGACCTGCCCGCACAGATGCTCCCCCGCCCCCGGAGTCCGGTCGCCTCGGGGGCAACGGCTGCGGACGGGGGCGGCGAGGGAAAAAGTTTGCGCGAGCGATTGCGTAATTACGAGGTTCGGGTAATCCTTGAGGCCATCGAGGCTGCGGACGGCGATCGCAAGCTCGCCGCCAGAAGCCTGGGGATCGGCCTGTCAAGCCTCTATCGAAAGCTGGAAACGGCCGATTTGCCGCAGATCTTCGAGTGATGGGGGGGGGGAAGAAATTGGGGGGAAGGAGGCCGGGAATGCCCGGGCGACGTCCCGACGGTTGGCAGAGACAGCAAGCAGGGAGCGATGGCATGGAGATGAGGAGAGAGTCCAAGGTCCCGGGTCTGGTCCGGGTATTCTTCTGCGGGACCGTTCTTTTCGGCGGCATCGCCGCGGCGGTCGCCGATCCCGACCAGGATTACCAGCGTGCCCTCGAGGCCTACCTGTCCGACGACATGATCTCGTCGGCCGTCGATGCCCAGAAGGCGGCCGATGCCGGACACATCAAGGGGATGGTGTTGCTGGCCGACATTCTCGATCGGGCGGAGGAGGATGCCGAGGCCCTGAAATGGTATCGGAAGGCCGCCGATGGAGGCAGCGCCGAGGCGGCCCTGGGATTGGGTAAGATGCTGGCAAACGGCGAGGGGGGCAAAAAGGACCCCGACGAGGCCCGGAAATGGATCCTCAAGGCGGTCGAACAAAACTTCCCGGATGCCATGGTGGTCCTCGCCAACCTCCACCGCAAAGGGGAAATGGGAGTCCAGAAGAGTCCCGAAAAAGCCCTTGAGCTGCTCAAGCGCGCGGCCGAAGCCGGGCATCCCCCGGCCATCAAGGAGATGATCCGCGTGTTCGAGGGGGGATTGCTGGGACAGCCCAAGGATCCGGCGCAGGTGAAGTCGTGGCAGCAGAGCCTCGAGAAGGTTTCGCCCAAACCCGCCGCGCCGAAAAAGCCTTGAACGGCGCCTGGGGCGACAGGGGGCGCCTCTTGTCGCTCGTGGTACTTGCCGCCTGCCTGTTTCCCGGCTCCGGGCTGGCGGGGAGTCCCTTCCGGGGAGAAAAACTCTTCGCCACCCACTGCGCCCTCTGCCACGGGCCCACCGGCCATGGGGAAATGCCCGGGGTACCGGACCTGACCTGGCAGGGGGGCAGAAACAACGGGCTCCTGCGAGGAGACGGGGCCTTGATCGAACGAATCGGTCGGGGCAACCGGGCCTGCCCCGGCTTTGCCGGAATCCTCTCGGGGGAGGAGATCGGCGATATCGTCACCTTCATGAGGGTTATGGACCGATGATCCGGCGACTCTTCCTCTCACTGCTCTGCCTGGTGATCGCGAGTTGTTCGGATCGCGAGGCCGGGGAACCCCCTCCCGAGGAGGGAAAACCCGCGCCGGTCACCGCCGTTTCCGGCCAAGCCCCGTCCGCCACCCTTCCGACCGGGTCCCCCGGAAGCCCCGCGATCCCTCAAACCTCCGGGACCTCGGGACGCTATCGGATCCTCGACTCCTTCGAGGTGGGCGAGGACGTCTATGTGCGTTCGCTCTTCACCGATGAATCGGAGAAGGCATTGTGGATCGGAACTTCCGTCGGGGTCCTCGAAATCGACGTGGAGAGCCGGGAGGTCAGACGCACCCTGACCCGACAGGAGGGGCTCGCCAACGAGTACGTCTTCGCCATCGGTCGCGACGCCGGGGGGGGCATCGTCTTCGGCACCAACGCCGGCGGCATGTCCCGCCTCAAGGATGGAAAGTGGAAGACCTACTTTCCGATGCACGGGCTCGCGGACTACTGGGTTTACTCCTTCCTCTCGCATCCCGACGGCGGGTTGTGGATCGGCACCTGGGCCGGGGTCAATCGCCTGGACCTGAAGAGTGACCGTTTCACCACCTACGTCAAGGAGCTGGTCAACGAGTGGGTCTACGCGATGGCCCTCGACTCGCACCAGCGCATCTGGTTCGGAACCGAGGGGGGAATCTCCCGCTTCGATGGCAAGGAATGGCGCTCCTGGACCCATGAGGATGGCCTCGGCGCCAGCAACGGCGACAACCTGCCGGCCAGCCCCAATACCGGTCTCGGCACCCGCCGGCGGCACGATCTGGGGGTCCTCTCCAACGGCGCCCCGACCTACAATCCCAACTACGTCTTCTCCCTGGTCATGGAGCCCGGCGACATCCTCTGGGCCGGTACCTGGGGGGGCGGGGTAAGCCGTTTCGACGGCGAAAAGTGGACCAGCTTCACCAACCGCGAGGGGCTCCCGGGGAACATCGTCTACAGCCTGGTTCGTGATCGGGACGGGGTGATCTGGGCCGGGACCAACAACGGATTGGGCCTCTTCCACCAAGGGAAATGGCGGCCTTTCGACGGCAATCTGGCCATGACGGGTCAGAACATCTACACCCTGGCAGTGACCCCCGACGGCACTCTCTGGGCAGGAGCCCGGGGACGGGTGTTCCACATCGGCCAATGACCCGGGATCCACCGATCGACCGGGGGCAGGAGACGATCCCCGCACCAAGGAGAATGACGTGAAGAACGACAAACAGATCTATGGGCTGACCATCCTGGGCATCGCCATCCTGGCGCTCCTGGTCGCCGGGGCCTACTCCCTGGGACTCGAAAAAGGGAGTCAACAGCAGCTCACCGCCCCGGTCGCTGCGGTGACGCCCGCTCCCCCTTCGCCCCAGGCCCAGGGCGCCGGCGGCTCGCCCGCGCCCGTGCCGGTCCCTGCCCAGGCGTCACCCGCCGTTGCCCCCGCGCCCACCGCCGCTCCCCTGCCCCCGGGGGCACAACAACCGGCCAACCATCCCCCCTACCCCGGCTCACCCGGGGCCGGCCAGGCGATCGCCCCGACCGTGAAACCGGGCATCCAGTTCACCCATTTTCGCGTCGGCAACAGCAACGTCAAGGACATGCTCGCCGACGGGCAGTTCGTCTGGGTGGGAACCTCGAGCGGCGTCATCCGCTACGACACCGAGAAAAACGACTACAAGCTCTTCGACGTGCGCAATGGCAGCCTGGTGGCCAACGGCGTTTTCCACGTCGGGCGCCTGAGCCAGGATCGCATCTCCGTCGGCACCTATGGCGGCGGCTGGTCGATCTACGACATCAAGAACGATAAATGGGAGTCGTTCAACATCCCCAACGGCCTGGCCGATGCCTTCGTCTATGATGTTCTCGAACTCGACAACGGCGACATCTGGGTGGCGACCTGGTCCGGGGCCAACCGCATCCGTGGCGGCGCCGTGCGGGAGCGGGACAAGTGGGACACCTTCACCGTCGAAAACACCGCCGGCGGTCTCCCCAACAATTGGGTCTACGGACTGGCGGCGGGCAAGAATGGCGAGGTCTGGCTCGCCACAGAAGGCGGGTTGGCCCGATTCCAGAACGGCCAGTGGACCCATTGGACCCATCAGGACGGGTTGGGGGTTGCCTACGATCTGGTCAAGGGCAAGGGGGACTTCAGCAACGATCCCGGCAAGACCTCCAGTCACCACGCCCGGCAGAAGGAGGAGCAGGGGCTTGGCGGGGTCACGACCGCCTACAATCCCAACTACATCATCTCCCTGGAGGTCGACGGCGAGGGCAATGTCTGGTGCGGGACCTGGGGCGGGGGCCTTGCCCGTTTCGATGGCACCACCTGGACCAACTTCTCGGTGGATAACGGTCTGCCGGCCAACTACATCTTCATGCTGAAGCGGGACGCCGTCGGTCGCCTCTGGATTGGGACCAGCAAGGGGTTGGCCCAGTGGTTGGGCAATGGTTTCCGGGTGTTGACCACGGCCGACGGACTCTTTTCGGAGAATGTCTTTTCCCTCACTTTCTCTCCCGACGGCAGCATGTGGGTTGGCAGTTTTGGCGGGGTGGCGCGCATCTTCCCGGAAAAGCAGCCGGGCCAGGAATCGACGCAGCCGGCTCCGGTGGCGCAACCTGCTCCGGTGGCGCAGCCCGAACCGGTGACGCAGCCATAGGCATGGTTTGACTCCTGCAGGGGTCCGGGGAGCGTCACGCTCCCCGGCGGGGATTGGGGCGGCGCCCCAAGGTCTGGCCTTTGACTTTGCTTTTCGCGCCCTCTCACAACAAGCGGATCCCGCGCCTTTCGGGATCCGCGCCGGCGCAGCGTTGATCGCATGAAACGGCGTCAGGCCACCAAGAGAATTTTCCAGTTGACATTTTGCAGTGAAAAGATCGAGGATGGACCTGTTCTCTGCCAGTGGCAGTAGAACCTGCAAAGGCCCCCGCTGAGCCAGCCTGGCGAATCAGCGGTTTTTTTATGCCCATCGCGGCCCCTTCTTGATCTTTGCCAGGCTTGCTGGGGTATCGGCCACGTAGGCGGTGATGAACCTGGCGGTCTTCACGTCTGACAATGCGGTCTTCACGCCTGACAGTCCGATCACGACCACGTAATCCCCCATCACGACGGTGACACGCCGGTTGCGGTCGGGGCGTTTTTTTTTGCTGTCCCATCCGACGAAGCGGTCGCTGTTTGGATCCTGCAACGCCTCGCCAATCCAGCCCAACCGTTCGGCCCTTGTGGGGGAGAACGTATCCTTTACGTTATTCCGCATGCTGGATTCAAAGCCGCAGTGGTCAAAGTCCGTCTTTCGGAACCTGACGGCAATCCCGTCGAAAGTAATGATCGGTCCCCGACAATACTCTTCTTCAAAGTACTGCCGGTACGCATCCACGGATGCCAACTTGAGTAACGGCGGATAGGACACTTTACCATCCCCCGCCCGGATGTATGGCAAAGATATTGAACTTCTGTTCACCACGGCAAGTGGACTGCAAGGGATGTCCCAACCGGGTTTCCAGTCGCCTCACCAAAGCAGATTTGGCACTATCAGGCGTCAGGGTTTGGTTGAACTTGGCGCTGACCGCACCAGTCAGCACATCGGTCAACTGGATCAATACCGATTCCTCGGAACGTACTGCCTGGACCTGGGCGATCTCGGAGGTGAGGTTGGCATAGGAGAGACATTGTTTCAGGGTGGACAGGCGGCTCATCACCCGGTTGCTTTTGTAATCACAGAAAACAGCATACCGATTGAAATCCAGGATCCAGTGATGGAGCATCTGGTAGTAGAACTTGTAAAATCCGAGTTCCCTGTCTTCTCCATGCAAAGACCAATTCAATTGGTCATGGCGGATGCAAATACAACGAAATCGAACATCCTGTCCTTGATCGGCAAACCAATCCACTATGGCTTCGTAAAACTGGATGCGGGATGGGGATACTTTTTGCCACTTGAACTCTCCGCCCACCCGGTAGGTGTCTCGCAGGGCGTGGATGGCTTGTTTGTATTCCAACCTGCGATCCGATGCCTGCCACAAACTGCCAATAACGACGAATTGGCCCCCAGGATGGGTGGAGGTCAGCAAATCCGGGCGGCTTTCGTCGCAATAGACATCAAAGTCCATCTAGGCCCTCCGGAAAGACAAAGGAAAGATAGAACTCTGCATGGTCATCACTCATCACGAAGCTTATCCAAAACGTGCTGATGGTAGCTGCACAAACCACCATCTCCTGCCATATAATCACCTAGAGTTAACTCTGCCAAACAAACAGCGCACTCTCCAGAAAGTTCAAAGCCGCACATCAAGCAACGGCCTTCCTCAAAAATATAAACACCCCCGCACTCGGGGCAATCTTCGTATGGCGGATCTCCACCGTCCTTTATTGCGATATAGGCTGCTCCAGATAGATTATCTTCAATCGCGGATCGAACGAGTTCTTCGGAATTAATTGATTCACCGCACTTGTGGCATTGAAATCTGGCATCTCGCCAGTCTGTGTTCGCAGGATCGAGTTGTTTGATGAGCGGAGAGCCGCAGGCATCGCACCGGAAACCTTCCAGCGCGGCTTCGAGGGTTCCTGTTTCCCAGTTGATGGCGGAGAGACTATCTTTGCAGGTCTTCATGGCCTGATCAAAAACAGCTTTGATCTCGGTGAGGGTTTCCCAGGCATCTTGTCCAAACAGCTTTTCTGGATCTTCGTGAAGATGGTTACGGGTCAGATCCCAAATCACGATGAAGGCATCTGATAAGGCGCTGTCAATTTCCGCCGGGGTGTGACGGGAATGGTAGTGCTCTATATCGTTGCGAACTTTTGAAATGCTATTGATTTTTCTGTCGTTGATCTGAAGTCCAAGTGTCTTGAAACGATCAATAATCTCTTGCTTATCGATTGTTCGGTTTACCCGCCCTTCATACCTTGGTTTGAATTGGATTCCGTTTTCACCACGTTTTGGGACAACTTCCGAATGAAGCAACACTTCATCATTCGGGGAAAGGCGTCGCAAAACCTCCTTGCACAACAGGAGAACACCAGCGTAGACGTTTCGGACGGCTGACAAGACGCGATCTTTATCATCGTCACTGGCTTGGTAGTCTTCAATGCCGAGGCGTATGGAGGCCGCTGCATTGGCCAACAGCGGGGAGGCTCCAGTGCTTGAGGTTTTTGCTCCACTCATTGCAATTCCCCCCGCTCCAACCAGTCCCACGCCGCCAACACCAGCCGGGCGGTGCGGTATTCACCAAACGCTTTCATGTCGTTGTACCCCACGAGCTCCACATCACACGCGCCGCCGTCCGACCAGACGAAGCAGACGCGCCACTGATCGTTGATGCGGATGCTGTGCTGCCCCAGACGATCTCCCTGCAAAACCTCCAGGTGATGCGAAGGTGGGACGCTCAGGTCATCGAGCGCGGCTGCCGCATCGATCCGGTCAGGCGCATCTTGGCCCGCTTCAGGAGATCCTGGGGAAACCGCTTCGCGGCCTGCCCACGAAACACCCTCTCGGTGTCCTTGCAGCGGAAGTTCTTGATCATTGGGGAATGATAACGAGTTGCGTTATGAATGGCCAGAAAAAGGCTCTGTCACCGTTGGCTGTTGGTGGTTATCGCCGCCCACGCCGCCTTCGGCGGCGTGCCTTACGCAGAGCGCGTTCCGATCATTGGGGCCGAAAACCCCGGCCCCAATGATCGGAACGCCGAGGCCCGCGCCGGCGCGGATCCCGCAAAGAACGCGGGATCCGCTTGTTGTGATAGGGCGCGAAAAGCAAAGTCAAAGGCAAGACCTTGGGGCGCAGCCCAAATCCCCGCCGGGGAGCGTGACGCTCCCCGGACCCCTGCGGAAGTAAAACCACACGAATTTCGGGTGATCGTTCAGGAAGAAGAAGCGTCGCGAATCCGTCCCACATAGCGACGACTGTAAGGGGGCAGAAGCCGGCGCACGGCCTGAAGACGACGCCGGTAGATCGCGTTGATCTTTTCGTCATGAAACTCGCCGGACGGGTCGATATTGGCCAGGTTCTGCCGGATCCCCCGGGCCCTCTCACGCTCGCTCCGACGCCAGGCCACCATCAGATCGATGACCCGATGGCGATGACCGAGGTCGGGATCTTCGACGAATTCGAGATTGCCGGTCTTCTTGGCCAACTCCGAGAAGGTGCGGGTGATCGACCGAACATAAACCACCCAGATCCGATCCGCCGCCAGCAGCGCCAAAATGTTAACCAACAACATCCCCCCAATGACCCAACCCGTCTCCTCCAACAATCGGGGCAATAGCGCCTCGTGACTCACCGAGTGCGCCCGATAAAGGCTCTCGTCGATCACCCCCCGCAACCGGTGAAAAAGAACGACAATCCCCCCAATCAGAAGCACAACCTCCAAGGCAACCAACCCCAGAAGCAGATAAAACTGAACGGCAAAATCAACATAAGGAACCCGTCGCTTCTCAGGACGGTCACCCCGAGGGGACTCCCCGTCCCACCGCGATTGGTGCTGCCAGGCCAGATCCCGCCGAATACGGTCGAACAGAGAATAGGGGTTCTTCACCATGAGTTCCGGCACTCCCCGACAAAGCAACGCCGGATGACCGATCGGCGGCTAGAGATCATGACAACTCGTACAAAGACCCGAATCATCATTCGCAACCACCAGGGCACCGTGCTTGCCGCTGTATCCCGTATGGCAGGAGATGCAACCCACCCGTCCGTCGGGAAGGATGATCTCTTTGGGAATCCTGTCCGGGGAACGATAGCCGCCGAAAGCGATCGATTTCTCATAGGCCATCCCGATCGGATGGTTGACGTCGCTGCCGGTGTGGCGAACCATCCCGGTGCGGATGGCGCCCCGGTCCACCTCCCCACGCTCCTCGTGGCAACCAAGGCACTGAAGCGAAAAGGGATCCAGAGGAACCGCCGTTTTCTTGCTGTCCGCAGTGGCATCAAGGTGCCCGAACCCCGCGACCGATTCACCACGATCCGGCATCCGGTCGAAAAATTCCTGGTCATGACAGGTGAGGCAAAAGGGGAACCCCTTCTCTCCCCCCCGGATCAGACCCGGTTCGGTACCGTGAATCGTATGACAGGAGCCGCAGGTCAAATCCCCCTTCCAGTCCACGGGGAAGGCCTCGGGCAGGAAGCGGCTGGGCTTGAAGCCGGTCGGGTGACTCAGGCGGATGGCATCCGGGTGACAGGAAGCACAGAGCTTCTCCTGCCCGGCCAGAAGAATCGTGGCATTCTTCTCGGTGACCTGGTCGGCCAAATGGCAATCCCGACAATCGGTTTCAAGGAGATGACCGTTCTCCAGGGAGACCTCGCCAGTGGCCAAGGCCACGACCGCCAGGGTCACCAGGGCCAGGGAGAAGAAAGAAGAGAGCGACCACCTAAAGGTGGACAAGGCGTTCAAGCTCCTTGAGCCGAAGAAGCGTCTTCGTCAACCCATCCCCCATGTTGGGCTCCGCCAACTCAAGCTGGACCCGGGCAAGATCCACCAACTCGCTCATGGCATCGTAATGGGCCTGCAATCTTTCGGCGCCGACGGCAAACTGCCAATACTCTTCCTGCAAAAGGTCCTCCTGGCGGATCCTCTCCACCGGCATCGGCCCAAGGATCATCTCCTGCTCCAGACTGGTGGCGAAGTGGTGTAACGGCCCGGCCACCCGAAAGGAAGAGTAGACCACGACGAGCCAGGTCACCAGGGCAGAGATCGCCACCAACCCCAGCCCCGCCAGCAACAACACAGGCCCCAACTGGCGCCTGGACAGGGAATGGGCCTGGAAGATCTCTCCGTAAGTACTCCCCCCGTCATGGCCGACAAGCATGACCGCCACGAAGAGAGCCGTGACCGCCAGCAGGCCAACCGCCAGAGCAATGGTCCCGACCCGCCTGAGGTGAAGAGCGATGAGGGGAGTCGGCCGAACCCGGGCCATGGTCACAACCGGACCCCGGAAGACCACTCTCCCGGCAACGATAAAAACAGCCGCATGACCACCCCCCTACCCAATCCGCCCAGGAACCAGACTGCCCCAATCAGCCCCCCGAAGATACCAGGAAAGGCCCCTCACCTCGAAGTTTCTCGAAATCGGGAAACCGGTCTCGCGAATCCCCCTCTCCCTCAACGCGAAGCGACCGCGAATCCGGAAGGTACATCATTTCGCAAGAGCACGAGCGGCATTTGCAGAGAGACGGTGGCAAAAACCGCACAGAAGCGATACAAAACTAATGCAATATTCATGCCATATTTACGTCCTTTTTATCCGTTCCAAGAAGGCGCTCGATGCACAGAATCAGCTCCTCCGGGTTGATCGGCTTGGCAACAAACCCCGTTCGCCGACGCGAATCAAAGCTGTCGGCAGACAGATCAAGAGAATGGCCACTCATGAAAAGAATGGGAATATCGGGCTGGATACGCAGGATGCGGCTCTGGGCCTCTCTCCCCCCCAGGCGGGGCATGACCAGATCCATCAACACCAGGGAGACCGCCGATCGATTCTCCGCAAAGAGGCGCACAGCCTCCTCGCCGTCGACTGCGGCCAGGGTACGGTACCCACGCCGAACCAAGAACTCGCTCAAGGCATCGCGAACCTGCTGATCGTCCTCAACCAGGAGCAGAGTCCCCCGCGATCCAGGACGGGGGAATCCCCCCCCGGGTACCGCCTGGCATCGGGACCGGGACTGCGGCTGCGGCTCTGGGGAAACAATCGGCAGAAAGAGACGGAAGGTCGCCCCCTGACCCAGGCAACTGGCAGCAAGGATGGTGCCCCCATGCTCTCGAATGATACCGTAACTGGTCGACAGTCCAAGTCCGGTCCCCTTGCCAACCTCCTTGGTCGTAAAAAAGGGATCGAAGATCCGCGCCAGGGTGGCCTCGTCCATACCATGACCGGTATCGGTCACCTGAATGCAGGCCGAAAGCTGCCCATCCGTCCCCGGCATCACCTCTGCAGAGGTCGATATCGTAATCTCCCCCCCCCCAACCATGGCGTCGCGCGCATTGGTCAACAGATTTATCAGGACGTGCTGCAACTGCACCCGGTCAACCTTGACGACCAGACCCTTCCCCCCGTACAAAAAGCGCACGACGATCGGGGGTACCGCCAGCCGGTGAATCAGCCCCTCCATCTCTCCCAGAATCTCGTCAATCTCCCCCGCCGCTGCCCGGATCGGCTGCCTGCGACCGAATGTCTGAAGATCGGCGATCAACTCCTTGGCGCGATCGGCCGCAAGACGAATTTCGTCCAGAAGAGCACGCGCATCGCTCTGACGACCAAGCAGACGCTCCATCAGAAAGACATTGGTCAGGATGGTCATCAGGATGTTGTTGAAATCGTGCGCCACTCCCCCGGCCAGGGTTCCCAGGGATTCCATCTTCTGGGAGTGTAGCAGCTGTGCCTCGGTCTGCCTGAGGATGGCCTCCGTCCTCTCATGCCGATGGATCTCCGCCTGAAGAAGGGCATTGGCCTTTTCCAGCTCGAGCGTGCGCTCACGGACCCGCGATTCCAGCTCTAGGCGAGCCTGCTGCAGGAGCCTCTCGGTCGAAATCCGCTCGGTGACATCCTGAAAAACGACGGCAAAATAACCCCTTCCCGGGGAGAAGGCCACCACGTCGAAGTGACGCCCCAACGGTTCGGAATAACTCTCGAAGCGAACCGTCTCGCCGGTCAGCGCCACCCGCCCGTAGGTCTCGATCCAGTGGGACTCGATGGCGGGGATGACCTGCCGCACCCGCTTGCCAACAATGGCGTCGGCATCAAGCCCGGTAAGCCGGGCAAACATCGGATTGGTCGCCAAAAAACGATAGTCGACGGGACGACCGCTATCGTCAAGGATGATCTCGTGCAGAGCAAAACCGCTGGGTATGGTCTCCAGAAGCTGCCGATAGCGCACCTTGAGCGGCGCCATCCGGACCCTCCCCTGGCGGATACCGCTCCCCCCAGACACCTCGTCAATGAGGTGGCCCCCCGAGGCGAAAGTTGTCAATCCCCCCTCCAAAAAACATGAAGCCAACTCCCAACGCAGTCGATACAGTCTGTGCATGCACCCAACTGGAGAGTAGAATGCACCGCTTCGGCATTCTGGCACGAAGTCCCGCATACTTGAAGGTACGTCAACATGCCTCACCTGCGAAAGTTCAAGGTCACTCCCGGGATATTCTGGCTAGAGGCCCCCGAGGCAGGGGTTACCCTGCTGTGCGGTTGCCCCGCCGATAGCGTCAAACACCTGATAAAGCGGGGTCTTATCGCCTCAACCGAGCTCAACAGCGTCACCTTCGAAACCGGACCCAATGCCATCCTCCTCTCGGATGTCCTGGTCCAGAACGGCAGCTTTTCGAACCTGGCGGAATTTCCCGTCCTGCAGATGCTCTACCGTCAGGGAATGATCCTTCCCGGTCATCCCAACAATACCGGTCTGCGTCCCCTGCTCATCGGCTCCCGGGAACAAGTCTCGGCACAGATGCGCTACATCTACCGGGGCAACTACGGCCTCGTCTCACTCGAAGAGATCATGGCCTGCGGCGTCGACGCATCGACCGCCCAGTGGATGATGCAGATGAAGCTCGCCTTCGCCTTCGGGAAGATCCGCACCACCGAAGAACTCCTGGATTCCCTCATCGTCGAAGAGACCCGGGTGGAGATCAGAAACGGCCTCACCGTCCGCAGGCTCCGTCTGAACGTCTTCGAGTTCCAATACGCCGGTGAAAGCACCACCATCGATCTCAACCTCTCCCCCGAAGAAAATTACGTCGCCCCCTACAGCCTCGATTTCCACCATGTCCGCCGGGAATATTTCGGGGTCATCCACTCGGGCGAGGGCGACGGTTGGGACATCGATCGCCCCTGCATGGCAAGCCTCATCATGTTCCAGGGGCGCATCTTCCTCATCGATGCCGGCCCCAACATCCTGGCCACCCTGACCGCTCTCGGCATCGGCATCAACGAGGTGGACGGCCTTTTCCAGACCCACTCCCACGACGACCACTTTGCCGGAATCACCACCCTTATCCGCTCCGGGCACCGCATCCGATACTACGCAACCCCCCTGGTTCGCGCCTCGGTCTCCAAGAAACTGGCCGCCCTCCTCTCCCAGGACGAGTCCGCCTTTCAGGATTACTTCGAGGTCCACGACCTCGAAATGGGCGCGTGGAACGACTTCGAGGGCCTGGAGGTCAAACCCATCTTCTCGCCGCATCCGGTGGAAACCACGGTGTTCCACTTCCGCACCCTCTGGGAAGAGGGCTACCGAACCTACGCCCACATGGCCGATATCGCCTCCCTGAACGTCCTGGAGAGAATGGTCCGGGAGGACCCCGCAACCCCCGGAATATCCGAAGAACTGGCAAGCCGCGTCAAACACCAGTACCTGACCCAGGTCGACCTGAAAAAAATCGATATCGGCGGAGGACTCATCCACGGTCGGGCCGAGGACTTCCGGAGCGACAAGACCCCCAAGATCATCCTCTCCCATACCTCACAACCACTCTCCGCCCGCGAAAAGGAGATCGGCTCCAGCGCCCCCTTCGGCACCGCCGATGTCCTGGTCCCTGACCACTCCGACTTCCTCCGTCGCTCGGCGTTCGAATTCCTGAGGAGCTACTTCCCCGCCGCAATCCGCCACCACCTGCGGATCCTGATGAACAACCGACTGGTCCATTTCAACCCTGGCTCGATCGTCATCAAGGAAGGAGAAAAAAGCAACGAGATCTTCCTCATGCTCAATGGCAGCGTCGAACAGATCCAGTCCGGGGCCGTCGCCCCGAATCTCCTCTCCGCCGGAGCCCTCCTGGGAGAGGTTTCGGGCCTCTACGACCAGCCCTCGCCCGTCACCTACCGCTCGGCAAGCCACGTCGTCGCCCTGCGCCTCCCCCGGTCGCTCTACCTCAATTTTGTCAAACGCAACCGCCTCTACGCCAACATCGAAAAGCTCCACGACCAACGCCTCTTCCTCCAGGGTACCTGGCTCTTCGGCGAATCGATCGCCTACCCGGTGCAAAATCGCCTAGCCCAATCCATGGTGAGTCTGAGCCTGGAGGCCAACCAACCCATCGGAAGCGAACCCCGGAGTCCGGCAATCTTTCTGGTTCGCAAGGGGACAGTGGTCTCGCGAGCGGGAGGCGACATCATCGAAGCAATGGCACCAGGTGATTTCTTCGGTGAACAGGGGGCACTCTTCGGGGCCCCGGGACTTTTCGAATTCCGCACCGAGACCACAGCCGATCTCTTCCAGGTCCCGGTCGAGGCCCTCCGTGACATCCCGGTCGTGCGCTGGAAACTCTTCGAGGCCCACCGCAAACGCATCGGTCTCATCAGCCGGGTCCAGAGTCAAGGCGAGAGAGGCTTCCGCTGGCAGGATTCCTATCTACTGGGGATTCCTCCCATCGACCATCAACATCAACATATTTTCGAGATCGCCAACGGCATCCTCGCCCTCTATCGGGCAGGCAGTGACAAAAGCGCCCTGCTTCCCGAGTTGAAGGATCTTGCCGAATACGCCCGCTACCACTTCGCCGAAGAAGAAGCCCTAATGGCTCGTCACGGCTACCTTGATCTGGAACATCACAAGGAAGAACACAGGAAACTCATGACAGAAATTGGACTTTACAGAATGGAACTGGAGAGTGGGAGCGGCTTGATCGACCCCAACCTGGAGAGATTTCTCACCGACTGGATCGTGAACCATATTCTCGAAACCGACAAAAGGTACCAACCCCTCCTGTCACAGGATATCCCCCCGACAAAGGCATGAACAGATCGTAACATCAGTTTTGTCGGAACTCTCACAGCTGCTGTTAAGCAACTGCCTGTGCGCCATTGGCAACCTGTTGAAAAAGTCCGTCCATGGACTTTTTCAACCCGGGAAGGCAAAACTCAATTTTTCCTTCCCTCCCAAATTCAACGGGTTACACCGTCCCGTTGAATTTAGCCGGCCATCCCTGGCCGGCGCAGCCCATTTATCAACGGGCCGTTAGCGGTTGGCTTCCGCAACGCAATGGTCGCAATCCGCAGAACACCCCCTCCGGAAAAACGGCGGTCGAGGTGGCAATGACCTTGCGTCCGGGATTTCCGCTGCGGTAGATTGCGCCCTGCGGGGCTGCAGACCCATCGGATCCGGAACCCCTTGGAGGAAAGCGTGGCCACTCCCTGGCGTAACGCGGGCATTGAGACTTCCCGCCCCCCACCCCCGGTCCTGCGATACATGTCCAGAGCAAGACGTTCTTTCCTCCTGTCCTGGCTGCTCCTCGTGGCGGCGCCATGCTTCGCGGAGGAACCGGATCCCTTCCCGGTCAAAATCACTGCCACCCTCCCCTACGTCGACCTTCCCCGTATCCATCAGGGAAAGGACGTCCGCCTCCAGAGAAACCAGGACATCGACAACGTCATCGATTTTGACTACTCCTACACCTCCCGCAAGTGTCCGCCCTTCTGCATCCTGCCCATGGTCCTTAGTGCCGGCGTTGAGACCATCGCCGAGTTGGAAGTCATCGACTACATCACGCGGATCTCCAACAATGACGATTCCGTCCTCTTGATCGACTCCCGAACCGACGAGTGGCTTCAGAGAGGAATGATCCCGGGGGCCGTATCCATCCCCTGGACATCGCTGCACCACAAACATACCGACAAGAAAAAATTGCTGGACATCCTGGAAATGCAGTTCGGCGTCGTCAACGATGACAATCTGCTCAATTTTCAACAAGCCAAGACGCTGATCTTTTATTGCAACGGCAACTGGTGCGGCCAGTCCCCGACCTCCATCCGCTCTCTGCTGCTCCTGGGCTATCCACCTCACAAATTGAAGTGGTACCGCGATGGAATGCAGGCCTGGGCGCAACTGGGTCTGACCACCGTCAAACCCCCGGAAGTGCCCGCGCCTCCAAGCGAAGGGACCCAGAAGAAACTGGACAATCCCGCTCAGGAACCCAGTCCATAGGCGAGGGCACCCGGCCATGTGGCAGAACCGCAGTCTGATCTACCCCGCCATCCTGTTCCTGCTCCTGGCCATCGGCGCCACCTTGGCAGTGGGTTACGCGATCAACTTCGCCATACTCGAGGATGTCCTCCAGGAACGCATGTCGCGGCAGGCCGAGGAGGTGGGCAAGGACGTCCTCCAGGCCCTGGAAGGCAAAGCCAAATTGCTCGAAAGATTCAGAAACTCCTGGATGGAAAACGCCGACTGGAACCAAGAGGCCGAAAACGACCCGAACCTCGTCGACAACCAGCAAGAGAACACCCCGGCTGCCCTGGCGCAACAATTGAGCGAACTCTTGCCCCTGTGGGGGGTCGACTTCCTCCTGATTCTGGATCCGTCCGGGGAGGTAATTCAACGCACGCCTGCCGGTTTTGCCTCCACCCACCCCTTGCCCCCAAGCCTCGTCGAACTCGCCCGCACCCAGGCATCCCGCAACGGCGCCGCCTGGCATCTGGCCCAGATCGAGGGCCAGTGGGAAATCATGCTCCTGGCCCCCATGCGGATCGACCCCATGGGAGCCCACCATCTCCTGGTCTTCGGCCAAGGGTTGAAAAAAGTGGTCACCCAACTTCAACAGGAGAATCCCGACCACCCCTTCCTCATTGCCGCCACCGATGGCATCGCCGCCGGCTCCCGGATCTCCCTGGGTAACGCCCGATTCCAGCCGGAGATCGTAACCCAAACCATCAATAACAACACGCCTTATATGGTGTTCGACAGCGACTTGCCTGTCAACCTCTACTACTCTCCCATCACTTTCCTCGACCAGACATTCAGCCTCGTCGTGCCCGTGGCCCTGGACGACGTGCGGCAGATCCTGACCAACAGCCGACAAAGGCTCTTCGGCTCGATCGTCATCATCGTCCTCCTCCTGGTGGGGTTGGGAATGGCCACGGAGAGGATTCTCCTCCGCCCTCTGCGCCAACTTCGCGAAAAGGCCGCCGTCATGGTGCGTGCCTGCTCACACGACGAACAGTTCCTCTTCCTCGACCAGAAGGAGCAGGGAAACGAGATCCGCATGCTGGAACGGGCCATGGAAAAAGCGTCGATCAAGCTCTACACCCATGTCGCCCATCTGTTGGATACCAAATTCCTCCTGGAAGGGCTCGCCCTCCAGGACCCAATCACCCGGTTGGGCAACCGGCGCATGTTGGAAGAATTTTTGGGTAGAACACTGGGAGCATGCAAACGGAAATCCCGCCAGGTCGCAGTGATCCTGCTCGAACCCGAGCCCCTGGATAAACACCCCGGGCTGTCGACTTCCGAAGATCGCGACCAGTTCCACCGGGAACTCGCCAACAGGCTCCGCAGCCACCTGCGCGGCGAGGATCTCGCCTTCCGCGTCCACGGCAACGAGTTCGTGGCCTTTGCCCCGGAGTGCGGCAACGAGGAGCAAGTCACGGTCCTGGTCCAGCGCCTGCACCGTTTCCTCTCCCAACCCTACCCGCTGGCCAACGGTCAGGAGATCACCGTCAATCTGCTGATGGGAGTCGCCATCTTCCCCGGCGCAGGGGAAAGTGTCGACTCCCTGCTCGTCAGCGCCCGTACCGCGCTCGCCAAAGTGCGTAGACAGGAAAGCCCCCCCCCCTTCGCTATTGTCTACCGATGATGGCGCCACGGGATATGGCCCGAACAACCCGTTCCCCCCCCCATCGCCTCGGTGGCAGGGAAGGGTAGGCTGCCGAATCACTCCGGTGATTCCATCTCCCTGAGCGTCACAACATGTCGCTTGTTGACGATGGTGGCACGCGCCTTGGCGCTGTTGCGCCCCTTGACCACCACCACAATGAAGGGCGCAGGAAGGTTCATGAAATCGAACACACGGATATTCAAGTCCACGAAAAGAATCCCCTTGAGAGTCTTTCCATTGCTCAACTCGACCTCGACAGGGACTTCGTTCTTCGGCTCCTTGGCCCGGTAACTGGATTTGATGTTCATTGGCTCCCCCAACGTGATCGTTCAGGGGGCCTTGGGCAGGAATCATCCTGTTATTTCGGGGGCTTCGCCCCCCCCCGCCTCCCCCCTCGGACTCCCCCAACCACCTTCAATATTCGGGAACGACCACCGGCTATTGCTCCCGGAAGGCCCCTGCCGACGAAGCATAGATCGGCTTCAACAGGTACTCCAGCAATGTCTTGGAACCAATATTGACATCGGCCTGCACCGTCATCCCCGGCCAGACACTGGCGCTCGGGAGACGATCGACGTGGCTGCGCATCAAGCGAATCCTTCCCTTGTAATATGGCTCGACACCTTCTTCCTGAAAGGTCGTCGGCGAAATGGCTGTCAGGACCCCCGGGATGCCCCCATAGCGGGCAAAATCATAGGTCAGCACCTTGACGGTCACCGTCTGTCCGACCGCAACATGTCCCACATCCGCCGGGCTGATCCGGATCTCTACCAGACGAGTCTCATCCACCGGCACAATGTGCGCTATCTCCCCACCAGGAGGCACCACCCCCCCAACCGTTCGGGTGGCCAAGCTTTGAATCACCCCCGATACCGGCGAACGCACCTCCATCCGCCCCAGTTTCTCCTCAATGCGATTCATCGCCTCCCGCACCTGAACCCACTCCAATTGTACCCCATCCAACTCGGCGAGCGACTCCCGCCGGGCATCATCAGTCAGAGAGCGGAGTCTGGCCCCGGTTTCCTCCAACACCTTGTTCTCCTTGTCGATCTCCCCCTTGAGCCGGGCAACCTCACCCTGGGTCCGCTCCCGCTCCTGCCGGGCTGCGAGTACCGAAATCCGGGAAACCAACCCCTTCTCCAACCCCTGCTCGCGCAGTCTCAGATCCTCATCCAACAACGCGATCCGATCCTGTACCGACTGAACCTGCAGCTTCAGACTCCTGAGACGCGAGACCGATGCCTCCGACTGGCTCTTCAGGATCTCCCCTTGGCTCCGAAGCGCCACAATCCGCGCCTGAAGCAGCGCCTCCTGGCCGGGAACCAGGGCAGAATAGGCCCCCTCCCGATTGAACACCGCCGGGCGCTCCTCCGCAAAGGCCTCCAAGCGTGCCTTCCTCGCCTCAAGTCCGGCCAGTTTGGCCAGGTATTGATCCTTCTCAGCCAGGAGCGGTGCGGGATCGAAGCGAACCAACACCCCGCCCGCAGGAACCATGTCCCCCTCGGCCACCAATATCTCGGCCACTATCCCCCCTTCCAAATGCTGAACCTGACGAACAGGAGTGGAGGGAATCACCTCCCCCGGGGAGGTCACCACCTCCTCAATGGGAGAATAATGGGCCCAAATCAGGAATAACAACACAACCATGCAGATGAGAACGATAAACCATCGAATCAGCGGAGAAAGACCCGATTCCTCCAGAAAAATCGATTGCGCCAAGTATCGATGACTCCGGTTGCCCGCAACCCTTTCCCCTCCCGGAAACGACAATTGTCCCCCCCCCGCAACAGATGGTCGTTTGCCTCCGGGCCGATCGTCCCCGGATACAGGCCCGGCAGCAGCTTCAGGCAATGCCGGAGCCCCCCCTCCGGAAGCACCAGAAGATGCCGGATCGGATGAGGAGGGAACTCCGGCACGAACGGCCCTGCGACCACCCGCACGCCCAACCCCAAGAACAAGGGTAGCCTTGGCAGGACGAGGCTCCGGGCCAGAAGATTCACCGGCATCCGATCCCGAGGGCTTCACGACCAACTCTCCCCCAACTGCGCCAATACCCGATTGGGGGTCCCAAACAGCTTGGGAGCCCCACGATCCAAAACCAAAACCCTATCCGCAAGCTCCAGGTGCCGCCGCTGGTGCGTCGAAAAAAAGATCGTCGCCCGTCCGCGAAGGGACTGGATTGCCTGAACAAAGGCCAAATCCCCCTCGGGGTCCATCCCGGTCGCCGGCTCATCGAATATCATGATGGCGCCTGGACGCAAAAAAGCCCTCGCCAGAGAAAGCTTGCGCACCAAGGTCGACGGCAATTGCCCGGAACGATGATCACCCAATCGCGTATCGATCCCCTCCGGCAGCGCCTGAATCTGATCCCATATCCCCATGGTCCCCAATGCCCGCACAATATCCGCGTCCGTCGCCGTGGCGTGGGCCAGACGGAGATTCTGGGCAATTGTCCCGTGAAACAACTCGGGCCTCTCCGGGATGTAAACTATGGCGTGCCGAAGGGAGACCCGGTCCAACTGCCGGATGTCCACACCATCAAACCGGATGGCACCCCCCTGGAGATCATACAATCCGGCCACGAGTTTCAGTAAAGTCGACTTTCCGGATCCGTTTGGACCCGTGATTGCGATAACCTCCCCAACCCGGGTCTCGAGGACCACCCCGGAAATGGCCGGCTCTCCCTGCGAAGGATACCGGAACAAGAGTCGATCCAGGCTCACCGCACCGACCAAACTCCGAAACTTCTCCGCAGGAGCGATCACCTCCCGCTCCGGAACCAGGCTCATGAGCTTGTCGATCTGACCAATGCTCGACATGATGCCCTTGATGCGCCCCATCGCCCCCACCACCCCCTGCAATGGCGCAAATACCCGCCAGATCAAAATCATGGTAACAACGAGCCCTCCCGTGGTCAGGCGCCCGTCCAAAACCAGTTGAACCCCCAATGCCACCGTCATCGCCCCGGAAACCATGGCAATCCACTGCATCACGTTCTGCAGACCGGCCCCAAAAAGAGCCGTCCGAAATCCACCGATAGCCGCTTCCGCCGACAACGGCGCATAACGGGCCAACCAATTCTCCTCCACTCCTGAAAATTTCAAGGTCCGCATCCGCGAAAGGGTCTCAACCTCAAATTCCCGTCGTTTCCCCAGAGCCAGACGGGTATCGGATTCCAACCGGGCCAGAATCGGTCTGGTCAACAGCCAAACACACAGAAAAAGAACCATGCCAGCAATCGGAACCAATACCAATGGCCCCGCCAATGCCCCGATGATGAAGAGGATCAACAAAGACACCGGAAAATCCAGCAACAACAAGACCAGAGGTCCGGTAAAAAAGTCGCGAACAGCATCGAATTCCCGGATCCTGGCAACCTGAGTCCCCACCGGAGCCTGCTCGATAAGCGATGGCGGCAAGGAAAATATCCGTCCCACAATCGCCTGACCGATCATCCCGTCCAGACGCGATCCCACATAACCCAACAGTTGCGATCGCATCTTGCGAACGCCCCACTCGAAAATCATGATCGCACACACCCCGACCAATAAAGCATCCAACGTCGACGGCGAACGCGTGCCAATCACACGATCATAAACACCCATCAAAAAAAACGTTGCGGCAGATTGAAATAACATCAGCATGGTTGTAAGCATCACCAGGAGTATGCCAGCTCCACGGAAACGATCAACAGCCATGCGAAACCAGCCAACGCGCATCTGAAACGAGTTGACCGCTTCAAGATCCAATGCTTCAAAACAGTAAGCGATTCCAGGCGTCTTCCTGTTGGGAAGGCCAATAACCCGACTCGCCATGCCATCGAAGGCCACCACTCCCTCCCGGCGCCGTTCCAACACAACCATGGCCCCCCCATTCCGCTCGGGGAGAAAAAGGCAGGGCAGAAGCTGCGGGTCCAGCCGCTCGAGAGACAAGCGCTGCCGACGACTGACATATCCCATGTTGGCCATTAAATTGCGGAATCCAGTCAGATCAAGGGTCTCCACGAAATGGGGAATAGCCTCGGCCACATGACGCCAGTCGCCCCGAAAGCCCAGGGCCGTCAGTAAAGGAACAATACAGGCGCCGAAATCAGTGCGCTCCCCAAGCGCAGCCAACAAACCGCTGATCGGCTCATCCGGGGTCAGAAAGCGTGACCATGTCAGAACAGCGCCAGAAAGCCCCTCTTGTGTCGAGACTCCCATCATTCCACCCCCTCAACGGGGGCAGCGCACACGATCAACCGACCGTCGCAAAGGGTGAAATGGCGATCGGCAAGCCGCAATAATTCGCGGTGACGGCTCACCATCACCAGCAGGGTGTCAGCACCAACGGCTGATAGGGCACGTGCCAGATGCTCCATCCCCGCCCGGTCTATCCCATCACCGATCTCGTCAAGCAACAGGACCTTCGGCGAACCGACAAGCGCCCGGGCAACACCAATGCGTTGTTTCAACCCGTGGGGAAGATTACCCTCCACGCCCCCCCCCAATACCGTCCGGAACCCCTGGGGAAGTTTCGCCGCATGTTCGCCCAAACCTACCGCCACCCCAACCGCATGGGCCCCCTCTTCAAGTCCAGGCCTGAAAAGGTGAATGTTTTCCAGAATGGTCCCTCGAATCAGCTCCGTCTCCCGGGGAACGTATGCGATCGCAGATCGCAATCGGGATCGATCCACCTCCGCCAGTGGACTTCCACCCAGCAAAACCCTGCCCTGATCCGGGGATAGTAACCCTGCGAGAACCCACAGCAAGGTACTCTTGCCACTGCCCGGTCTCCCACCTATGGCAACCCTCTCCCCAGGCAAGAACTCCACTGAAAGATCCCGCAGCACTGGAGGCAGATCGGCCCCGTGGCTGAAACTCACCCCATCGAGTCGCAAAGAACCCTTCGGAATTTCGGCAGGCTCCCCTTCAACGCACATCTCCTCAGGAAGCGAAAAGAGACTCGACAGGCGCTCCCTTCCCAGACGTGCCGTCTGCCAGCGGGACCAACTGCCGACCGCACGGGTCAGCGGCTGAATGGCCCGACTGGCCAACATACTGCTCGCAATCAAAGACCCCACCGTCAGATTCCCATCAATTACCCCCAAGGCCCCGAATGAAACCACGGAGACCATCGTCAACTGACTGAAAAAGGCGCCAATGTTCAAGGCATCCGCCCCATCCAGGCTGATCTCTCGCGCCCCGTTCGCAGATTGCTCCTGCAAACGCTCATAACGACGCAGCATCATGGACTCCATGGCCATGGCCTTGACAGTATGGATCCCAGTCAACACCTCAACAATAAAATTAATCCGACGATCATCACATTCCATCTTTTCCTTGGCCGACCTGCGCAGACGAGACCCGATCCAAAAAGAAAAAACAATAAACAATAAAAAAGCAACAATCGGAACAACAACAAGAACCCCAGACAAATAATACAATAAAACAAGAAATACCAATACAAACGGAAGATCCAGAAGAACAAGAACAGGTTCTCCAGCGTAAAATTCCTTTATATTTTGGATGGCATGAATACTTTCCAAATTTACACCAGGACCATCACGTTCAAAATCCGGAAGCGGACAAACCAACAGACGCCTTAACGCCAATCGGGAAGCCCTATGCTCAAAACGAGCGCCATGCAAAATTGTAATATAAGACCTCAAAAATTTCAAAACAGATTCAAATGTCATGGCTATCAACAATCCAGAAACCAGCATAAACAATGTATCCTCGGAACGATATCTCAAAATCCTATCGTAAATTTGAATCATAGACAGTGGAAGACCAAGAGCCAACACATTGAGAACCATCGACGATAGAATCAAGTCTACCAGAGTATACCGGGTCAGAGAAAACATGGACAGACCCGATGGCCAGGAAGAACTGAAAGATGATTTATCACCCGAAAAAATCTTCATAGTCATGATTGCCCGATTAAGACCCGGAACTCCTCGCCCTTCCAAGATGCACAGCTTTAACAGCTGGCTAATTCAATAGAAATTCAACAAACAAAGGATCCTATCACCAAAACAAGGAAAACATACACGAAGAACCCAAGAGAACAACTATTACCCATGAGCAAGGGCACGTTTCGCAATAAACATACCGTTTTGTGAGAATCCGGATCACAATTCGATCAAACCGAATCAGTGCCCAGTGGCTCCATCGACACATCCACCTTCCACAACGGTCGGAGGCCATTCAGCTTGTCGTTTTTCAGGCACGATAGTTGCGTGATCGGCCAGGCACCGGGAGTGAACCATGGCCGAAGGAACTACCGCCTGTTCAGAAATTCGTCGATCGACGCGTAGTGCTACCCAGGGATGGCTGGCCAACTTCAGCAAAAGTGTGTAACCAACTGAATTTGCGAGAAAACATAAACTGCGTCTTGCCCTGCCTGGGAGAACGTGGTTCGTGGATGGACTCTTCAACAGGCTATCCGGGGATTCTCCCCAGAAACAACGCGAAGTGGCGCGGATAATATTTCACAAGGCATTCGGTAATAACCTTCAACATTACCTTCATACATTTTCATCAAGGATGCCCGACACAGCAAGAAATTCAGGGGACGTACCATGACACTGCGACCCACCCCGATCTTCGCATTGATGTTGACTCTTGCTCTGCCTATGACGAGCGAGGCCCGCTCCCTCCAGGAGGCCGTGACAGAAATGCTGGCCAACAACCCGGAATTGGCCGCCACTCGTAATAGCCAACGTGCCGCTTCGGAAATGATTGGGGAAGCCAGGGCACACTTCTACCCCTCCCTCGATTTCTCTCTTGGGGGTGGTCGCGAGTGGAGCGATACCCCAGCAACCCAGGCAGCCGCCACAACCGGAACGATGACTCGTACCGAGAGGGGAGTCACCCTGATTCAACCGATTTTCGATGGATTCAGCAACCAGTCCGGACTGACCAAGGCCGAGGCGCAAGCACGAGTCGCCGAGTTCGAATTCCGAGTCGTGAGGGAAAACCTTGTCCAGGAAACCGTGGCCGTCTTTATCGAGACCATGAAGCAGATGAAGTTGATGGAGTTCGCCGAAACCAATGTTGAACTCCACCGTAGGATCCACAAGGGTGTTACCGAACTGGCCAGGCTGGGCCTCGGGGCTGAGATCGACGCAACCCAGGCCCAGGCCCGCGTTGACTTGGCCTTATCTGAATTGGCATCGGGCCAAATGGAGTACGAACGCGTTGAGGCCTCTCTGATTCGGCTCACCGGCGACGCCTCCGTCAGCAAGGAAGAGCCCACTCTCCCGGCAGCACTTCTCCCAGGCGATCTTGCCCAGGCGAGGCAAAAGGCCGTGGAAAACCACCCGTCGATACAAAAACTCTACTGGGAACTCCAGGCCGCCAAAGCCGAACACAGCGGGTCTCAGGCGGGATTCTGGCCAAAGGTGGATGTCGCAGTGGGAATGACCCAAAATAACAATTCCGGCGGCATGGAGGGATTGGCCAAAAATGCCTCCGCCATGGTTCGCATGACCTATAACCTGTTTCGCGGCGGAGCGGATACCTCAATACAAAATCAGGGGATCCAGCAAGTCGCGAGAGCTGAAAAAAATTGGGAAAACACGCGCCTCGAGGTCTCCGAACGGGTTACCTCCGCCTGGCAGGCATGGAAAAGGCTCCAGGAGCGGATTAGCCATCTGGATCACCACCTCCAGGTCACCTCTTCCGTGACTGCAGCCTACCATGAACAATTTCAGATGGGGCAGAGAACACTCCTGGACCTGCTCAACTCGGAAAACGAACTCTTCGACGCACGCAGATCCCTCGCCGAAACCCGATTCGAGCTGGTCAAGAGCGGCTTCGTGCTTCTTGGCGAAATGGGGATCCTGACCAAGGTCCTGCTCGACAAGGCATCAGGCGAGAATTCTACACCCCAAAAAAAGGCCCCTCCTGGAGCTGTTGAGGCAAGAGCAAGTGACACGGCACGCCCCCTGCCCACCCGGGCCAGCTCCGAACGCAACAAACCTCGCCCGGGAGATGAAGCCCCAATCCTGGAAAACATCCGCCGCTATTTCCCGGACGGGGTCTGATGGCCTCTTTCCCTATCCTGACGGCATCGCCCACTTCCGAAAAGAGACTGTAAAGCAAGAAAACCGCTCCAAGGAGCGGTTTTCTTAGCGAGGACCCCAGCTTTCAGATTTTGGTTGCGGGAGGAGGATTTGAACCTCCGACCTTCGGGTTATGAGCCCGACGAGCTACCGGACTGCTCCATCCCGCGTCAGGAATCCATCCACGCCAGCAAGATACCGTGCAACAAAGGGCCGAAGCGAGTTAATTTCCCGGCAGTGTCCTACTTTCCCACACCTTGAGGTGCAGTATCATTGGCGCTGAAGGACTTAACTTCCGAGTTCGGAATGGGATCGGGTGTTTCCCCCTCGCTATCGCCACCGGAAAATCTCTTCCCGCTTCGGCCTTTCCCTCGATACTTCTTCCTTTGACAACTCAGTGGAATGGGCATGCCTGTCGGAAACAAAAAGGATGTGCAAGTAAAAGCCAATGGACCCATTAGTACCGGTTAGCTTAACGCGTCGCCGCGCTTCCACACCCGGCCTATCAACGTGGTAGTCTCCCACGGGTCTCATGGGGAGAACTGGTCTTGAGGGGGGCTTCCCGCTTAGATGCTTTCAGCGGTTATCCCCTCCGCGCTTAGCTACCCGGCAATGCCCTTGGCAGAACAACCGGTACACCAGAGGCGCGTCCACTCCGGTCCTCTCGTACTAGGAGCAGCTCCTCTCAATTCTCCTACGCCCACGGCAGATAGGGACCGAACTGTCTCACGACGTTCTGAACCCAGCTCGCGTACCGCTTTAATTGGCGAACAGCCAAACCCTTGGGACCTACTACAGCCCCAGGATGCG
>JADGCL010000090.1 GCA_015229005.1 Magnetococcales bacterium
ACGAGGGGGGGCGGTCGTTGCCGGTGTTGGCAAGGCGGTGGATGGCCGCCAGGGTGCGGTCGAGGGCGCCGGTGTGGCGGCTGATGGTTTCTCGGGCGTTGTGGCCCATGGTTTGGCACAAGGCCGGGTCATCGAGCAGGGAATCGGCGGCCCTGACCAGGGAATCGGCGGAATCGATCTGTATGGCGCCGTTGGCGGCGAGGATTGCATTGGTGGGTTCGCGGAAGTTGAACATGTGGGGGCCGATGAGGGAAGGGATGCTCCAGGCGGCGGCCTCGAGGAGGTTCTGGCCGCCGTGGGGGACGAGGCTGCCGCCGATGAAGGCGAAGCGGGCAAGGCCGTAAAGGCGGTTGAGCCAACCGATCTGGTCGACGATCAATGTCTGGTTGGTCCAGTGTCGGCACTCTCGTGAGAAAAAAAGGCACCCGGTTTGCATTGAGCCGTGCGCGGGGCCCGCGATGGCGGCGATGGATTCGGCGCGTTCCGGGTGGCGGGGAACGAGGACGAGGCGGAGGTCGGGCCACCGCTTGCGGAGCTGGGAGTGGGCCTCGAGGATGGTTGTCTCTTCGCCGGGGTGGGTACTGGCGGCGACCCAGATCGGCGGCAGGGTGGGATCTGGTGGGGATGACCTTGGGGAGCGTTCGGAGGCCTCGGAGGATGGGTGGGGCGGTGTTGGTGAGAGGCCCAGTTTTTCCCTCAGGGGGGCCATTTCCTTCGGGCCGGGGATGCGTGTCGCCTGGTCGAATTTGATATTGCCTGTGACCGTGATTTTCCCGGGATCGAGGCCGATGGCGGCGATTCTTTGCGCGTCCGCCTCGGACTGGGCGGCGAAGAGGTCGATGGGGGCGAGGAGGCGTGCCATGAGGGGTCGCAGGCGCCGGTAGCGGGGGAAGGATCGTGGGGAGATGCGACCGTTGGCGACGATGATCCGGGCGCCGGAATTGTGGAGGAGGCGGAAGAGGTTCGGCCAGAGTTCGGTTTCCATGACGATGGCCACCTCCGGGCGGATGGCGTCGACGGCGCGACCGACGCACCAGCGGAGGTCAAAGGGCATGTAGAGGAAGGCCTTGACCTGGGGCAGGGTGGAGCGGGCGAGCTCCTGGCCGGTCTTGGTGGTGGTCGAGAGGACGAGGGCGTGGTTGGGGAGGAGCCGGTCGAGGTTGGCGATGAGCCCTTTGGCCGCCATCACCTCGCCGACCGAGACGGCGTGGATCCAGATGCGGGGGGGGCCGGGGAGGTCGTTCCCGGGCGGCCAGCCCGTGTTGGCGGTGAGGATTCCGAGGCGCTGGGGCAGGGTTCGGCGGTACTTTTGCGAGGCGAGGTGGCGCCAACCCCAGTAGGGCCAGAGGCAGAGGAAGGTCAGGACCCAGAGGGCGTCGTAGAGGGCGAACATGGGGGGGCCTCGTGGTTTGTGGAGATGGGTCGAAATGTGTTAGTTTGATGGGGGTGCGCGGAGATTCGGTGGTTGGGGGGCGAGGAGCGGTGCCCGGTACGGGCGTTCTTCCAATGTTAGCACATTCTAGGATGTAGACTATGTATGCTCTCGGGAATCGACTCTGTTTCCTGCTCTGTGCCTCCCTGGCGTTGGGGGGATGTCAGACTGTGGACGGCAAGGGTGGCGTGGCCGCCGGTCCGGAGGGTGGGACTGCGGTTCCTGTTGTCGAGGGAAAGGGGGTCGATCTCGATCTCTCCTCCCGAGAGCGCCCGCAGGATTGGAAGGCGGAGGTCGAGCGGGATGTTCACGGGCTTCGCAGCAACGCCCCGAACCGGGACGTTCGGGAGCGCATCGAGTCGGGGTCCGAGCGGCTGGAGAAGGAGTCGGGGGAGCTGCGCCGGGGTCTGGAGAAGCCCGGTGCCGCACCGACGATGCCGCAGCCGGTGATGCCGCAGTACAATCGCCTGGATGACATCATGGTCACGCTCAGCATGGACAAGGAGGATGTCCGCCACATCTTCCGGGCGTTGGCCGAGCAGACGAAGATGAATCTCCTGATCAATCCTCAGGTGGTCGATGATGCTCCCTCGGTGAGCGTCAACTTTGTCAATGTTCCGGCCTCCACGGTGTTGCGGGAGATCCTGGAGCTGGCCGACCTCCACGGTCGTATCGAGGAGAACACCCTGCGGGTGGATCCGTTCCGGGAAGAGATCATCAATCTCGATTACCTTGACGTGAGCCAGGGGGCCACCTTCGATGCGGGCGGGGACGTGTTGGGCTCGGCGGGGGGTGGAAAGGCCAAGGCCAAGGGGATCAGCGGCAACTTCAGCGTGAAGGGGACCGGTCCCAAGTCGACCAACGCCTATGAGGTGATCGAGGCGAGTCTGAAGGAGCTGGTGAAGGTGGGGCAGTACCAGGTCAATCGTCTGACGGGGACGCTCTACCTGAACGCCAAGCCCTCGGAAATACGTGCGGTGACGAGTCTGTTGCAGCGGTACAAGGAGGTGTTGAACCGGCAGTTGCTGATCGAGGCACGGGTGATGGAGGTTGCCCTGACGGATCGTTTTGCCACAGGGATCAACTGGAGTACGCTGCACGATCGTCTGGCGACGATTTCCGGTTCCGCTGCCAACCTGGTGCGGCAGGCGCAGCTGACGGTCCCCGATGGGACTGGTCTCGGGCAGGGGCTGGGGCTCTCCTTCCGGGGGAGTGGCAGCATGGCGGCGGTCGAGATGCTCAAGCACTTTGGCGATGTTCAGACCCTTTCCAATCCTTCGATCCGGGCCCGGCACGGGATGCCGGCGCTGATCACGGTGGGTCGCAGCGAGTCCTACATCAGCGAGATCGAAGTGACTCCGGCGGTGACCCAGGGGGGTGCGCCGACGGCCGACATCACGACCGACAGCGTTTTCGGGGGGTTGATGTTGGGTATTGTGCCGTTCATCACCAGCGATAACCGGATCCAGTTGACGGTGCATCCCCTGCAGAGCGAGGTGACTCTGGGGGCGGGGATCGCTGCTGGGACGACGACGATCACGACGCCGAAGGTGGATCTCAAGGAGATCAGCACGATTCTCGAGGTGGGCAATGACGAGACGGTGATGATCGGCGGGCTGATCAGTGAGAGCAAGACGGGTTATCGCACCGGGATACCGGTTCTTTCCGAGCTGCCGGTGCTGGGTCGCCTCTTTTCCCAGGATTCTGAGGACAAGAAGGTGCGGGAGCTGGTGATCATGTTGAGGGCGACCATTCTATGAGCATGATCTATCGGGCATTGAAGGGGGCGGGTCGACCGGCGCCCGTGGTGGGAGGTGGTGGGCGCCCTGGCGGTGCGGTGCGGGGCGAGGTCGGTTTGGACGACGAGTCTCTCTTGCGATCGGGGAGGATGTGGGGGATCGTCGCCGCCGGGGCTGTGTTGCTGGCGGGGCTTGGTGGTGGAGGATACTGGTACCTGAGTGGTCAGGGTCGGGGGGCTGACACTGCGGTGGTTGTGGCAGGGAAGGGAAAGGCCGGTGGCAAGCCTGGGGGAGAGAAAGCCGGGCCAGGGGAGGTTGCTCGGGCTGCGGGGCCGGAGTCGCTGCCGAAGGCGGGGGTCGATCAGCCGCCGGCGGCAGGGGCGGGGGGGGCGTTGACGGCGGCGGGAGAGAAAGTGTCGGCAGCGGCGGAACCGACCGATGGCGGAGCGGTTGCGGTGCCGACGGCGGAAGAGAAGCGGCGGGAGCGGATGGAGAAGATGGCCAAGCTCCAGGCGCAGCTGGACGCGGCGGCGGTTGCAACCCAGGGTGGGGAAGCGGCTGCGCGGAAGGGTGAGCCGAAGGAGTCGGAGGGAGGGTCTGTGACCGCCGCAGCTCCTGGAAAGGCGTCTGGTCGTGACGCGGCGGCGGTTGCGGCCAAGGAGCCTCCGGCGGCGCCCAAGCCCGAGGTGGTGGCGAAGAGACAGGAAGCGCCCGTGGCCCTGGGCAAGGATGCCGAGACGCAGAACCTGGTGACGGATCTTGGGGTGGCCATTTCCCGGGGGGAGCGGGAGGAGGTGGAGCGGCTCCTGGCGCGGTTGGAGGCGAGTCGAGGGGCCGACAATATCTTCGCGATGAAGATGAAGGCGTTTTGGCTGGTCCAGACCAACGATCTGTCCCAGGGTGAGGCTTTGCTGAAGGTGGTTCTGGCGCGCAAGCCCGATGACCTGGAAGCTGGGGTCAACATGGCCATTGTCGAGATGCGGAGTGGGCGTGAGTCTGCGGCTCATCAGCGGGTGGTCCGGCTCCTGAAGCGCTATCCTGGGGATCTGCGGCTGCGGGACCTATTGAAGTATTTTCAGTGAGGTTGGGGTGAGTGACGACGGGGTGCGTCCCCCCGCTTCTCCCGATGGGGGAGGTTCCGCGCCGCCTGCGGCGGCGGGGCCTTCGTCGAAGAGATCGGGGGAGGTGGCGAAGGGAGGCGGTGTGGTTTCCGAACTCTCGGTCACGGCCCAGCAGCGGGAGGCCTATCTCGATTTTCTGGGGCTGAAGCGCAATCCTTTTCCGGTGTCGCCGGACATTGAGAATTTTTTCCTGCCGTCTCGGCTTGATTCGCTGATCACGGAGATTCTCCACAGTATCCACACCCGCAAGGGTTTCATGGTGATCACCGGTGAGGTGGGTCTGGGGAAGACCACCATCAGCCGGCGGCTGTTGCGGATCCTGGATGAAGGTGGGGTGGCCACTGCCCTGATCTTCAATACGTACTTCCAGGGTTCCGAGCTTCTTGACGAGATCATCCGGGATTTTGGGATCGGTTCGGGTCTGCCGGTGCGTCCGCAGGAGCGGATGACGGCGCTGAATGATTTTCTCATCGAGCAGTACCGTGCCGGGGTGAACTGCGCGATCGTGATCGACGATGCGCAGAATCTGAACCGGGAGAGTCTCGAGCTGATCCGGATGATTTCCAATCTGGAGGCCAACGCCGAGAAGCTGGTGCAGATTCTGTTGGTGGGGCAGACGGAGCTGGAAGAGTCATTGAATGCCCACGAACTGCGGCAGTTGAAGAGTCGGATCGTCGTTCATGCGCGGGTGGTGCCATTCGACCGGGATGAACTCAAACAGTATGTTTTTTTTCGACTGAACGCCTCTGGGGCTCACGGCAACCTGACGATCACGGATGGGGCCTTTCGTCTGGCGCAGGAGCTGACCGAGGGGAATCCCCGGTTGGTCAACAAGCTCTTCGAGCGCTGTCTTTACGGCCTTTTTGCCTACAACTCGACTCGTTTGACGGCGCGTCTGATCAAGGAGGTGGCGCCGGAGGTTGGGATGACGAGGCCGCCGGTTCCTTGGCGGCGTCTGGCGTTGCGGTTTGGGCTTCCTGTAGCTGGGGCGGCCTTGGCGACCGGGGTTGTTGCGGCTTTGTTGGGGGGGTACGCTCCCTGGTCGGCTCCCCGCTTTGCAAGCGAGGAGGAGGCCAGGGCGGAGATTGCCCGGGCGCAGGAGGCGAGGGAGGGGGCGGACGCGGCCCGGGTGGAGGCGGAGGCCCTTCAGGAGAAGGCCAAGGCGGAGGTTGCCCGGGCGGAGGCGGCGCGCAAGCAGGTGGAGAGCGAGTTGGCTGCGGCCCGGAGTGCGCGGGAGAAGGCGCAGGCGGAAGTCGCCCGGGCGAAGGCCGAGCGCGAGAAGACTCGGGAAGAGGTGGCCCAGGCGCAGATGGCGGAGGCGAAGGCCCTGACCCTGGTGGCGCAGGCCAAGGCGGGTACTGCCGAGGATGCGCGGCGGCAGGGTGATTTATTGGCGCAGAGCCGTCTGGCGCGGCAGTCGGCGGAGGCGGCGGCGACGCAGGCCGAGACGGCCCTGGCCAATGCCATGGCGATGGCCGAGGAGCAGGAGAAGGCCCTGGAGGAGGCGCGCACGAACGGGGAGAAGCTGGAGAAGGAAGCGGTCCAGGCGCGTGCGGAGTTGGCGGCTATCCAAGAGAAGCTGGCTGCCGAGCAGCAGGCGTTGAAGGAAGCTCGGGAGGCTCGGGAGAAGGCGCTGGCGGAGGCCGAGGAGTCCAGGCGTCGGGCGGAGACGGAGGCGGCGGCGGCGGACGCCAGGATCAAGGAGGCGGAAGAGGAGGCCCGTCGCAAGGCGGAAGAGTCCGAGCGGCAGACGGAGGCCTTGGCGGCTGCCAAGAAGGGCCGCGAGACGGCAGAGGTCGAGCTTGTTCGGGCCAAGGCCGAAGCGGCGGAGGCGCTGCGCCTGGCGGAGGCGAGTCGTGACCGGGCGTTGGAGGAGGCCTCTGCGGCGAAGAAGGATGCCGAGCGTTTGTTGGCGGAGGCCAGGGATTCTCTGAAGCGGTCGGAAGAAGCGGCCGCTCAGGCCCGTGAGGAGGCGGCGAAGAAGGTGGCCGAGGCGGTTGAAGAAGGGCGTCGTCTGGCCGCTCGGGAGGGGGGAGACAAGGCCAAGGCGGTCGAGGCGGCGCGCCTCCTCGAGGAGAAGGCCCGTGAGGAGGCCCGGGAAGTGGAGTCGCGGGTGCGGGCGGAGTTGGAGAAGTCGCAGGGAAAGGTGAAGGAGGCGAAGGCGGGTCTGGAGGTGCAGACGGCCTCGCTTGCGGAGGCGCGTCAGGCTCGGGATGAGGCCGTCAAGGAGGCCGCCAAGGCGCGAGCGGAGGCCGAGAAGGCCATGTCCGAGGCGAACCAGGCCCGGAGCGATCTGGAGGCGATCAAGGCGAAGCTCAAGGCCGGGGGGGGAGGGGCCGGGGGTGGGGTGACGGTTCCCCCCGAGGTCAAGGCGTTTCTTGCGGCGTATGGTCTGGGGGAGCACGAAGGGGGCTTTGCGGCGGCTCTGGAACAGGGGTGGTTGGGGCAGATGGCGGACCGGGTTGGTTCGCAAACGGGCTGGCGACTGGTCATTTTGCCGCAAGCCTTTGCGGGCGAGCTCAAGGGTGCGGGGGTTCTGGTGCATCCCCGGGCCGGAGGCGCGGGTTCGGACCACCTGCTTTTCTGGAAAGCTCCCTACTGGATCGACACCTTCTACTTCGGCAGTGTCTCTCCTGTGGTGCGGCGACTTCAGGAGGATCTCCGGCAGGCCGGTTACTATGAGGCGGAGGTTGATGGGATCGTCGGTCGTCACACCTTGCGGGGGTTGACCCGGTTTCAGAAAGCGAGCAACCTCCCTCTGACCGGCATGCCGGATGCGGCGACGCTTTACCTGTTGCAGAGGGCGAAGGGTCGGGCGGCGACCGTTGCCGGGTCACGCGGGCAGGTCCCGCAGCAGGTTGGCGACGTTGCGCCTGGTGGGGAAAGCGGGGGGAAACCTTCTTCCGGAACCTGATCGAGGTGAGGCATGGCTGAGGGGAAAAGAAAGAAGCCGTTAGGTGTCCTGCTCCAGGACAAGGGGCTCATCACGGATGGACACATCCAGTTGGCCCTCCAGGATCAGAAAGTCACCAAGCAGCGTTTGGGTGAGGTTCTGGAGCGGATGGGCATCGTCTCGCAGTACGATGTCGCGACCACGATCGCCGACCAGGAGGGGCGTCCCTACGTCGATGTGGACACGTTGAAGCCGGAAGAGGATACCCTCCGGCTTTTCAACATGAACCTTTGCCTGGCCAACCATTTTCTGCCGCTGAGTCACGACGCCAAGGAGGTCCGTCTGGCGACGGCGACCGACGACGTGGAGATGCTGGAGAAGCTGATCAGCCGCAACACCGGTTTGAAGCCGATCTTCAGCCAGGGAGAGAAGGGGAAGGTCGCCAATGCGGTCCAGTATTTTTATTATTTCATGGACAACCCGGTCGAGAAGCTGATCGAGCGGGAGATTCAGTTGTTGAGTGCGGATACGGACGGCGTCCGTTCGATGGACAATTTCGTCACCAATCTGTTCCAGTTGGCGGTGAAGAATCGGGCCTCGGACCTGCACGTCCGCCCCATGGATGCCGCCATCAGCATCGCCTTCCGGGTGGATGGCGTGGTCCGGGCGCAGTTCTCCCTGCCGCTTTCGTTCAAACGGTTGGTGACGACGCTCAAGATGCGTGCCGGGATGGATATCGCCGAGCAGAGGCTGCCGCAGGATGGCAGTTTCTCCGAGGTCATCCTCAATAATCACTATGATTTTCGCGTATCCTCTACGGTTTGTCCGTATGGGGAGAACCTGGTGATGCGTCTGTTGCCCGCCAAGGGCGATTTCATGAGCATGAGCCAGTTGGGAATCCTCGATGACGATGTGGAGAGGCTGAACAAGATCTTCAACGAACCGTTTGGAATCGTCCTCCTCACCGGGCCGACCGGTTCGGGTAAGACGACGACGCTCTACGCGGCGGTGAGGGCCTTGAATCTGGTCGAGAAGCATGTGTTGACTGTCGAGAACCCCATCGAATACCGGATTCCCTTGATTCGTCAGACGCAGATCAACATCAAGGCGGGTTATACCTTCGCCAACGCCATTCGGTTCTTCCTGCGGCACGATCCGGACGTGATTCTGGTCGGTGAAATCCGTGACAAGGAGACGGCGGAGACGGCCATTTCGGCTTCGGAGACGGGCCATCTGGTGCTTTCGACGCTCCATACCAACACCGCATTCGGTGCGGTGCCGCGGTTGCGTTCCCTGGGGATTCCGCCCTTCATGTTGTCGGACTCCCTGGTGGGGGTGGTGAGCCAGCGGTTGGTTCGGCGAATCTGCCCCTCCTGCAAGGAGGAGTATCGTCCGAGCGAGGCGGAATTGCAGTACTTGCGGGATCCCTCGATCAAGCGCCTCTATCGGGGGCAGGGGTGCGAGACCTGCCATGGCAGCGGTCACCTGGGGCGGACGTTGATCTACGAGATCATGCAGTCGAATCGGGAGTTGGCCTCGATGATCGGTCGGGATGCCAACGTCGACGAGATGGTCGAGGCGGCGCAGCGGACCGGTTTCAAGGATATTTTCACCACGGCCGTGGAGAAGGTGAAACGGGGCGACACCTCGGTTGCCGAGGTTATCCGGGTGCTGGGGTATTGAGAGGGTTTCATGGGCTATTTTCGCTACCGAATGATCACCAAGTCAGGGCAGGTTCAGGGGGGGTTGATCCACCTGCCTTTCGAGAATCCTGTTTCTGCGCGTAATTTCCTGGAGGCTCAAGGGGCGATGGTCGTCTTCGCCGAGCCGTTGCCGGGGCTTGTGGGGCGGGTGATCGATATCGCGCAGAGGTTTTTCGAGAAGCCGGTCAAGCGTGAGGAACTGGCGGAGGCGTTGACGAATTTTGCGGTGATGCTCAAGGCGGGAATCCCGATGTTGGCGGCGGTCCAGGATTCCTTGACAGAGCATGACAACCCGACTCTGGCCAAGGCCGGGCGGGAGATGGTGCAGCGGATCCAGTCGGGTTCGAGCCTTTCGGAGGCGGCCTCGCACTATGAGCGCATTTTTCCGGCGACCATGTTGTTTTTGATCAAGCTGGGCGAGGAAAGCGGCAATCTGGACAAGACGATCAAGGATGCGGCCCTGCATGAGCAGCGGATGGACCGCATCACCAAGGACACCAAGCAGGCCCTGATTTCGCCGGCGTTCATGTTCGTGGCCATTCTTGGGGCGATGGCCTTTTGGATGGTGATGGTGGTCCCCGGGATCGTCTCTCTTCTCAAGGGATTGGGGGTGCAGTTGCCGCCTTTGACGGTGGCGGTCATCTCCCTTTCGGAGTGGCTGACCGGGAATGCTCTTCTGGCGGCGACGGAGGTGGCGGCGGTTGTTATCACCATTGTGACTCTGATACGCAAGGTGCCGCGGGTGAGGCGGGCGTTTCATGCCTTCCTGTTGAAGATCCCTGTGATCAAGTTGGTGCTCCACGCCTCCAACCTGGCTTTCATCACCCAGTATTTCAGTATGATGCTGGCGGCCGGCGTCGATGTGATGCACAGTTTGAATGTGTTGCAGGGGGCGATGTCCAACATGATCTATCAGGAGAGGTTGAAGCAGGTCAGGGAGAGTCTGGTCCAGGGCAACAACCTCAAGGATTCTTTTGGGAGGGCCAAGATTTTTCCGAGTTTCGTCGTGCGCATGATCAGCGTCGGCGAGCAGAGCGGGACCTTGTCGCAGCAGTTGGATTTCGTTGCGGACGCTTACCGGGTCAAATTGCAGGATCTGGTGGCCAACATGAGCAAGATGATCCAGCCGATTGCCTTGATTTTCGGTGGCGGCCTGTTTCTGGTGATGATCGCGGCGCTCTTTGCTCCGCTCTATTCGATGATCGGTGGGGTTGGGAAGGCGCCCGGAGGTCGTTAGTTTCGTTGCGGTCTTGGGCGGATCGATATCAGGGGAGAAACCGCCGCGCTACCAGACGCGGGGCTGGAATGCCGGGTCGTTGGCGAGCTGCATGACCTCACCGGATTGGACCATCACGAAGAGTCCCGCGTTCATGGCGAAACTGTCGACGCTGTCGTCGATCACGATCCCGGCCACAGC
>JADGCL010000091.1 GCA_015229005.1 Magnetococcales bacterium
GAAGAAGTGTTGGGTGACGATGTGTTCTCCAACGATTCGCTGGGATCCAAGGTGTGGGCCATGGCGAAGCGGATCGCCGGGTTCGATCCCGAACCGTATGAAGATGAGGAAGTTGCTGAGGAGGATACCCGGGAGGGTTGGATGGAACGTGTGCGCCATCTTTCCGGGATGAATCGGACGGGCCAGGGTCGTGAGTCGGAGGATGCCGGGGATGAGGTCACGGCTCCTCGGATGAGTCGTCTGGAACAGTTGAAACAGGCCCTCCGGCTTGAGCCTGCTGAGGCACAGCTTGAAGATGAAAAGAGTCTCCGGGTCGAGCGTGGCCGGCGTGTGGCGGAGAGGTTGGAGCGGGTGGAGAGCGAGAACGAAGGGCGGCGCGCCCTGGAGAGGAAGGCGGAATTGGAAAGGGAGGCGTTGCTGGAGAGACAGGCGCTTCGTCGCGCCCGGCAGCGGCAGGCGGCGGCCTTGATTCGAGAGGAAGAGGAAAAACTCCTGGCGGCGGCTCGTTCCGAGGAAGAGATGGTCGAGCCGAAGGGGAGCCGGCGCCAATTCGAGGAGGCTGGGCGGCTCTCGGGTTCGGAGCGGGTCTGGCCGACCGCTTCCGGAGATGTCGATGTGGGTGGCCATGGTGCGGAGGCGGTGGGGATGGAGGAGGATTTTCTCTCCCCGGAGATGGCTGAGGGGGTCGGGGGGGATTCGACCGAAACTTTGGTGGAGGCGGTGGCCATGATGTCCGAAAACGCGAAAATTTCCCGGGGAGATTCGGGGAACGGGATCGAGGGGCGCTCGTCGCGGGAGATGGCGCCGATGGCGGTCGGTCGGCAGGCGGTGAGAGAGCAGCCGCGAAACGAGGAAACCGAGGAACCGGCGGTGCGTTTCTTGATACGGAATGAGAGCGCGATCCCGGCGCCGGTGTTGGCCACCAGGAATGCCGCGCAGCAGGCCCCGACCCGCCGGCATGCCCCGGTTCACGAGAGAGGGCGCCGGATGGTGGTGCTTTCCGACACTGAAAACGATCTCAAGTCGGTGCGCTATGCCTTGTGGCTGGCGGGGGTATGTGACCAGAGGGGCGGGTGGAACCCGGAGATCCAGGAGGTTCGGATTCTGCATACGGGCAATTGGATGAACAGCGTGCGTCCGAATATCCGTGTCTTCGATTTTTTCAAGACGCTGCAACAGACGGCGCCCAAGGGGTGCCAGGTCGTGATGCTCCATGGCAGCCAGGAGTTGACCATCCTCGGGGCGGCGGTGGAAGGGCGGGCGATGTCACTGGTGGCGAGCGACGTGGAATTCCTGCGGGGGCAGGATTGGATCCATGTGAGTGGCGGGATGCTCTTCATGCATGGTTATCCCGGCCCCGATCTCCTGCAACTCATGGCGGAGGTGCTGGAGGAGACCGGTGACCTCAACAAGGTCAACGAGAGGTTGCGGCAGAGGTATGTTGCCACGGCGGAGTCGGTCCTGGATGGCGAGGAGGGGTTGAATCTGGTGGGTGCGTGGGTCGATCCGGCAAGTTTCTATCGGCAGGGCTGTGGGGATGGTCGGACGATGGGGGAGGTGGTTGCGGAGGGTTTGAAGGCATTCGGGATTCACACGGTCGTTCACGGGCATCTGGCCAACGAGGGGGTTCAGGTTGACAATGAGTTGGCCGAGGAACTTCCCGGGATTCGACTGATCAACAACAATACGCGGGTGAAGCGCTACGGACTGGGGGCTTTGCTCCTGGATGGCAAGGGGCGGGTCGAGACCATCAATTTCCCGGCCATGCAGCGTATCGGCAGCGAAGAGAGCTACCGTCTGCATTTGGCCAAGCTCCTGGGGACGGACAAGGAGGACCGTCTGATTGCGTTGCAAGCGAGCGGAGTTCCGATCTACCGGGGTTTGATGAATCCCCGTCCGCGTCTGGTCCAGGCGGCCTGATCGGGGGGTGCCTGCCCGGTGCGGATCCCGCGATGTTCGCGGGATCCGCACCATCGGGAAAGGGGGATCGCTTGATTGGTTCACCCGCTGGGGATTTGTTCGAGTTCTTCCCAGCGTCGGAAAGCCGATTCCAGTTCGGTCTCGAGCTGTCCCAGGCGTGTGGTGGCGGCAGCGATGGCATCCCCGGGTCCTTTGTAGAAGAGCGGATCCGCGAGGTGGGCGTGGAGACGGTCCCGCTCGTTTTCCAGGGATTGGATGGTGTCGGGAAGGGTCTCCAACTCCCGGCGCTCGGCGAAATTAAGCTTCCTGGGTCGTGCGGTCCGGGGGCGTTCGGCTTTCTTTTCCGCCTCCGGGCGACGGGTCTCCCTGGGGGGGGAGTTCGGTCTCTGCGCCAGCCAGTCGTCGTAACCGCCGACATACTCGACGACCCGTTGATCCTCCTCGAAGACCAGGAGGGTGGTCACGACGTTGTTGAGAAAGGTTCGGTCGTGGCTCACGAGGAGGAGGGTCCCGGTATAGTCGACGAGGCGGGCTTCCAGAAGCTCCAGAGTTTCGGCGTCGAGGTCGTTGGTGGGCTCGTCGAGGACCAGGAGATTGGCGGGTTCCAGGAAGAGTTTTGCCAGGAGCAGACGGTTGCGTTCGCCGCCGGAGAGGACCCGGGCCGGTGTGCGGGCGCGATCTGGGGAGAAGAGGAAATCCCGAAGGTAGCCGATGATGTGACGGGATTGACCACCGATCTCGACCCGCTCGCGGCCATTGGCTACATTGTCGGCGACGGTGGCGTTGCCGTCGATACCGGCACGCAGTTGATCGAAAAAGGCCACCTCCAGGCGGGTGCCTTGGCGGACGCTTCCCGAGGTCGGTTCGAGTCGTCCCAGGAAGAGCTGCAAGAGGGTGGTCTTGCCGGCGCCGTTGGGTCCGAGGATACCGACCTTATCGCCCCGCATGATTCGGGTCGTGAGGTTTTGGATGCAGGGCTTGCCGTGGTAGTCGAAGGCGAGGTCCTCGGCTTCCAGCACCAGATGGCCGGATCGATCGCCAGCCTCCAGGCGAATCTTGGCCTGCCGGGGTGGCTCTCGTCGTTGGCGCCTCTCGGCGCGGAGCCGTTCCAGTGCCCTGACCCGTCCCTCGTTGCGGGTCCGTCTGGCCTTGATCCCCTGGCGGATCCAAATCTCCTCATCGGCAAGTTTGCGGTCGAACTGGGCCTCGGCCTGCTCCTCGGCGGCCAGGAGCGCCTCCCGCCGCTCCCGATATTGGCGATAGTTGCCGGGCCAATCAGTCAGTCGCCCGCGGTCGAGGTCGATGATGCGGGTGGCCAGCCGTTCCAGGAACATGCGATCATGGGTCACGAAGAGGATCGTCCCGGGGAAGGAGGGGAGAAACCCCTCCAGCCACTCGATCGTGGCGACATCCAGGTGGTTGGTCGGCTCGTCCAGGAGGAGAAGGTCCGGAGCAGAGACCAGGAGTCGGGCGAGCAGGACCCGTCGCTTGAAACCGCCGGAAAGATCGGCGAAAGGGACCGCTCCCGGAAGGCCCATGCGACTGATCACTGCCTCGACCCGGTTGTTGTTCTCTTCGCCCGGGTCGGTTTCCGGATCGGCGGTTGCGGCAAGCCCGGAGGCGACCACGGTGAAGACCGTGCCCTCCAGGTTTCCCGGGACCTCCTGTTCCAGGCGGGCCACCCGTCTGCCCCGGGCGATGGCCAACCCTCCCGCGTCGACCCCAAGCTCGCCGCCGATCACCCGCATGAGAGTGGTCTTGCCGGAGCCGTTGGCCCCCACCAGACCGATCCGCTCACCGGAGTTGATCACCAGATCCACTCCCTCCAGCACCGGATGGCCTCCGAAACTGACCGTGATACCCTTGAGTGTTGCCAGAACCATCGTATTGGCGCACCATCCTGTTGGGGGAAGGAGGTCGAGCCTGGCCCCGGAAAGAGCCCGGCCCGGCCAGGGGGGGGCGGCAAGAAGGGTCCCCGTCGGGGCCACTTTACGCTATCTTGCACCGGCTATGGAATTCCTCGCCATCCTCATCGTCGTTGCTGTCGGTTTCTTCTGGCACTTTCAAATGCGGGCCAGGGAACAATGCCTTGATCTTGCCCGGCACGTCTGTGACGAGATGGGGGTGGAACTCCTGGACGACACCGTTTGGCTGAATCACATGAGCCTCCGGCGGGATCGGGAAGAGCATCTTCGCATTCGCCGGATCTACGAGTTCCAATACCTGGATCCACTGCGCGAAATTCACCCGGGATTGGTGATTCTCTTGGGCAGGGAGGTTGAGTCGGTAGTGACTGCCGGCGAGGGAACCCTGCATTAGGGCCTGTTCACAATTGGCCCCGGAGACCTTGATGCGGCGTTGTGGGGCCTCTCCGCTGCTCACATACTGCGTGTATGCTGCGCTGCTTGAGGCCCCACGCCTTGCCTGAAGGCCTCCGGAACTCAATTGTGAACAGGCCCTAGCAACCCACTTGCGGGATCGACGGCCGTCGCCATGGGGGTCGCCATCGGGGACGGGGGGCACCTGGGGAAGGTCGCCGGCAATGTCGTCGGGGGGGCGGGAACTCTGGCACAATGGCTGCAGTGGAGGGAGGACGATCGCTCCTTCCGGGAGTGCAACCCAAGACCGGTTCAGGGATGTCATGAAGAGTCTGGTTACTGGTGGCGCCGGTTTCATTGGCAGCCATCTTTGCGAGGCCCTGCTCTCCCGGGGGCATACGGTTCTCCTGGTGGATGATTTTTCCACCGGACGGGAGAAGAATCTGGCGACTTTTGCCGCCCACCCGGATTTTGTCTGCCATCGGGTCGATATTCTCGATCGGGAGAGTCTGGGTCCCCTCTTCGAGGGGGTGGATTGGGTGTTCCACCTGGCGGGGATGGCGGACATCGTTCCGTCGATCGAGGATCCGGAGCGTTATTTCCAGGTCAATGTGCAGGGGACCCTGAACGTCCTTGAGGCGGCGCGACGGGCCGGGTGTGGTCGTCTGGTCTATGCGGCGTCGTCGTCGAGCTACGGTATTCCAGAGAGCTATCCCACCCCGGAATCGGCCCCCATTCGCCCGCAATACCCCTATGCCTTGACCAAACGGATGGGGGAGGAGATGGTGCTGCACTGGGCGCAGTGCTACCGGATGCCGGCGGTTTCGCTGCGGTTGTTCAACGTCTACGGTCCCCGTTCACGGACCACCGGGGCCTATGGTGCGGTCTTCGGGGTGTTCCTGGCGCAGAAGATCCACGGCAAGCCTTTCACCGTCGTTGGTGATGGCAGCCAGAGTCGGGATTTTACCTATGTGACCGATGTCGTCAACGCCTTCGTCCTGGCGGCGGCATCCTCTGTCAGCGGGGAGGTCTTCAACGTTGGCAGTGGCGCCCACCAGTCGGTCAGGAGGTTGGTGGAGCTATTGGGCGGTGAGGTCGTTCATATCCCGAAGCGACCGGGGGAGCCTGAGATCACCTTTGCCGATACGACCCGGATCCGGGAACTCCTCGGGTGGCGACCGGAGGTGGCGTTCGCCGACGGTGTCGCCCGCATGCTGGCCCATATCGATGACTGGCGTGATGCCCCGGTCTGGAATCCGGGCTCCATTGCCCAGGCGACCGCTGCCTGGTTTCGGCATCTGGCAGCGGGTTGAAAACGAACGGAGTCTGCCGGGGACGATCGGCCCGATCGATCCCCCCAACCACTTCTATTACCTTTTTGTCAATTTTCGGGGAGTGGGGAGTGACGTGGTAATGGATGCCAAGATTCTCTCTCTGGAGCAGATGGCGGCCAAGGCAGCGGCATTGAAGGCGGGTGGACAGCGGCTGGTTCTCTGTCACGGGACCTTCGATCTCATGCACCTGGGCCATATCCGCCATCTCCAACGGGCGCGGGCGGAGGGGGATTGTCTTCTGGTGACCCTGACGGCGGATCGTTTTGTCTCCAAAGGGCCGGGTCGACCGGTCTTCACCGAGATGTTGCGGGCCGAGAGTCTGGCCTCGCTGGCCTGTGTCGGGTACGTTGCCGTGGTCCCGGAGGCGACGGCCATCTCCGCGATTCTGGCGATACGACCGGATGTCTACGTCAAGGGCCAGGACTATCAGAACGGGGAGCAGGACATCACCGGCAACATCGTTCTGGAGCGGAATGCGGTGGAAGGGGTCGGTGGGCGGATTTTCTTTACCGACGAAATCACCTTCAGCTCCACCAATCTCCTGAACGACCACTTCGATGTCTTTTCGCCGCTCACCCGCGAGTATCTGCGCGATTTCAAGAAAAGATACACCGGCGACCGGTTGGTCGAGCTGGTCCAAGGGCTTTCGGGTCTCAAGGTGCTGGTGGTAGGCGACGCCATCGTCGACGAATATTGCTATACCAAGCCCTTGGGACTGACCGGGAAGAGCGGCAACATCCTGGCCACCCGGTTCAACACCACCGAGCAGTTTGCCGGCGGTTCTCTGGCCATTGCCAACCACCTGGCGGAATTTTGCCGGGGGGTTACCCTGGCGGCGGGGTTGGGAATGGATGACCGGCACGAGCCGTTCATTCGCAGCAAGCTCAGTCGAGGGGTCAGTCCGGTCTTCTTTTATTTTGAGAATGCTCCAACCCTTGTCAAGCGTCGTTTCGTCGACGAGGAGATGAACAAGCTCTTTGAAGTTTATTACTATGATCCGCAGCCGCTCTCTCCTGGTCTTGAGGAGATCATCTGCAATTGGCTCAGGAAGAACCTGCCGCTGTACGATGCGGTGGTTGTCCCTGATTATGGCAACGGGTTCATTTCCAAAACGATGGTGGAGGTCCTGGTGGAGGGGGCGAAGTATCTGGCGGTCAATGCCCAGATCAACAGCGGCAACCGGGGTTACCACGCCATCACCCAGTATCCTCGTGCCGACTTCGTCTCCCTGAACGAGCCGGAGGTGCGCCTGGCCGGTCATAATCGTCACGATCCCATCGAGGTGGTGGCGACGGGTCTGGGGCGGCGAATCGGGGCGGATCACTTTGCCATCACCCAGGGGGTGCAGGGGGCGACGATGCTGGATCTTTCCGGGGGCCGTTCCTGGCTGGTGCCGGCACTGTCGACCAAGGTGGTGGATCGCATCGGGGCGGGAGATGCCTTTCTATCTCTGGCGGGCCTCTCTCTGGCGGGGGGGTTGGATGGGGAGGTGGCGGCTTTTGTGGGCAGTGCAGCGGCGGCATTGGATGTCCAGATTGTTTGCAATCGTGGCCATGTGACCCCGGTGGGTCTGTACAAGTACCTGACGACGCTACTCAAATGAGCGACAAGAAGGTTTCGCTGGCCCCGGCTGGTTCTGTACAGGAACCCTGCGGCACGCATATGGGCGACCGGAAAGTTCTTCCGGTGGAATCCGGCGCCTCCCCGTCTGCGGCGGTTCCGGACGGGGATCCCCTGCATCTGGATGGTCACAAGCTCCTCTGGCACCCGGCGCGGGTGCGGGATTGGCAGCGGCAGCGGGTGATCGCGCCCCTCTATCTGGAGATCAGTCCGGTCTCCTACTGCAACCACCGCTGCCTCTTTTGTGGTGTCGACTTCCAGATGGAGAAGGGGGTTCGCCTCCCCGAGGAGTTGCTTTGCCGGCGTCTGCAGGAGATGGGAGAGCTTGGGGTCAAGGCGATCATGTTTGCCGGCGAGGGGGAACCGACACTGCATCCCTCGCTGGGGCGGTTCATCGAGACCGGTCGCGGGGCGGGAATCGATATTTCCCTGACCACCAATGGCAATCTCGGGGATGCCTCCTTTTGGGAGCGCATCCTGCCGCATTTGACCTGGGTACGTTTCAGCGTCGATGCCGGCTCTCCCGAGGTCTATGCCCGGGTGCATGGGGTGGCGGCGGGGATGTTCCAGCGGACGCTCGCGAACATCATCCGGGCGGTGGCCCTGAAGCGGGAGGGGAGGTCGCGGGCGACGGTGGGGGTGCAGATTCTGATCCTGGAAGAGAATATTGATGACATTGCGCGGGCATTGGCGCTTTTTTCGGAGATCGGGGTCGATTACATTGCCCTCAAGCCCTATTCGTTTCACCCGCAACAGTTGCATACCAAGGAAGTCCACTATACTGCCGAGGTTATTGGCCGGTTGGAGGCGATTCTGGCGGAATTTTCCCCGCGTCCTGGCACCCGCATTGTTTTTCGCAAGGCTGCGACCCTGGTCTATGCCGCCAAGGGGCTCGATTTTCACCATTGTCGGGCTTTACCTTTCTGGGGGTACATCAATGCGCAGGGGGAATTCTATACCTGCAGCGTCTTTCTGGGGGACAAGCGGTTTCTTGCGGGGAGTATCCACGATCAGGAGATGAAAGGACTCTTTTTTGGTCCTCTCCGGAGCGCGTCGATCGCCTTTGGGGAGCGGGAATTGGTGATCGGCGACGAGTGTCGGGTCAACTGTCGCATGGCTCGAATCAACGAGTATCTGGAGGAGTTGGATCATCTGCCGCTGCACCGGAATTTTGTGTGACGCGGGTGGGGGCGAACGGTTATCGACCATGAAGCAGCTCTATTCCGATCTCAAGTTTCTTGGATTCGCCGACCATCTGGCGGCCTTGCGGGCGGGGCGGGTGGTGGCTCCGGTCCATGTTCGCATCAAGCCGACCAACCGTTGTAACCACGATTGTTGGTATTGTGCCTACAAGGCGGGTGGGTTGCAGTTGGGAGAGGAGATGGCGGAGGTGGACACCATTCCGCTTCCCAAGATGGAGGAGATCGTTGACGATCTGGTGGCCATGGGGGTGCGGGCGGTGACCTTTTCCGGGGGTGGGGAGCCGCTTCTTTACAAGCCCTTGCCGGAGATTGTGGAGAGGCTTGCCCGAGGCGGGGTGAAGGTCGCGGCGATCAGCAACGGGTCCAATCTCAAAGGGCGGGTGGCGGAGGCTTTTCTGCGTTACGGGACCTGGGTGCGGGTCTCCTGTGATGGTTGGGACGACGCCAGTTATGGCAAGGCGCGGGGCATCGGGGATCGTGCCTTTTCGCAGCTATTGCGGAACATGCGGGATTTTACGGGGCGTGGGTCGTCGTGTCTTCTGGGGGTGAGCTTTATCGTCACGCCGGATAATCATGAACACCTTGCCGAGGCTTGTGCCCTGTTCAAGGGTGTCGGGGCGAGTCATGTCAAGGTGTCGAGCGTGGTGGTGGACAACGACGGTCGGGCCAACGATCGTTACCATGAGGGGATTCGCGAGCGGGTACGTGCGGAGATCGAGTGTGCCCGGGGGCTTGACGATGACCGGTTTGTCGTCATCGACCACTACCATGGGATGGGAGAGCGGTTCCACAAGAGTTACACCACCTGTCCGTTCCTGCAGTTCCTGACGGTCATCGGGGCGGATTGTCGGGTCTACTCCTGCCAGGACAAGGCCTATACCGAGAGGGGCCTGTTGGGTTCGATCCGGGAGCGTTCTTTCCGGGATTTCTGGTTTTCGGAAGAGAACCGCGCTCGTATCTATGGTCTGGATCCCTCCCGGGTGTGCGGGCATCACTGCGCGACCCATAAGAAGAATCTTTCTATTTTCAATGTGTTGAATATCGATCCCGATCACGGGGTGTTTGTGTGAGGGTTCGGGTTCTGCGTGGGATTTTGGTGACGGATCTCTTTATTGTCGGTTTCTGGTGAGAGGAACTCCCTGTGGCCTACGTCCCGTTTTTGGCCGAGATGCACAACCGTACCCGGCGCGATTACCTGGAACGGGTCGTCCGTTTCGACAAGGCCGAGTGTGCCGCCCGGGCCAAACAGTGGGGCCATGACTATTGGGACGGGGAGCGCCAGTACGGATTCGGGGGTTATCATTACGATGGGCGTTGGCTGCCCCTGGCCCGGCGCATCGCCGGCCATTACGGGCTGAAGGCCGGGGATTCGGTCCTTGATGTCGGTTGTGGCAAGGCCTTCCTGCTGTACGAATTGACCCGGGCCGTGCCGGGACTGAAGGTTGCGGGGCTCGACATTTCCGGTTATGCGCTGGAGCAGGCGCGGGAGGAGGTCAAGCCTTTTCTCCACGAAGGCAGCGCCACGAGCCTCCCATTCGCCGAGGGCAGTTTCGAACTGGTGCTGTCGATCACGACGCTGCACAATCTTCCCATTTTCGAGCTGCAGCAGGCGGTGCGGGAGATTCAGCGGGTGGGGCGGCGGGACCGGTGGATTGCGGTGGAGTCCTGGAGGAATGAACGGGAAAAGGCCAACCTCCTCTATTGGCAGCTCACCTGCGAGACATTTTTTACCCCGGAGGCGTGGGTCTGGTGGTATGGCCAATGCGGCTATACCGGGGATTGGGACTTCATCTTTTTCGAGTAGGCTGCTTGAGTCCGGCACATGCCAGAATTTCTCATCATCGGCGGCTCCGGCTATATCGGGCGACATCTGTTCGACCATCTGGGACCGGAACGGGCCGTG
>JADGCL010000092.1 GCA_015229005.1 Magnetococcales bacterium
AATCCCGCAGAAACTGCCCACCCTGGGGGCCGCTCCAAGGCCATCCTAAAGGCCGCCCTTGGTGCAGAGCGCGCCTGTGGCCTTCGGATCCGAAAAATCCGGATCCGAAGGCCACAGGCGCCGAGGCTCGCGCCGGCGAGGATCCCGCAAAAAACGCGGGATCCTCTTGGGTGTAAGGGCGCGTAAAAGCAAAGGCAAAAGCAAAGACAAAGGCAAAAGCAAAGACAAGACCTTGAAGGGGAAGAGAACTTCCCCTTCAATCATCCCCATCCTTTTTTTGATTAGTTTTTTTCCCGGACAAAGGCCACCCCCCCATGTTCTACAATAACAAAAAAGTCCTCGTGACCGGCGGCACCGGCTTCGTCGGCAGCCACTTCGTCCAAGCCCTCCTTACCGCCGGCGCCCACGTCCGCATCCCTCTCCACAACCGCCACCCCCGACCCGAGTTCGCCCCACACATCGAACTCATCCCAGCCGACATGACCAACCTCAAGGATTGTCTCCATCTCTGCGAAGGCGTGGACTACATCTTCCATGCCGCCGGCGCCGTCGCCGCCGCCAATATGACCGTCAATAACCCCATGTCCGCCATCTCCGCCAACCTCATCCTTACCGTCCGCCTCCTCGAAGCCGCCATGGCTACCCCCGTCCAACGTATCCTCCTCTTCTCCAGCGGCACCACCGCCTATCCCCTCGTCAACCACCCCATCCGCGAAGAAGAAATGTGGGACGCCCCCCCAGCCCCCGTCTACTTCGGCTACGGCTGGATGCGCCGCTATCTGGAGTTGCTCGGTCAGTTCGTCGCCTCGAAATCCAAAATCGGCGTCGCCCTCTGTCGCCCAACCGCCGTCTTCGGTCGCCACGACGACTTCGACCCCCTCACCGGACACGTCGTCCCAGCCCTCATCCGTCGCGCCGTCGCCCAGGAGAATCCCTTCGTCGTCTGGGGCAACGGCCTCGAAGCCCGCGATTTCCTCCACGTCTCCGATCTCGTCGAAGGATGCCTCCGCCTCCTCGAAAAACACGCCGTCTGCGACCCCGTCAACATCGGTCGCGGCCAAACCCACACCATCCGCGAGGTGGTCTCCATCATCCTCCGCCACGCCGGCCACACCCAAGCCGAAGTGATCTTCGACGAAACCAAACCCACCACCATCCCCCTCCGCTCAGTCGATACCACCAAGGCCAAACAACTCCTCGACTTCACCCCCAAACTCTCCCTGGAAGAAGGCCTGGCCGACACCGTAACCTGGTATCGGCAACAGTCGAATCAATGAATAGTTCAGGATCTCGTCGTTCTCTCGCGCAAGTGCTTGATTCTGTCCCACGCCAGTCGCGCAACCCGTTGATAGAGAACGATTTCGGCCTGACATGGGTAACAATGGATTTTTTATAGACAATATCAACATGTTGCGCATGTGAATGACGAGTTCTTGGTGGTGGGACGCCCCTGAAAAAATTAGTTTGGACGAGTGTGCGTGAACTTGGTCTTTTTTCAATCTCAAGGGAGATAAACCTGAGTCCAGAACTGCCAAGCGTGCCAAACCAGCCATTGGAGACAGCAGGTCAATGACCATCGAGTCGGTTTTCGACATTTCCCTGATCGCTGCCATGGCGCTGAAGGAGAAGCAGATCCAGCAAAATTACCGACCTATCATCGCCGTGCATAAGTGGTTCGCCCGCCGTCCTGGAACCTTGTTCAGGGGATTGCTCTTGGCAGAGTTCGGCAACCGTCCCCTGTCTGAAGCCTTTTTTCGCTTCAATGATTTTCCCGGCAGAATCGTGGCCGATCCGTTTATGGGGGGTGGTACACCACTGATCGAAGCCAACCGAATCGGCTGCGATGTGATCGGCTGCGACGTCAATCCTATGGCCTTCTGGATCGTCCGGGAGGAGATCACCCACCTGGACCTCCCCGTTTATCGCACAGCCACCCAGGAATTGATGGAGGCGCTGGACCAGAAAGTGGGCAGCCTATACCGCACCGACTGTCCCCTTTACGGGGACAAGGACATGCCGGTGAAGTACTTCCTTTGGGTCAAAGTGATGGCATGCGTCGAGTGCGGCCACACCATCGACTTGTTCCCCGGTTATCTGTTGGCAGAGAACAAGCGTCACCCCCGTAACGTTCTGGTTTGTCCGCAGTGTGGCGACCTGAACGAGAGAGAGTCCCTCCATTATCCAGGCAAATGTGGGGGGTGCGGGACAGCTTTGCAGACCACGGGACCAGCAAAGCGTGGTCAATGCACCTGCCCCCATTGCAGTCGCGTCAACAGCTATCCCAATCCCAACGGAGTCCCTCCTCGACACAGATTGTTCGCCATCGAGTATCACAATCTCCTGCGGCGCAACCAGCACCAGGGACGTTTCTTCAAGAAGCCTGACGCACATGATCTGGAAAAAGTCCGGATGGCCTCGTTTCGTTGGGGAGATTTGACCCCAGGCTTTGTGCCCGACGAGGCGATCCCCGCCGGAGACGAAACCGGACGCCTGCATCGGTGGGGATACCAATATTACCGGGACATGTTCAACGACCGTCAGCTACTCGGGTTGGAACTGAGTTGCCGTCACATCGCGGGAGTCGCCGACGACCGGGTACGCCGCGCCTTGTCGACCAACCTCTCCGACCTGCTGCGCTACCAGAACATGCTCTGCCGCTACGACACCATGGCTCTCAAATCCCTGGACATCTTTTCGGTCCACGGCTTTCCGGTGGGATTGGTACAGTGCGAATCCAACCTGCTGGGGATCGGCGGCAACGGCCACGGAGCGAACGTGGGGTCAGGCGGGTGGGCCAACATCGTGGAGAAATTTTCCAAGGCAAAAAGGTATTGCGAGGCTCCCTTTGAGGTGGACCATCGGAACGGACGGAAGGTTACCATTCCCATTCGGGGAGAGTGGATTGGAGAGAATCGTTCGGGCAGCCACTCCCGTCGGGTGGACCTGCGCCAGGGTTCTTCCACGGAGATGGTCATTCCCCCGGCATCCCTGGATGCCGTATTCACCGATCCCCCCTACTTTGGCAACGTCCAGTACGGAGAGTTGATGAATTTCTGTCACACTTGGTTGCGCCGCTTAACGGACGAGGGATGCGCCGGGTTTGAGCCACAGTCGGCTCTTTCACCCCATGAGTTGACCGGGAATGTTTCCCAAGGACGGGGACTGGAGCATTTCACTGAAGGATTGGCGGCGGTTTACCTGCGCATGGCTCAGGCTCTGAAGCCTGGCGCTCCGTTGGCCTTCACCTACCATCACAACCGCATTGAGGCCTACCACGCGGTGGGCGTGGCCATCCTGGATGCGGGCCTGACCTGCACGGCCTCCCTGCCATGTCCGGCGGAAATGGGGGGGTCAATCCACATTCGTGGCACCGGTTCATCCATCGTGGACACGGTGTTCGTATGTCGTGCCAAGGGGCGCGACGACCCCTCCATGCTCTTCGGCGAAATGGATGGGTTGCTCCCCATCGTCAAGCAGGAGCTGCACCAGCTTCGCCGGGCTGGGTTGAAATCCTCTGCCGGGGACGTCCGCTGCATCGTTTTTGGCCATCTTACCCGCATGGCGGTCTGGGGTTTGCGGCACGACTGGGATACCGGCCTGTCCACAGTCGAGAAGCTGGCAATCCTGGCCCGCACGGTGGCGGCTTTTGGTGACGGCCAGGAAGTTATCGACCAGGCCATCGCCGATCCCCCTCTCCCTCTTCACGAAGAGGAGCCCACAGAGGGACTGTTTGCCCGGAGAGAAGCCAATGCCGTACCCCTTTGAGGTTGCTCTCACCGAACTCCAAGCGGATTTGGACACCTACGTTGACCAGGTTTTCTGTGACCTGCAATCCGAGTTCCTGACGTTGCCCAAGGGGCCTGGGTTCATCGACTATCCTGTGTTTGCGCAAGGGTACGAGGTGCTCAAGCGTGCTACGGGAGGCTTCCGCCAAGTCTCTCCTGGGCCCCTGCTGGAGGTCGTCCGACAAACACCAGTGGCTTTCATCGTTCTGCGGGCCATTCTGGGGTTTACCCCGCCGGAGTGGGCCTATGTGGCCAACCAACGAACTGCCGTCGATGTAACACAGGGAGCAGTTCGCGCTCTGGACCGCAAGATTCGCATGGAACCTCTGTCACCTCTGAGGATCGGCAACGGCACGACCAGTCAACGCCTGCAAGCCCTGGTGGAGACGGCGTGTCAGCTACTCTCAGGAGGGTGCGCCTCCTGTGGCGGAAGGCACTCTGCATCGCCTGGAACAACCCGACACACGGCACGGATTGGTCAGCATCCAGCCCCTGGCAGACATGGGAGTTCCCTATGCGATGCTGCTTTATGAGCGTTTTCTGGGACGGCCATTCGCAGGCCACCGGGACTCGGTGAGCGAATTGGTGGGAGATGTTCTGGAAAACGCCATTGAGGGTGTCCTGGCCCGTGCCGGAGTCGGCTTCCGCAAGACCAGACGGGCCGAGCGCATCGTTGGCTTTGACCAAGCCCCCGACTTCATCATTCCCGACGAGTTCAATCCTCAGGTGATCATTGAGGCCAAGATTACCGAGGACGACGGCACGGCCCGGGACAAGGTGACCCGCGTCCAGCACCTGGGAGCATTGTCCATGCAGGGTCGCAATCCAGAGGACGCCCCTCGGTTTCAGGTGATCGCCTGCGTGGCGGGCCGTGGATTCAAGGTGCGGCGGGAGGATATGAAGAAGCTGCTCCTCGCCACCCACGGCAAGGTCTTCACCCTTCGGAACTTGGACCGGCTGGTGGAGTGTTCCCGACTTGCCGAGTTCCAGACCCGGAACCAGGCATTCTCTGCCGATTCTTGCAATGTCTTGGATCGCGTCTCCGCCCCCAAGGAAGAACCCCCATGGCCATAAAGTTCCCTGTCTGACTATAAAATTATTATGGCTACCGATTGACTTTTTCGGAGAAATCCCTCATGGTGTCCCGGGGTGCGAATCATCACATCATCCCGGAAAAAGGCCGCGCACCCCCTCTCGACCCGCCTTTCTGCCGCATTCATACTCGAAGGAAACCCCCTGTTGGACTTCCAAACACTGAAGCTCGCCAAACCCATCCAAACGGCCATCCTCAATCTCGGCTACACCATACCGACCCCCATCCAGGCCCAGGCCATCCCCCCCCTGCAAGAGGGCAGGGATCTCCTGGGGATCGCCCAGACCGGGACCGGCAAAACCGCCGCCTTCGCCCTGCCGATCCTGGATCGGCTGCACCGGGATCGCCGTCGGGCCCGCCCCAAGGGAACCCGCGTCCTGATCCTCACCCCGACACGGGAACTGGCCTCGCAGATCGACGCCTCCTTCCGGGATTACGGCAAAGGCCTTACCCTCTCCCGGGGAGTGATCTTCGGCGGGGTCGGCCAAAACCCGCAGGTCCGCACCATGAGTCGGGGCGTGGATATCCTGACCGCCACCCCGGGCCGGCTCCTCGATCTCATGAGCCAGGGTCACGTCCGCCTCGACAGCGTGGAGGTCTTCGTCCTCGACGAGGCTGACCGCATGCTCGACATGGGCTTCATCCACGACATCCGCCGGGTGATCGCCACCCTGCCGGCGAAACGCCAGACCCTGCTCTTCTCGGCCACCATGCCCCCCGAAATCGCCGAGTTGGCCGCCGGCCTCCTCAGCGACCCGATCCGGGTGGAGGTGACCCCACAGGCGACCACCGTCGAACGCATCGACCAGAAGGTCCTCTATGTGGCCAAGGCCGACAAGAGACGCCTCCTGCAAAATCTCCTGGAACAACACCCGATCCCCCGCGCCCTGGTCTTCACCCGGACCAAACATGGCGCCGATCAGGTGACCAAACACCTGGAAAAGAACGCCATCAGCGCCACCTGCATCCATGGCAACAAATCCCAGGGAGCCCGGGAACGGGCGCTGGTGAGTTTCCGCAACCATGAGGTCCGCGTCCTGGTGGCGACCGATATCGCCGCCCGCGGGATCGACTTTCCGGCAGTCAGCCACGTCATCAATTTCGATCTGCCGCACGAGCCGGAAAGTTACGTCCATCGCATCGGTCGCACCGCCCGCGCCGGCGCCGAGGGAGCCGCCATCTCCTTCTGCGACCCCGAGGAACGCTCCCTCCTGCGTGACATCGAGCGCTGCATCCGACAATCGGTCCCGGTCGACGCGGCACACCCCTTCCACACCGACGCCGGCCCGGCAAGCCCCGCCACCAAAACCCCCGCCGGTCGCGGCTCGCGCCCCGGACGGGGCGGCGGTCGCGTCGCCGGCCCCACCCGGACCCGGGAGGAGGTCGGTCGCGGTCGCGGCGATCGCCCCCAGGCCAGTCGGGGCAATCAGGCAGCCGCCTCCCCTCCCGCCCGGGAGGGTACCCCGGGCAACACCAGGGACAAAGTCAGGACGGGCGTCCCTTCCTCGGACCGGGAAGGCAACAGTGCCGGACCAAGAGGCCATCGCCCAACCAGGGCAGCCACCTCCCGCAGCAGCATGGGATCGGCATCGACAGGCAACCGCCCCGCTGCCAACACCAGAAATATCGAGGGAAAATCTCGCCGACAGAAGTGATCCCGGGTGCGCCTCGCCATATCCCCCCCGTTCACGGATCCGCAGGATCCGTGAACGGGACCCGAGGCCCGCACCAGCACCGATCCCGCTCACACCCAGCACCGATCCCGCTCACACCCAGCATCGATCCCGTTCACATCCAGCACCGATCCCACTCTCAAGGCGGGTCGGGCAAAGCGGATCGACCCCCGGACCGTGAGTTGCCAGCCCCCACCGGGGAGTGCGCCCCCCTTCACCGCAAGAGACGACACCCGGCTATCGTCATGGACCGGCCCTTGCCCATTGGAAATGGAGAGAGCCCTTGTGGTAGCCTGACCGGCGGCCAATAAAATGGGACGATCCGGGGGGCCGGGCCACGATTCGGGGAAGAATTCATGCTCATCGAGTTCAGCGTCACCAATTTTCTCTCCTTCTGCGAAACCCAAACGCTCAGCATGGTGGCAAGCGGTGAATATCGGGAGCTGTGGGACAACACCTTTTCCCCGGACCTGCCGCGGCTGCCGCGGCTGCTGAAATCGACAGTGGTCTACGGACCCAACGCCTCCGGCAAGAGCAATCTGATCCGGGCGGCCCTTTTCATGTGGGATTTCGTCCTCAATTCGGCCAAGGGGCAGGAAGGCGACCCCATCGATGTGAAGCCGTTTCTGCTGAACAGCAAAAACGGCCAGATGCCCAGCACCTTCGAGATGATCTTCGTCGAAGGCGAGACCCGTTATCAGTACGGCTTTTCGGTGAGTCGGGATCGGGTCTGGCAGGAGTGGCTCCTGGCCTACCCCAAAGGACGGGCGCAACGCTGGTTCGAACGCCACTACGACCCGGTACAGGGACGGGAAGAGTGGTCACTGCACAAGAAGTTCCTCCCCGGCAACCGGGAAGTCTGGCGGGATGCCACCCGCTCCAACGCCCTCTTCCTCTCGACCGCCATCCAGCTCAACAGCGCCCCGCTGAAACCCGTCTTCGATTGGTTCGACAAACGCCTCCGGGTCTTTCGCCCGCACTCGGAGATCAGCCGGGAATTTTCCGCGAATCTGTGCAAGGAGAGCGAGGGACGCCACAAGGTCCTGAAATTTCTCAACCAGGCCGACCTCGACATCGAGGGGATCAGCCTGGAGACGCGCCGGGTCGGGGAGATGATCCTGGATGACATCCCGATGGAGTTGCGGGCGGCCCTGGTCAAGGAGATGGCAGGTCAGGAGGTGACCGAAATCCGCTTCGAGCGCTCGACCGCCGACACCGGCAAACCCGTCTGGCTCCCGTGGGATGCCGAATCCCGGGGGACCCAAAAGCTCTTCGCCCTCGCCTGGCCGTGGCTGAACATCCTCGGTCAGGGACGGATACTGTTCATGGACGAAATGGATACCAGTCTGCACCACAATCTGGTCAAGTTCCTGTTCCAGATGATGCATGACCCCAAGATCAACAAGAACAACGCCCAGTTGGTGAGTACCACCCACGACACCGCCCTGCTCGACAACAGCCTCTTCCGCCGGGATCAATTCTGGTTGGTGGGGCGCAGCCCCGATCGCTGCAGCGACCTCTATCCGGTATCCGACTACAACCTGGAGCGGGATGAGCCCTTTCAGCGCCGCTACCTGGAGGGTCATTACGGCGGACTGCCCTCCATCCGCCGGTTCGAGTCCTGGTAGGCCAGGTGGTCGCACCGGGTCACCTGCACTTCCCCCGGGGAGAGCGCTCCCCCGAGTCGCACGGACGGCAATCACCCGAGCGCCAGGGGGAGCGGCGTCTCCTCATCGCCTGTGACAACCCCGGCGGGGCGGCCTATTTCAGCGAGCTGGTGCGCCGCCTGGGACTGAAGACGACGGTCACAGTGGTCTCCCTGCCGCCGCAACCGGCAGAGGATTTCCTCCGGGAAGCGCTCGGGGTAAGCGACCAGGCCCCGGCCTGTCAACGCCTCTTCGGAGTGGTCTCGAGGTCATCCTGGCCCGCCGGGGGAGAGGATCCGCTCTTTCTCTCGGGGCGGCATCGCTCCCCCGCAGGGCGATCGGTGGTGGCACGCCTCCTGGGGAATCTGCCGGGATTCGATTTCTGGTTGTGGCTCCACCTGACCCCACCCGCGGGAGCGACCGAAGGAACGGCGACCCAGGAGGAGGAGAAGTGGAAGAAAAACCTGAAGGCAGCGCTTCCGAGGCAGGCAAACGAGGAACGGTGGCGGACCCTCTTCGAGCCCGAGATGGCGCCGCTGCGGCTCGCCATCGCCCGGGCAAGGGAACGCTACCCGCTGAGCGAGCGGAAAAAAGGGACGGAGTGCCACGAACTGGCCAATCTCCTCCTCAAAACAGCGGGGACCCACAAGTAAAGACCCGCAGCAACCCGTTGCCAAACAGACACCCGCCGGGGAGCGTGACGCTCCCCGGACCCCTGCAAGAGTAAAATCGTGCGGGACTCACGCCCCCGGTCGGATCACCGCCAGGCCCCCCATGTAGGGTCGGAGAGCATCCGGGATCACCACCGATCCGTCCGCTTGCTGGTAATTCTCCAGGACCGCAACCAACGCCCTTCCGACCGCGACCCCAGAACCGTTCAAGGTATGCACCAGCTCCGGCTTCTTGCCCCCACTCCGCCGAAACCTGGCCTGCATCCGCCGCGCCTGGAAGGCCTCGGTGTTGGAACAGGAGGAGATCTCCCGATACCGCCCCTGACCCGGCAACCAGACCTCCAGATCATAGGTCTTCGCCGAAGCGAACCCCATGTCGCCGCTACACAACAGGACCACCCGATAGGGCAGCTCCAAGCGCCGCAGGACCTCCTCGGCGTGCCCCGTCAGAGACTCCAGGGCCGCGTAACTCTCCTCCGGTCGGGTAATCTGGACCAGCTCCACCTTGTCGAACTGATGCTGCCGGATCAACCCCCGCGTATCCTTGCCCGCCGCCCCCGCCTCACGCCGGAAACAGGCCGTCCACGCCGTCAACTTCAGCGGCAGTTCCCCCTCCTCGAGGATCCTCTCCCTGACCAGATTGGTCAGGGGAACCTCCGCCGTCGGCACCAGATAAAGGGCATCGTCGCGCGTCCGAAAGAGATCCTCCTCGAACTTCGGCAGTTGGCCGGTGCCGAAAAGGGCCGAGGCATTGGCGAGAAAGGGCGGCAGGACCTCGGTATAGCCATGCTCCCCGGTGTGCAGATCCAGCATGAAGTTGGCCAGCGCCCGCGACAGACGCGCCCCGGCGCCGCGAAACACCGTGAAACGGGCGCCGGCAACCGCGACCCCCGCCGCAAAATCCAGGATTCCCAACCCCTCGCCCAGATCCCAATGGTTGACCGCCGGAAAGGCCAACCGCTTTGGTTCGCCC
>JADGCL010000093.1 GCA_015229005.1 Magnetococcales bacterium
TCCTCCTGACCCCGGAGCGGGCCCTGGTGCGGACGGGACCGGTCTCGGGGTTCGCCGTCGCCCTGGAGCATCTTGCTCCGGCCCTGACGCTCGCCCTGGCCTCCCCGGATCACCCCCGCCCCGAGCGCCATCTCCTGACCCTTTTCGATCACGGCGCCGGCGAGAACGCCTGGCCCGAGGTCTCGAAGCTGATGCCTTCCGCCCCCGCCGGCGAGTCGTCGTCGCCGGAAGAATCCCTCCGGGTGGAGGGAAGGCCTTCACGGGAGGATCCCCTGCTGCGCCTGGCCTCGGGGTTCGATCCGCTCGGTCTCGATCTCCTCCAGGGTCCCTATGCCGTTCACAGTCGCTGGCGACACGCCTGGGTGCCCCTGCGCGGGAGCGCGGCGCTCCTCCTTCTCTGGCTGGGATTGCACGCCCTCCTGGGGTGGCAGGAGGGGCGGGAGCTGGAGGCCCGGCACCGGGAGTTGGAGGCCCGGATCGAGGCCACCTTCCGCCGGACCTTTCCGGAGGTCCGGCGGGTGGTGGACGCCAGGGCACAGATGACCCACCGTCTCGAACAGTTGCGACAGTCGAGCGGCGGCAATAAACCTGCCGCCGGGGGTTTTCTGGAGCTTCTGGAAGCAAGCGGCGAGAGCCTCCGCCAGGAAACGGGCCTGCGCCTCGATTCCCTGAAATTTCACAAGGGAGAACGGGACAAGGGAGAGCTGGAAATGGGGATCCATGCCCCGGAGATGGCAGCGCTCGACCGTCTCCTGGTGCGCCTGGGGGCGATCCCGGGACTCAAGGCAACCCTGCAATCGGCGGACAAGGCGGATGACGGTATCGCCGGTCGCCTGCGGATCCAGGGATGATGGCGCCCGGCGAAATCATTCGTCGGGGAAGGGGGCTCCTCCGGGAGATCACCCTCCTCCGCCCGGGAGAGGGAATGCTCCGGGGAATTTCCCCCCGAGAGGCGCGGGTGCTGACCGCAGGCTCGCTGCTCCTGCTGCTGCTCCTGGGGATCTTCGGGGTGTGGCTGCCGGAGCGGGATCGTCTTCGGGAGCTGTCCGAGCGGGTCGGCGAAAGGGAACGAAGCCTCGCCTGGATGGAGGCCGCCGCCCGCGAGGTTGACGCTCTCCGGGGAAGTTCCGGGGGTCTGGCGCCCGCGTCGGGGAAGAAGCTGCCCCTGGCAACGGTGATCGAACAGAGCCTCCAAGGCGGTCCCCTCCAGCCCCACCTGCAGCGAATGCTCCCCGACCGGGAGTCGGGGCTCCGGCTCTGGTTCGAGGAGGTCCCCTTCGACCCGCTGTTGCTGTGGCTGGTCACCCTGAAACGCGATCATGGGGTGGTGGTCGAATCGGCGCTCTTCAACCGTGCCGGCGGCGCCGGTCGGGTACGGGCGGAGTTGGGGTTGAGCGGACCGGGCCCATGAGTCGCCGACAGCGCCTCCTGGGCGTCGGACTCCTGGCGACGCTGCTCTTTCTCCTCGTCCGGATGCCGGCTTCCTGGCTCCTGCCTCCTCTCGCCGGCCTGCTTCCAGGGCTCGGACTGGAGCGGATTTCGGGAACTCCCTGGTCGGGCCGGGTCGCCCTGTTGCGCCTGGGCGACTGGGAGGTCGGACCGGCCCGGTGGAGCCTCCTCTGGCGGCCATGGATCCGGGGAGAGATCCTGCTCGAGGGCTCCCTGGGCAGAGACGGCTCCCTGCGGGGAGAGGGCCGTGCCGGGATCGACCTGATCGGGGCCCTGCTCCTGGATGGGGTACGGGGAGGGTTTCCCCTGCGTGACCTCTCCCGTCTGACCCCACTCGTCCCAACGGGCCTGGAGGGAGAGGTGGCAGGGGAAATCAGGAGGCTCGAGGTCACTTCGCGGGGCTTCCGTCGTCTGACGGGAGAAGCGACCCTGAGTGGCCTGACCCTCGGACCGCCCCTCTCCCTCGCTCTGGGCAGCTTTCGCATCACCCTTTCCGACGAGGCCGGAGAAGCGATGGTCCGCATGGCGGATCTTGCCTCTCCCCTGGATCTCGATGCGACTCTCGCCATCAACCTGGATGGCCGCTACCGCCTGGAGGGAGCGATCGGCAGTCGGGAACAGGGAGACAACCGTTTGGCGAGTTTGTTGCGTATGGCCGGGCAAGCCGGCGCGGACGGGCGGATTCCTTTGCGGCTGGAAGGCTCGCTCGCCCTGCCTGTTCCTTGATCCATCAGCGCGTCGGAACAGCGGCGGCGAGAGGCTTGGAGGAGAGAAAGAGTCGATGCGTTTTGGTCTCATCGCCGATTCCCATGACCACATCGGCCATATCCGGCTTGCGGCCGGGCTCTTCCGCGAGTACGGGACGGAGCTGGTGGTCCATGCGGGCGACATGGTCAGTCCGGCTGCCCTCCTCCCCCTGGAGGGGCTCCCCCTCGCCGGGGTTTTGGGGAATAATGATGGCGAAGTCGCGGGACTTCGGAGTATCTTCGCCCGGTTCGGCGGGCAACTGGAGCGGGAGGTGTTGGTGCGGGAGATCGAAGGAGGCCGTCTGGCCGCCTACCACGGGACCTCGCCGGTGATCCGGGAGGCATTGGTCGCCTGCGGGCTCTACCGGTTCGTGGTCACAGGACACACCCACCGACCGCTCTCCCGGAAGCACGGCCCCACTTGGCATCTCAATCCGGGGAGCGCCCACGGTTTCGGGGGCGAGGCCACGGTTATGGTCGTCGACACCGCCGATTCCGAACCGGCGGAGCTGATACGCCTGGTTCCGCCGAACCGTCCTGCCGGACGGTGACCCCCCTGATCGAGAAGCGCTCATCAATGGCCGGTCCTCCTCCCCTCTTCTACGTGGTCGACGATGATGCCGTGACCCGGCTCATGCTCAGCCGGTTCCTGCGACAACTGGGCTACGAGGTGGTGGAGTTAACCGACGGCAGCGGCTTTCTGCGGGCACTGGACGAGAGGCGCCCGGACGTCGTCCTGATGGACGCCAAGATGCCGGTCATGAACGGCTTCGACGCCTGCGCCAGCATGAAGAAACAACCGGAGATGGAACATATCCCGGTCCTGATGATCACCGGCCTCCACGACGACGAATCGGTGGACCTGGCCTATGCGGTGGGTGCCGCCGATTTCATCACCAAGCCGATCCACTGGGCCATTCTGCGCAACCGGGTCCGCTATCTCCTGCGGGCCATCGAGGCCGAGCGCCAACTCCATTTGGCCGCCGGGGTCTTCGAGAACACCAACGAAGGGATCGTCGTCACCAACCCCGAGGCGGTGATCCAGTCGGTCAATCCGGCCTTCGAGAGGATCACCGGCTACAGCGAAAGAGAGGCCCTGGGACGGAACATGAACCTCCTCCGCTCGGGTCGGCATCCTGGCGGGTTTTACCTCGAGATGTGGCGCGGCCTCAAGGAAAACCACCGCTGGCAGGGAGAGATCTGGAACCGGCGAAAAAACGGCGAAATCTATCCGCAGTGGGTCAATATCAGTGCCATCAGGTCACCCCACGGAGAGGTCGTCAACTACATCGGGGTCTTTTCGGATCTGACCGCCATCAAGGAGTCGGAGCGGAGCCTGCTCTTCCTCTCCGGGCACGACATCCTCACCGAGCTTCCCAATCGCCATCGCTTCCACGAGCGCCTGGAGCAGACCCTGGTGGAGGCACGGTGGCAGGAAGGGATGGTGGGGGTGATGCACCTGGATCTGGATCGCTTCAAGTTGATCAACGAAACCATGGGGCACGACGTCGGCGACGCCCTTCTGGTTCAGGTTGCCAACCGTCTGGCGAAACCGATCCCGGGGATCGGGACCCTGGGGCGACTGGGAGGCGACGAGTTCGGGGTGATCCTGCCCAAGATCACCCACTCCGACGAAGTGGCGCATGTGGCGCGGGAGCTCTTGGCCTCCCTCTCCCAGCCGTTTCTCGCCGACGGCGTCGAATTATTCGTAGGATCGAGCATCGGCATCGGGATTTTCCCCCTGGATGGTGACTCCGTCAAAATCCTGATGAAGAATACCGACGCCGCATTGAGCCACGCCAAGCTCCTGGGACGCAACAATTTTCAGTTCTATCGGGCCGAGTTGAACACCTCTTCCATGGCACGCATGCTCCTTGAGACAAGCATGCGCAATGCCCTCGAACGGAACGAATTCTGTCTTCATTATCAGCCGCAGATCAGTCTCCAGACCGGGAAACTCGTCGGCGCCGAGGCCCTCCTGCGCTGGATCCATCCCTCCAACGGCATGATCAGTCCCGGTGATTTCATTCCCCTTGCAGAAGAGACCGGCTTGATCGTTCCCATCGGTCGTTGGGCCCTGGAGACGGCCTGCAAACAGGCCAAGCGCTGGGAAGAAGCGAGATTGCCATTGATTCGAATAGCAGTCAATCTCTCCGGCATCCAGTTTCGCCAACCCGATTTTACCGATGTCGTGACTCATATCCTGGGAGAAACAGGTCTCAGTCACCATTGGTTGGAGTTGGAACTGACCGAAAGCATCGCCATGGGAGACATGGAAGACACCATGACCAAGCTCACAACCCTCTCCGATGTCGACGTCCGGCTGGCCATCGACGATTTCGGTACCGGGTTTTCTTCCCTGAGCTATCTCAAACGCTACCCGATCGACACCCTGAAGATCGATCAATCCTTCGTCAGGAATTGCACGACCGATCCCGAGGATGCGGCCATCGTCAAGGCGTTCATCAATCTCGCCCACAGTCTCGGACTCTCGGTTATCGCCGAGGGGGTCGAGACCGAGGCGCAGTTGCGGTTTCTGCGGGATCACGACTGTGACGAGGTGCAGGGCTTCTATTACAGTCGTCCGCTGACTCCGGAAGTCTTCACCGAACTCCTGGAGAGTCACCAGCGGCAGGAGAGGGCCCTGGCAGCCACTTGGAAAACCGGTCGCACCAGCCAGGGATGACAGACAAAACTTCAACAAGACACTCCAACCCGTTGAAGTTGGGAGGAAAGGTAAGGCCGCGCTCCACCTTCCCGGGTCGGAAACATCCTTCCCGGGTCGGCAACTTCCGCCAAAGGGCTTTCACGACGCCCCGTCGGAGCGGTCGGGACCGGGAAGTGGGGTTCGGCGCCTTCCAAAGCATTGACCTTTGTTGGCCGATGTGGTGGGCTATCCCCGTATCGATGGCCGATCCTTCTCCCGTTCGCCGGATCGTGCTGGACGGGAGGGCTTCGCCGCTGGCACCAAGGGAGGGCCCCAGAGTGAAACCCGCAGGGAGAACCAAGATGTTGAATGACGATCAGGCTACCGCGACCAGAAAACAGCTGGAGTACGTTCTCCGGAAGCTGTTACCCCTCCGCCTGGAGGTTCGTGCCATTCGCGAAAGGCATCGCAAGGAGGAGGAGGAGCTCCAGGAGCGCCAGAAGGCAGAGTTGGCCCCAGCCAGGAATGCGGCCATCGCTACGGAAAAGTATCTGGAGGTCCTGTTGGAGGCCATGCAGGAAGCGGAGAGCAACACCGAGCGAACCGATCTACAGAAGCTGTCCGACAAGATGAAGAAGCGGGCCAAAAAGCATGAAAAGGCCCTGCGTGAGTGGGCCGAGGCGGGCAAAAAGTCATCTTGATCGCCGAGGTTCCTTTTCGGTCGGAGCGCTGTCGACCGGGAGTGGGGTCTGGAGTGGGGGGGGGGCTGGTCTGTCGATTTCGTTCGGCGCCTGCGGGTCCGAGCAAAGCAGTTGGAGGAGTCTTATGAAGCAACGCTACGCCTTGGTAACCGGTGGACTCGGGGGAATCGGCACCGAGATCGTCAAGGAATTGGCCAGAACCGGCTGTCGTGTCGCCGCGACTTACGCCCCGTTCGAAGAGAGTCGGGTGGCAGCCTGGCAGGAGGCCCGGAAGAAAGAAGGGGTCGAGGTTTCCCTCTTCTCGGTCGACGTCGCCGATTTTGCCTCCTGCGAACGGATGGCAGCCGAGGTGAGAAGCACCTTCGGTGTGGTCAACGTCCTGGTCAATTGTGCCGGCATCATCCGCGACGCAACGTTCAAGAGGCTCTCCTACGAGAACTGGGACAAGGTTCTCCAGGTGAATCTCTACAGCGTCTTCAACATTACCCGCCAGTTCTTCGAAGGGATGCTGGAGCAGCGTTATGGACGGATCATCAACATCGCCTCCGTCAACGGTCAGAAAGGGCAGTTCGGTCAGGCCAATTACGCCACCAGCAAGGCCGGAATGCACGGCTTCTCCATGTCGCTGGCCCAGGAAGGGGCCCGCTATGGGGTGACCGTCAACTCCGTCGCCCCGGGCTACACGGCCACGGAAATGATGCTTCAGGTCCCCGAATCCGTCCTCGACGACATCAAGAAGCACATCCCCATGGGGCGTCTGGCCGAACCGAGCGAGATTGCCGCTGCGGTCTCGTTCCTGGCCTCCGACAAGGCCGGTTTCATCACCGGGGTCAACCTGGACGTGAACGGCGGCCAGTGGATGCACCACTGAGTCGACCGCTCCTTTCCCTTCGCTCCCGGCGCAGCTCCGAAAACCCCGGTTGGGGACCTTTCGGCGCTGCGCCGGGGGTCGCTCGCGGGAGATGCCTTGAGGGTCGTCAGGCCCTCAGGGCTTTGCCGCCGGCGGTTTCCCCACACTCTCCAGCTTGGTGGTCGTCCCGTCCTTGTTGAAGAACGTGCCGTTGCCGGATTTCAGGTCATTCTGCCAATTGCCGACATATTTACTGCCGTCGTTGAAGTAGTGCGTCCCCTCGCCATTCCGCATGCCGAATTTCCATTCGCCGACATAGACATTGCCGGTATTGAATTTATAGATGCCATATCCTTGTTTTTTGTTACTTTCCCATTCGCCCAGGTAGCGATCGCCACTGGCGAAGGTGAAGGTCCCGAACCCATGGCGTTGGCCATCCTTGAAGGATCCGGCGAAGGTGCTGCCATCGTCGTAGCGGAAGATCCCCAGACCGTTGACACAGTCACCCTGGGTACACTGGGCATGGGCGGGAGCGGTCGACAACAAGGCGAAAAAGAGGGGGCTCGCAAGGATGAGTGATCGTCGAAATGGCTGCATGGCATGGCTCCTGGCTGCGCTGAAGAAACCGGACAGGGATGGAAGAGCCTGTCGGAATGGCGACTTGTCGGCATCCAGGTTGGAACCTAGCAATGAGTATGCCTATCATTGACAGTGACCGTTCGGAGAAGCACAGGCAAGAGGATCACTCTGTTATTTCAGGGGCTTCGCCCCCGAACCCCAACCACCATCAATATTATCTTTTGGAGATCCGGGCCTGTTGAATGATCTTATTCGCCAACTTTCGAAAATCCTCATAGGCGTCCCTGACTCCCGAATAGTGGGAGCCAATGGCGCCATCCGCAGGCTTCAGATGAAAGATGGGCTTGCGGGCCTCCTGGGCCATGGGCATCAGGCTCCGAAAGTGTTTCAGCAACGCGAGGCAGTGCGGATCGTTTCCCACCGGCGGCGCTTCCCCACCTTCCTCCAAAACAGATTGACGGTAGGTCAATGGAATGCGCCCGATCCATTTGTCGTAGGAATTGACCGGTCGGTCCAGGCGCTGGGAATGAGCCATGACGATATATCCCAACGGTCGCATCTCCCCCTTGGGAAGTTCCAGTTCCCTGTCGGGATTTTTCAATAATCGCTCCTGCCATCCCTGCCGCCACTGCCGGAGCGATGGACCCAGGTTGCGCAGACCTTGCAGCGAGTAGAGATCCGGCCCCAGCGGGATGACCACATGGTCGGAGGCGATCAGGGCCGCCCGGTTGATCGCTCCCAGGTTGGGCCCAAGATCAACCAGGACGACGTCGGCCTGATGCTTCTCCGCCCCCTTTTGAATAACCCGCCAGAAGGCGGAGATCACCCGAAAGGCCCGCTCATCCCGATCGAGACACTTGGGCCACACCTGAGACAGCTCGTCTTCAAATCTGGACAGATCCATATCTCCCGGGATCAGGGCCAGATTCTCCTCTATCCGCTCCAGGTGGGGAGCGGAAACATCACCCACGCCTCGCTGCAGGGGACGCACAGCCCCATAGATCGTGGAGGATTGTGCGGTTTCCTCCCAAAGACCCTCCATCGCTTCCTCATCGAGGAACGCCGCCGACAAGTTCCCCTGGGGGTCCAGATCAGCCGCCACCACCCGGAATCCCAGTTCCGACATCATCCATCCTATGTGATAGACCAGGGTGGTTTTCCCGACCCCGCCCTTATTGTTGAAAAAGGCAATCACGGGAACGCTCATCACCTTTTCCTCAAGATGACCGCCATATGGGAATCCTCCACCAGAAATTCCGGCGGCGGGTTGCCATTCTCGTCCATTTTCTTGCGCGCCAGAATGAGCCCATAACCGAACCGCTGGACATAACCAAGATCCTTGAGTACACCCGCCAGATTGGGATTGCGGTAGTCGGAGACACCCGTCTGACCAAAATTCGCCCGGGTCACCTGGCCGAACGGTCCGCCAGGGTTGGAGACCTCGACCCGATCCACGAACCAAGAGATGCGCACCGGGGCATGGGTACCCTCGTAAGAGCGGTGCAACACGGCATTGCGAACGATTTCACGCAGGGCCACCAGGGGATAATCCGGTTGCCGACGTTCTACCGATGCGGAGGTCATATCCACGGAGGCCTGGATGTTGATCTTCAGCAAGGTCTCCAATTCCCGCATGAGATCGGGCATCGGCAGCCGCAACTCTTGGGAAAATAGGACCGGATCCCCCAGCTCCTTTCCATCGATGCGTAAGAATTGCACATACGCCCCGGGAATCCAATCGGTAGGATCCTTGCCGACGGTCAACTCCCCCAGTACCGTGGGACAGACTGGAGTCTCTGGAGTCGCTGGGTGAGCAAAGCGGACGGCAAGGAGCTTTTCCTCCAGACTCCTCCGATTTTGCTCCAGCGTCTCGGGAGAGATGGCCGCCGGCAGATAGCTGCGGAGAAACAGAAGCTCGTCCAGACTCTCCATGGGGGCGGACACCAGGGGGCGGATATCCGCCGGCAAATCCCGATGGCGCCGCTTTTCGGACAGGCGCCGCTCCTCATCGGCATTGGCGATGGCCCGGCGGGGCCCGACCCGAACCCAGATGGTTCCCTTGAACCTGACCGGAGGACTGTCGCTGGGCCGAACGATGACAACCGCCAGTTCGGCCCCCTTGAGGAGACGTTTTTGGACCGTCATGGCCGGGGGAGGCAGGATGTTCCCATCCGAACGCATGGCAGAGAGGTTTTGCAGGAGTTGATCGGTGACGGCCAGTCCGGTCGTGGAGCCATCGTCCTTCACCCCCAGAAAAATCACTCCCGGCAACCGGTGATCGGGCAGGTCGTTGGCGAAAGCGCAAACGGCCTGGCAGAGCTTGTCCCCGGCCTTTTCGGACTCCTTGCGCTCCACCCGGTCCGATTCCGTGTCGTCCAGCAGGGATTCCAGCTCCGCGTCCGTCATCGTCGTTTCTCCACGGCTCCGTCACCATTGGCTGTTGATGATTACCGCCGCCCGCGCCGCCTTCGGCGGCGTGCCCTACGCAGAGCGCGTTCCGATCATTGGGGCCGAAAACCCCGGCCCCAATGATCGGA
>JADGCL010000094.1 GCA_015229005.1 Magnetococcales bacterium
GGGGGGGGGGGGGGGGGGGAGTCTCTTCCACAGGACGGCGGTTCCTGACCTTGGCCCGAGAGGCGTGGCCCCCGTTGGCGGATGGATTGGCCCCCGTTGGGGGGGGAACGGTGATAGTGTATGATGGCCGGGGGTTGGCGTCAAACTCCGGTCTGGTGGCCTGTCGATAAACGGGCCGTGTCGGGCGGGGGTGTCCGCGGAACTCGACGGGATTGTGTAACTCTTTGAAACTTTAAGAAAAGGCAAAACAATGGTTTGCCTTTTCGGGCTGGACAGGTCCCTGGAGGGATCTTTTCCGGTAGTCTCCTGGGAGCGCAGGCCATCGGTGAACACTTCCGTACCGTTGCATAATATCGGCATCATCACCAAGCGTTCGGACGCCGGCGCCCTGCAGGCGACCCGGGAATTGACGGGTTGGTTATGGGAGCGCGGCATCCGGGTGACGGTGACCCCCGAGGTGGCGACGACCCTGCGCCTGCCGGCCTCGATGGCTCGCACCGAAGCGCAGGAGACCCTGGTGGTCGGACAGGACCTGGTGGTGGTCATCGGCGGCGACGGCACCTTCATTGCCGCCGCCCGGGCGGTCGGGCAACGGGATACCCCCCTCCTTGGCATCAACATGGGACGTCTCGGTTTTCTCACCGAGGTGAGCGCTTGCGGCATGCTTCCGGCGATGGCGGCGATCCTGGCCGGGCAGTTCCGTACCGAGGAGCGGATGATGCTCGAGGTGGTGGTCCTTCGCGACGAGCGCGAGGTCCTGCGCCATCGGGTTCTGAACGATGTCGTCGCCCACAAGGGGGAGTTGGCGCGGATGGTCGAGTTCCAGGTGGCCATCGACGGTCGTTTCGTCTTTTCCAGCCGCGCCGACGGGCTCATCGTCTCGACCCCGACCGGATCGACCGCCTATGCCCTTTCCGCCGGAGGTCCCATCATCCACCCCTCCCTGGATGCCATTCTGTTGGTCCCCATCTGCCCCCACACCCTGACCTACCGGCCCATCGCCGTCCCGGGGCGGGGGATGATCGAGGTCTCTTTCAAGACTCGGAATCCGAACCGGTTGCTTACCCTGGACGGGCAGACCGGTTTCGCCCTGATCGAGGGGGATCGCATCCACATCAGCCAGTCGCCGCACCCGTTGCGTTTGTTGCATCCCCTGGACCGGGATTATTTTCGTATCCTGCGGGACAAGTTGCACTGGGGGGAGACGGTCGGGGGGGGAGAGGGTAAGGGCGCATGCTCTGCCAGTTGACGGTCGAGAACATTGCTCTTATCGAGCGGCTGGATCTGACCCTGGAACCGGGACTTACAGTCATCACCGGCGAGACCGGGGCGGGGAAGTCGATTCTCATCGACGCCCTGGCGCTGGCGCTGGGGGGGCGGGCGGATTCGGGTTTGATCCGTGAGGGGTGCGAACAGGCCTCGGTCCTGGCCCGTTTTCGTCTGTCGCCCGGGCATCCGCTCCTCTCCTGGCTGGGGGAGCAGGAGCTGGCTCTGGACGGCGAGGAGCTGTTCCTGCGGCGGGTATTGAGCAATCAGGGGCGGAGTCGCGCCTTCGTCAACCAGGTCGCCGTGCCCCTGGCGGTCCTGGCGCAGGCGGGGGCGCAGCTCGTGGACATCCACGGTCAATACGAGTTGCAGTCGCTGTTGCAGGCGCCGGGACATCTGCGGATCCTGGACGCCTATGCGGTGCATGATACCCTGGTGGCGGAGGTCCGCCGCAGTGCCGAGGCGTGGCGCCGATGCCGGGACGAACGGGCGGATCTCGAGGCCCGTGGGGGGGGCGCCGAGGCGCGACGTGTCTTTCTCGGCCATCAGTTGGAGGAGCTGGAGGCGGCGGGAGTGGGCGTGGGGGAACTGGCCGAACTCGTGACCCACCGGGCGCGCCTGGCCAATGCGACGCGCCTGGCGCTGGCGGTCGAGGGGGGGCTCGGGCTGCTCGCCGACGGCCAGGGGGCGGTGGGCGATGGCCTGAGTCGGGCGGCAGGCCTCCTGGAGGGGGCAGGAGCGATGGATCCCGAGCTGGCGACCATCGCCGAGGCGCTGCGCTCCCTCCATTACGAGCTGACGGACAGGGTGGAGTCACTGCGGCGCTATCAGGAAGGCCTGTCGGTGGACCCGGTAGCCCTGGAAAGGCTGGACGAGCGTCTGGATCTTCTTCGCCGCCTGTCGCGCAAACATCAGTGCGAGGCCGACCGGTTGCCGGAGTTGGTCGAGACGTTGCGGCGGGAGCTGGCGGCGATGGATGGGCTGGAGGAGAATCTCCGCCGCCTGACCGAGGCGCTGGCCCGGGCCGGGGATCGCTACCGAGAGCGGGCGGCGCTCCTGGGGCGCTCCCGGGCGGAGGCCGCGGGGCGTCTGACCCGTGAGGTAATGGTCGAGCTGGGCGATCTGCACATGGGCAATACCCGCTTCGCGGTGACCCTCACGGTCGAAGCGGGCGATCCCCGCCCGCAGGGGGAGGAGAGGGTGGCCTTCGAGGTCAGCACCAACCCGGGGGAGTCGCTGAAACCCTTGAAACTGGTGGCCTCGGGGGGGGAGTTGGCGCGTCTGATGCTCGCGATGAAGTGTGCCCTGGCCGATGCCGTACCGGTGACGACCCTGATCTTCGACGAGGTCGACGTGGGGGTCGGCGGTCGGGTGGCGACGAGCATTGGCCAAAAGCTCCGGCGTCTTGCCTCGGGACGGCAGGTGCTGGCGATTACCCATCAGCCACAGGTGGCGGCCTGGGGAGAGGGGCACCTGCGCGTGGAGAAGGGATTCCACGGGGGGCGGGCCCGGGTGGAGATCGTCCCCCTGGACGATGGCGGTCGGGAGGAGGAGCTGGCGCGGATGCTGGCCGGGGAAACGGTGACCGATCCTGCTCGGGAGAATGCTCGCGAGCTGCTGGCTGCGGCCAGGGAGACGGAATTTTTTCCCAATTCCGGGGAAAGCGGTTAGAATGCGGGGGGATCGGTTGGGTGATCGGCGGGGGGGGGCCGCACCGGGACCGGTCGCGGGTGGCCGCTTTTCCGGGCGGTCTCCGGGGTTCCGTCGTGGCATGGCCCGGGTGGGGCTGGCGTCGGGCTGTCGACCGGGGTGGAGGGATTGATCTGATGGGCGGCGGTGTTGGAGGGATGGTGCAGGGAAGAGGCGCAGACGGAAGCGTAGGCGGAAGCGCGGACGGAAGTGCGGACGGAAGTGCAGACGGAAGTGCAGACGGAAGTGCAGACGATGAGTGACCGCATGTCGACGCCGGAGCTGGAGACTCCGACCCGTGGGGAGACGGCGACCCGGGAACCGGTTCCCTACCGGGTGATGATATTGAACGACGATTTCACCCCAATGGACTTCGTGGTGGAGGTGTTGCAGCAATTTTTCGGCAAGTCGGCGGCGGACGCGACCGAGATCATGCTTCATGTCCACTATAACGGCAAAGGGCTGGCGGGGGTCTATCCCCGGGAGATCGCCGAGACGAAGGTCCTCCAGGTCAATCGGCACTCCCGCGGACACGGTCACCCTTTGGTTTGTCGGATGGAAAGAGACTGATGATCAGCAAACACCTCGAAGCCTCCCTGAATCAGGCCCTGGGTGACGCCCGGAGGCGGCGGCATCAGTACGCGACGGTGGAGCATCTGCTCCTGGCCCTGACCCAGAATCCGGAGACCCTGGAGGTCCTGGTGATCTGCGGTTGCGATCTGGGTCGTTTGATCCAGGATCTGGAGGGTCACATCGTCGAGCATGTGCCTGTGGCCGAGCCGGGTGGGGCGGTTCTGGAGATCACGCCGACGGTCGGTTTTCAGCGGGTGATCCAGCGGGCGGTCTACCAGGTCCAGTCGGCGGGCAGGAACCTGGTGACCGGGGCCTACGTCCTGGCGGCCATTTTCGGTGAGAAGGATTCACACGCGGTCTTCTTCCTGGAGAGACAGAACATCTCCCGCCTGGATGTGCAATCGGCGATCTCCCACGGTTTTGCCGAGGAGCGGCCCGAGGGGCGGCGGGAGGGTGTCGGCGAGGGGGAGGGCGGTGCCGAGGGAGAGGGGAAGGCGCCCGGACGTGCGCAGCCGAAGGCCGATCCCCTGGAGCAGTTCACCGTGGATCTCAACGCCCTGGCGCGACAGGGGCGGATCGATCCCCTCATCGGTCGGGAGGAGGAGATCACCCGTTCTTTCCAGGTACTCTGCCGCCGACGCAAGAACAACCCGCTCTTTGTCGGCGACGCTGGGGTGGGCAAGACGCATCTGGCCGAGGGGCTGGCCCTCAGGATGGAGCAGGGGGAGGTCCCCGAGATTCTTGCCGGCTGTGTCATCTACGCGCTGGATCTGGGGGCGCTTCTCGCCGGGACGAAGTTTCGCGGGGATTTCGAGGGACGCCTGAAGGGGGTCTTCAAGGAGTTGGAGAAGAGGCCCAATGCCATCCTCTTCATCGACGAGATCCACACGGTGATCGGGGCGGGCTCCACCAGCGGTTCGACCATGGATGCCTCCAATCTTCTCAAACCGCTCCTGGCCTCCGGGCAGTTGCGCTGCATCGGCTCGACGACCTACGAGGAGTTCCGGGGGGTCTTCGAGAAGGACCGGGCCCTCGCCCGCCGCTTCCAGAAGATCGACGTCCCCGAGCCCTCCCTGGAGGAGACGGTCGAGATTCTGAAGGGGCTCAAGGGGCGCTACGAGGAGCATCACCACATCCGCTATTCGCCGGGGGCGGTTCGGACGGCGGCGGAATTGTCGGGGCGTCACATCACCGACCGCCGCCACCCGGATTCGGCCATCGATGTGATCGACGAGGCGGGGGCTGCGGTCCACCTTGTACCGGCCTCGAAGCGGCGCAAGGCCATCGGGGTCAAGGAGATCGAGGCGGTGGTGGCGCGGATGGCGCGGATCCCGACGCGGACGGTTTCCCACGACGACCGGACGATCCTCAAGAATCTGGAGAAGAACCTGCGGCTGGTCCTTTTCGGCCAGGATGAGCCCGTCCGCCTGGTGTGCGAGGCGATCAAACTGTCGCGGGCGGGGTTGGGCAATCCCGAGAAGCCGGTGGGGAGTTTCCTCTTTTCCGGGCCGACGGGGGTGGGCAAGACGGAGCTTGCCCGGCGGTTGGCTCAGGAGCTGGCGGTGGAGTTGATCCGCTTCGACATGAGCGAGTACATGGAGCGGCATACCGTCTCGCGCCTGATCGGGGCCCCCCCGGGGTATGTGGGGTTCGATCAGGCGGGGCTTCTGACCGAGGCGGTGACCAAGACCCCGCATGCGGTGCTGCTCCTGGACGAGATCGAGAAGGCCCATGTCGATGTATTCAATCTTCTCCTCCAGGTGATGGATCACGGGTCGCTTACCGACAACAACGGTCGCAAGGCCGATTTCCGGCAGGTGATCCTGATCATGACGACCAATGCCGGGGCGGTGGAGATGGATCGTACCTCCATGGGGTTCACCACCCAGGACCACAAAGGGGACGATCTCAAGGAGATCCGGCGGATCTTCTCCCCTGAGTTTCGCAATCGTTTGGATGCCATTGTCGCCTTCGGTCACCTGGAGAGGCCGGCGGTGTTGAGGGTGGTGGAGAAGTTTCTGCTGGTGCTGGAGGCGGATCTGGAACGGCGGCAGGTGGCGCTCCGGGTCTCCGATGAGGCCAGGCAGTGGCTCGCCCACCATGGCCATGACCGCCAGAATGGGGCGCGGCCCATGGAGCGTCTGATCAAGGAGAAGATCCGCCGACCTCTGGCCGACGAGCTTCTTTTCGGTACACTCCGGAATGGGGGAACGGTGACGGTTGGGGTCAAGGGGGAGTCCCTGGAGCTGGCCTGTGAGCCCCCCCGGGACAAACGCGCATGATCTGCCTGAGCGACGCGCATCCGGGGTGGATCCGGGATGAATGAGGGTGGGGTCGGGGAAGAGGCCCTGACGGGGGTCCAGCCTGTCATCAACGGCTACGCTTTGCGCCGGGAGGATGACACTCTGGGTCTGGCCAATGCGACCTTGCACGAGCTGGTCCGCGACTGGGGGGGGCTGGAGCGGTGGTGGTTGGAGCTGCGGGCGGTTCTCACCCTGCCGGCGGTGACCCAGTGCCCGGAATGCGGTCTGGCGCAACGTCTGGGGACGGTTTTGGCGACGGTCGCCTTGCCGGCGTCGGGTGATCGCGAGGGCGGGCGGCGGACCTTCGAGGTTGCATTCTGCGGCCATGCCCACGGCCTTGCGGATGCTGCCGCCGGGGATGTGCTGCTGGTGCGTGATCTGACGCACCGGCAGCAGCGTGAGGCCTCGCTGCGTGAGACCATCCGCCGTCTGGAGGCGATGGGTGAGGCGATCCGGGACGTTTATCTTGCCCTCGACCTGGATGGTCTGGTTCAGTTTGCCTCCCCCTCGCTCTCCGGACTGCTCCTCTATCGTGTCGACGAGCTGGTCGGGACCCCTTTTGTTGATCTTTGTGTCGATTCCGATTACTGGTCGGAGATCCTGGACCTTTTGAATCGCCAATCCCGGATCGAGGAGTTCGATCTGGTGGTGCGCTGCCGGAAGGGAAACCAGATTCCGGTGAGCCTCGGCGCCGCTTTTCTGGAGGATGGTCAGGGTCGACGCCTGGGGATCGAGGCGGTCCTGCGTGATGTTTCCGAGAGGGAACAACTGGATGCGCTTCTGGCGGAACGCAACGGCGAGTTGCAGGCAGCCGTCGCCAAGCTGGAGCAGCAGCGCTACGCCATGGACCAGCATGCGATCGTCTGGGTTACCGATCCGGGAGGGCGGGTCGTCTTTGCCAGTGAGCGGATGGTCGGGGTCACCCAGTATTCTCGCGAGGAGCTGAAGGGGCAGGAGTTGTCCCTGCTCGATTCCGGTCTTCATCCCCCCTCGTTTTTCAAGGAGATGTGGCGGACGGTCCAGGGGGGACGGGTCTGGCGGGGTGAGGTGCGCTATCGGCGCAAGGATGGTGGTTTCTTCTGGGTGAGTTCCACCATCGTTCCCTTCATGAGCCCGACCGGCAAGCCCTACCAGTACGTTTTCATCAATTCGGACATCTCGCACCGGATCCAGGAGGAGGCGCGGCTGGGAGAGAACCGTGCCTTTCTCCTGGATATCAGCGATTCGCTTGGGGCTGGTGTCCTGGCGCTGGATATGGAGGGGTGTCTGACCTTCCTCAACAAGAAGGGGGAGCAACTCCTGGGTTGGCGGGAGGATGAACTTCTCGGGCAGAATTTTCACAGCCTGGTCCATTCGCGCAAGGTCGACGGATCGGTGCGCCCGGTGGAAGATTGTCCGATGCAGCGGGCCCTGCTGGGGCGGAGCGTGCGGGTGGAGGAGGATTCCTTCACCCGCAAGAATGGGGAGACGCTGATGGCCGCCTACGTGGCGACTCCCTTGCGGCGCAATCGCGAGATCGTCGGTTCGGTGACGGTGTTCCAGGACATCGGCAAGCAGCTCCGGAAGGAGGCGGAGCTGCGGTCGAGTCGAGACCAGGCGCTGGAGAACAGCCGGCTCAAGTCGGAATTCCTGGCCAACATGAGCCACGAAATCCGGACGCCGATGAACGCCATCGTCGGGATGAACGATCTGCTCATGGATTCGCCGCTGAACGACGAGCAGTTGGAGTTTGCGAAGATCGTCCGGGAGTCCTCGCTGTCGTTGCTGTCGCTTATCAATGATATTCTCGATTTTTCGAAGATCGAGGCGGGAAAGGTCGACATCGAGGTCATTGATTTCACCCTGGTGACGGTGGTGGAGGGGGCGGCGGAGCTGCTTGCCTCCCAGGCCAACGCCAAGGGGCTTTCGCTGATGACGTTGATCTCGCCGCGGATTCCCCGGGTATTGCGGGGGGATCCGGGGCGGTTGCGGCAGATGTTGCTGAACCTGATCGGCAACGCCGTCAAATTCACCGATGCGGGCGAGGTGATGGTCAGGGCGGAACTGGCCTCGCGGCAGCAGCATGACCTGGTGGTGCATTTTTCGGTCGCCGACACGGGGATTGGGCTCTCCTCCTCGGTCCAGAGCCGGCTCTTCATGCCGTTCAGTCAGGGGACGGGAGACACCAACCGTAAATACGGCGGCACTGGTCTGGGTCTCGCGATCACCAAGCGTCTGGTGGATCTCATGGGGGGGGAGATCGGGGCGGAGAGCGGAGAAGGGCGCGGGGCGGTATTCTGGTTCCGGGTCCCGTTCGTGGCATCGGAGGTGCCTGCGGACAAGGGGGCGGATCCGGGTAAGTTGGCGGCGCCCCTGAAGGGGGTGCGGATCCTCCTGGTTCTGATCAACATCTCGGACCGGGAAATCCTGGAGAGTTATCTTACCTCCTGGCATGTGATCGTGGAGACGGTGACGAGCGGTGAGGCCGCCCGGGCGGCCCTGCGGGAGGCGACGACTCGTGGGGAGAGGTATTCCGCGATCATCGTCGGCTCGACGGTTTCCGATCTGGAGCTGAAGGAGTTTTCCCAGGGGCTCGACCGGGAGGGGCTGCTGGGAGGGATGCCGGTCGTTGCCCTGCAGGAGTTGGAGGACAAGTCGTGGCGTCAGGAGGTGATGCTGGCGGGCTGCGCTGCCGTTCTCACCAAACCGGTTCGTCTTCTGGAATTGGCCGAGAAATTGGTCGGGGTGATCGCCCCGGAGAAGTTGCGCCCGAAGGTGGCCTCTTTTTCCGAGGAGCTGCCGAGCGTCCTGCCCGAGCCTGACACCTACGATGCCCTGGAGTCGGGCAAGCTCCTGCTGCTTGTCGAGGACAATCCGGTCAATCGTAAGGTGGCGCTCACCCAGCTCAAAAAGATGGGGTATGCCGCCCACGCGGTGGCCAACGGCAAGGAGGCGGTGGAGGCGGTGGGGCGGCTTCCCTATGCGCTGATCCTCATGGATTGCCAGATGCCGGTCATGGATGGTTTCGAGGCGACCCATGCCATTCGCCGCATGGATCAGACTTCGTCGCGCCACATTCCCATCATTGCCATGACGGCGAACGCCATGAAAGGGGATCGGGAGCGTTGCCTCAAGGCCGGCATGGATGATTATCTGAGCAAGCCGGTCGCCCCCGAAGATCTGAAGAAGAAGCTGCAATACTGGATTCCCAAGCGGATGGGGGAGGTGCCGCCGATCGAAATCAACCAGTTGCGGCAGCTTTTCGGAAGTGATGATGGGGTGATTCGGGAGTTGTTGCGCCATTTCGTTACCTCGACCCGTGAGCTTCTGGCGGAGCTGGGGCTGTCGATCACTGCGGAGAAGGTGGCCCGGACCGGGGAAATTGCCTTGGAACTCAAGGGGGCCTGCTCCAACATGGGGGCCTCGAGCATGGTCCAGTTGTCGCGGCAGATGGAACAGGCGATGGAGGGGCCGATCTGGGAGGATGCCCGCCATACCTTGTCGGCGTTGGAACGAGTGTTTCAGCGTATCGAAAGATTTGTGCTACAATTCTAGGTCCCTGGAGGTCGTCTCGATCGCGGCGTCGGGGGGGGGATCTTGGCGGACGAATCTTTGCGCGGGCGTGTGTTGGCGAGA
>JADGCL010000095.1 GCA_015229005.1 Magnetococcales bacterium
TCCCTTGGACCACTCCGGCGGTTTCCGGGAGAAAGAACCCCCTCCGCCCCCCCCGAATCAGCGCCCGCGCAAGGCCAGCCGGTTGCCCGGCAATCTTTCCACGATCCCTGTCATCTCGAGTCGGAGTAAGATGCGGGAAAGCTCACCCACTGTCAATCGGCTTCGCCGGGCAAGGAGGTCCGCCTCGATCGGCCCCTCACCCAGAAGCGCCATGAGGTCAGCCACCGCTCCCGATTCCGGAGAACCCGCCCCTCCGGCTTCGGCAGGTACGGCTTGCGGGTGGCGGATACCCGTCCAGGAAAGCTCCTCCAGGATATCCTCGACCCCCTCCGTCAGACGGGCGCCATCGCGAATCAACTGGTTTACTCCCCGGGAACGGGGGTCGAGAACATTACCGGGGACCGCAAAGACTTCCCGCCCCTGCTCCAGGGCCAGACGCGCCGTCACCAGCGAACCCGATTTCATGGCCGCTTCGACGACGACCACCCCCCGCGAGAGGCCGCTGATGATCCGGTTGCGTCGCGGGAAAAGATTCGCCACCGGCGGGGTCCCCAGGAACGCCTCGGTCACCAGGCACCCCCGACCGAGAATCTTCTCCCGAAGCCGGCGGTTCACCACCGGATAAGCCTGATCCAGACCAGTGGCCAACACCGCCACCGTCGCCCCTCCGCCTTCGAGCGCACCCCAATGGGCGGCGGTGTCGATGCCGATCGCCAACCCGCTCACGGTGACCAACCCCTGGAGGGAAAGCTCCGTCCCCAGACGCCTGGCCATCTCCAGCCCGCCTTGGCTCGCCTGCCGCGACCCGACGACCGCCACCATCGTCGAAGCCAGAAAGGCCGGATCCCCCTGTACAAAGAGAACCGGAGGCGGATCGTGGATGGTCGCCAGCAACTCGGGATAGGCCGGCGACCCCCACACCAGCGCCTCGCCACCCATGGCGGCAAGGCGATCGAGTTCCCAGGCCGCCCGCGCCGCACCTTCGCCGTCACCGGCCATGCGGAGCACCGCCCCTGCCACCCCCGGACCGACCCCCTCGACCTGCCGCAACGCCCGGTCGGAGGCCGCCAGCACCGCCCCGGGGTCACCGAAGCGATCCAACAACCGTCCCGCCAGAACCGGTCCCAGCCCCGGAACCCGGAGAAGCCGCAACCAATCCAGCAGGAAACGCCCCGCCCCCACCCCTCCGCTCCGAGCGGGTCCACCCCGCCCTCCGCCTCCGCCGATCACGTCACGGCAGCGGTTCGGTGGTGACCCCGTCACCCACCCGAATCCCGTCCGTCGATCGCACCAGCAGCGCGAAAGATGCCCTCTCGCCAACCTGGAAGATCACAGCACTGCCGATCTTCCGTCCCGGAAGCGGCCTCTTCTCACCCGAAACCGGATCGTCCACCGTCTCCCCGCTCCGGATCACGGACAACCGTACCCCCTGAACCGCCCGCTCGCGACGCCCCACCCCGACGATGATCACCATTCCATCCGCCCCGAAATCCATCGGCTCGGCAATCTTCAGGACCCTCCCGACAAGGGGCGCCGGCGGTGTCGCGACCAGGGAAAATTCAGTATTGATCGCCGCATAACGCTCCAGAAAATCGCCGGCATATATGGCCTCGAAGGAGGTAAGAATTTCGCCGACATAGGCCTCGGCGCTCCGCCCGATCACACGAACGTTACCCACATGCGCGATCCAGGTACCCCGGTCCTCGCCCCCGATCGGATCCCGAAGCGGCTCCCCCCGACGAAAGACCACCAGCAAATCCCCACGTTTCAGAGGCTCCGGAAAAAGGAACAGGATCTCATCTCCCGTCCCCAGACTCTGGCGACGATCCGCCGCTCCGATCACCCGTCCGGGATTGGTCGACCGCATCGGACCGAGCAGGCTGGAGCGTTTTTGGAAAAGGCCGATCATCTCACGCAGCGAGGCGGCCACCGGCCCCTCTTCGAGCCGCTCCACCGGGGCCGAACGCAACTGCGGCGACAGACGCTCGACCCGCAGGGAACGAGCCCCACCGGGGAGGGTCACCTCCTCCGCCAAGAGTCCCCCTCCCCCAACCGTCGGCGCCACCAAGACAACCGGGGCAACCGCCAGGAAGCAAAGAAGAAGGATTCCCGACCAACACCGCCCCTCCTGCCGATCCCGACGGCGAAACCAGGACCCACCAGGATTCATCGCTTCTCCCCCTTTTGCCCGATCCGGGGCTCCTCGCCACGCAGCAGACGACCGATATTGGCCTCGTGCCGCCAAGTTACGAGAAGCGTTACCACCAGCGCCACCGGCCAGATCCCCTCCGGCCCCAGCCCCCAGACCAGCATCGGCAGGGCCGTATAGGCCCCCAGGGCCGCAAGCGAGGAAAGACGGAAGAGCCCCGCCATCGCCAGCCAGACCAGGACCGCCCCCCCCCCTGCAAGCGGCGCCCAGGCCAGAAATACCCCGAACCCGGTGGCAACCCCTTTCCCCCCCTTGAAACCCAAATAGAGCGGAAAGAGATGCCCCAGAACCGCCGCCAGGGCCACCGCCATGAGGGCGCCCGAACCGCTCTCCCAACCCAGCCCCTCCCGCACGAACACCACCGGCAAGGCACCCTTGCCCATGTCCAGGATCAACGCCAGAGCCCCAAGCCGACGCCCCGCAACCCGCAGGACATTGGTCGCGCCAATGTTGCCGCTCCCTTGAGTACGAATGTCTCCGGCGCCCGCGAAGCGCGCCAGCAGCAGACCGAAGGGTATCCCCCCCACCAGGTAGGCCGCCACCGCCAGAGCCGGCTCCGTCCAAGAGATCATGACACCCCCATACCCGAAATCCCACCCCGACAACAGAGGCAAACCTCGGCAAAAACCATCTCAAAACTTGCGCCGGACACGGTTTCTCCTTAAGGTCCCCGGGATTCTATCGGCTTCACGCACGGTGCGAAAACTTTTTCTGCGGGGAGATTGGCATGGCCTTTTCGCTCAACAAGGTGCAGCTCATCGGCAATCTGGGCCGGGACCCCGAGATCCGCTTCACCCAGGATGGCCGGCCCATCGCCAACCTGAACATCGCCACTTCCGAAACCTGGAACGACCAACAAGGGCAGCGCCAGGAAAAAACCGAATGGCACCGGGTGGTGATCTTCGGCAAACTGGCCGAAATCGCCCAGCAGTACCTCAAGAAGGGAAGCAAGGTCTACATCGAAGGCGCCCTCCAGACCCGCAAGTGGACCGATAACCAAGGGGTAGAGCGCTACACCACGGAGGTAACCCTGCCACCATTCAAGAGTCAGATGATCATCCTGGACTCCCGCAGCGGCCAGGGAAGCGGGCAATACCCGGGCGCCGGAGGATACGCCGGAGCCTCGGCCCCACAGGGGGGCGGCTTCGCAGGAGGGACCCCGATGAGCGGCGAGGGAGCCCCCCCCGGAGGCGGCTTCGCCCCGCGCACCCCGGCGGCAGCCCCCAGGGCCACCGCTCCGGTCCGCGACACCAGCAACCCGCCACCGGCCCAACCCTTCGATCAGGGACCGGACTTCGACGACGATATCCCCTTCTAGCAGGCCGTCGGAAGGGAAGGCAAGACCCGGCCTTGCCTTCCCTTTTGGGTTCGACGGATCATCCCGCCCCGCTGAATCCGGTCGGTCACCCCGCGCAGGGGGTTCTGTCCGTCATGAGCCTCACGACTTGGGGGGAGGGCTTCCCGTGCCGCTGCTGCCGTACTTGCGGATGAAGCGCTCGACCCGACCGGCGGTGTCGACCAGCTTGTGTTTGCCGGTGAAGAAGGGGTGGCAGGAGGAACAGACGGCAAGACTCTGATCCCCTCCGGTGGAGCGGGTTTGGATCACCGTACTGCAACCGATGCAGGTAAAGGTGACCTCCTTGTACTCGGGGTGGATTCCCTCTTTCACGGCACGTCCTCCCGTCAGGATGCCCCCTGTCGCGACCCGCCAAGAACCCCCTTTTGAGAAGAGGGGGCGATACGGCGACCGGGACGCATCGGCTAGTTGTTCATGCTGGCAAAAAACTCGTGGTTGTCCTTGGTGGCACGGATCTTGTCCAGGAGAAAGCTCATCGAATCCTGGGGTCCCATGGGGAGGAGGACACGTCTCAGGACCCAGAGCTTGCTCAGCTCGTCCTTCTGGGTCAGGAGTTCCTCCTTGCGGGTCCCCGACTTGGCGATATCGATCGCCGGGAAGGTCCGCCGTTCCACCAGTTTGCGATCCAGGTGGAGTTCCATGTTGCCGGTCCCCTTGAACTCCTCGAAAATGACCTCGTCCATGCGCGAACCGGTATCGACGAGGGCGGTGGCGATGATGGTCAGCGAGCCTCCCTCCTCGATATTGCGGGCGGCACCGAAGAAGCGCTTGGGCCGCTGCAGGGCGTTGGCATCGATACCGCCGGAGAGGACCTTCCCCGAGGAAGGGGCGACGGTGTTGTAGGCCCTGGCCAGACGGGTGATGGAGTCGAGAAGAATGACGACATCGCGCTTGTGTTCGACCAGGCGTTTGGCCTTCTCGATCACCATCTCGGCCACCTGGACATGGCGGGTCGCCGGTTCGTCGAAGGTCGAGGAGACCACCTCGCCCCTGACCGAGCGCTTCATGTCGGTCACCTCTTCCGGGCGCTCGTCGATGAGGAGGACGAGAAGGGTCACCTCCGGGTGGTTCTGGGCGATGGAATGGGCGATGCTCTGCATGAGCATGGTCTTGCCGGTACGCGGCTGGGCGACGATGAGACCGCGCTGCCCCTTGCCGATCGGCGAGATGAGGTCGATCACCCTGGGGGAGAGGTCCTCGTTGTTGCCGCCGCTGCTCTCCAGCTCCATGCGCAGGCGCTGGTGCGGATAGAGAGGGGTGAGGTTGTCGAAGAGGATCTTGCCCCGGGACTTGATGGGGTCTTCGTAATTGATCTTCTCGACCCGGAGGAGAGCGAAATAGCGCTCGCTCTCCTTGGGGGAGCGAATCTGGCCTTCGATGACATCCCCGGTGCGCAGACCGAAGCGGCGGATCTGGGATGGAGAGACGTAGATGTCATCCGGCCCCGGCAGATAGTTGGTATCCGGGGCGCGGAGGAAGCCGAAGCCGTCCTGGAGGATCTCCAGGACCCCTTCGCCGTGGATCTGGCCATTGCTGGTACACTCCGATTTCAGGATGGCGTAGATCAGCTCCTGACGGCGCATACCGCTGACGCCCTCCACCTTCTTTTCGGCGGCAAGCGCCGAAAGGTCGGCCACGCACTTCGATTTCAGTTCTTGGAGATTCATGGGATGTCGGATCTTCTCACGTGTTTTTCGGGAATGGACTTACAAAACCCGGAGGGGGTTGGCGTTGAACATGTACGACCGACGATGGGGGGAAGTCAGCCGAATCCGCGAAGAAACACAACGGTGCTAACCAACCAGGAAGCCACCCCGAAGAGGAACACGCCCACCCGAGGAGAAACACGCTCACCCGGGGAAAAATGCACTCACCCGGGAGGCACCGGAAAGCATTCCAGAAACCCGATTGGCGACAGCGACAGACGATCCTGTGGAAAAAGGGGACCCCATGCAGACTCGGGCGGGCGATCACGGTGCGGTCTCCCGCCGACACCGAACGCGACCACCGAGAGGACCCGGGAGGACCCGGGAAGACCCGGAGAACCCGGAACCCGAACCGGCGATCCGGTCGAGCCCACCCGGCGGAGAAGCTAGCAGCAGCCAGGGGCGATTGTCAAATGGAAAATCTCTTCCAGAATGTCTGGGCCGTTGCCAATCCTCCGCCCAGGAGATCTCGCGGATAAATCGACCAGGGTCAGATCCTTCCGGGGAGACAGCCAAGTCGACTCTCGTCTTGCGCAGGAGAAGAGTATTGGCCATGATGTCGTCAGTGGGTCGTGTCGACTCGGAAGCAGGAGGCCTGAATACCATGCCGCAAGAACACGAAAGAGATGCCGAAGAATCGGAGACCCGCGAGTGGCGTGAATCCCTGGAGCACGTCCTCAAGCACGGCGGCAGCCGGCGGGTCACCGCCCTCCTCCGGGAGCTCCAGACGCACGCGATGAAGCTCGGCGTCGAAATTCCCTTCACCGCCAACACCCCTTACGTCAACACCATCCCCGCCAGCCGCGAGCCCCCCTACCCAGGCAACCGCGAAATCGAACGCCGGATCAAGAGCCTGGTCCGCTGGAACGCCATGGCCATGGTGGTCAAGGCCAATCGGCGCTCCGAGGGAATCGGTGGCCACATCTCCACCTTTGCCTCGGCTGCCACCCTCTACGAGGTCGGCTTCAATCACTTCTTTCGCGGACGGTCCGACCCTTCCGGCGGCGACCTCGTCTTCTTCCAGGGGCACGCCTCCCCCGGGATCTACGCCCGGGCCTACCTCGAAGGGCGTCTGAGCGACAAGGAACTGGAGAACTTCCGCCGGGAGATGGCCGCTGGCGGCGGTCTCTCCTCCTATCCTCACCCCTGGCTCATGCCCGATTTCTGGGAGGTCCCGACCGTTTCCATGGGGCTCGGACCGATCATGGCCATCTACCAGGCCCGCTTCGTCCGCTACCTGGAGGACCGCGGCCTGAAGCCCCGCTCCGACAGCAAGGTCTGGGCCTTCCTCGGCGATGGCGAAACCGACGAGCCTGAGAGCCTCGGCGCCATCGGTCTCGCCGCCCGGGAGAAGCTCGACAATCTCATCTTCGTCATCAACTGCAATCTGCAACGCCTCGACGGGCCTGTGCGAGGCAACGGTCAGATCATCCAGGAACTGGAGGCCGATTTTCGGGGGGCCGGCTGGAACGTCATCAAGGTCCTCTGGGGCTCCGACTGGGATCCCCTCTTCGAGAAGGATACCGAGGGACTCCTGGCGCGGCGCCTGGCCGAGCTGGTCGACGGCGAATACCAACGCTTGGCCACCGAGGGGGGGGACATCGTCCGCAAACGGGTCTTCGGCGGCGACCCGCGCCTGGAGGCGATGGTCGCCGGCTATTCGGACGAACAGCTCAGCAAGATGCGCCGGGGAGGACACGACCCCGTGAAGGTTCACGCCGCCTATCAGGCGGCGGTCAACCATCGCGGGCAACCGACGGTGGTCCTCGCCATGACCGTCAAAGGATACGGCCTCGGGGCCGCCGGCGAGGCCCGAAACGTCACCCATTCGCAAAAGAAGCTGAACGAAGAGGAGATGCAGCAGTTCCGCTCCCGCTTCGGCATCCCCCTCTCCGATCGCGAGGTGGCGGATACTCCGTTCTACCGCCCGACCGAGGGAAGCGAAGAGATCCGCTATCTCCTCGGGCGGCGTCGGGCCCTCGGCGGTTTTCTCCCCAACCGCCGCCGCGAGGGCGAACCGGTCCCACCCTTCTCCGCCACCCTCTTCGACGAGTTCTGCGAGGGCAGCGAGGAGCGCCAACTCTCCACGACCATGGTCTTCGTGCGCATGCTCTCCAAGCTGCTGCGGGACCCCGGACTCGGTCCGAGGGTCGTCCCCATCGTCTCCGACGAGGCGCGCACCTTCGGCATGGAGTCCCTCTTCCGCCAGTGCGGCATCTACTCGCACCCGGGCCAACTCTACGAGCCGGTCGACTCCAAGAGCCTGCTCTACTACAAAGAGGCCACCGATGGTCAGATCCTGGAAGAAGGCATCACCGAGGCCGGCGCCCTGAGTTCGTTCATCGCCGCCGGCTCGTCCCGGGCCCTGCACGGGGTGACCATGGTCCCCTTCTTCATCTTCTATTCAATGTTCGGCCTGCAGCGGGTCGGCGATCTCGTCTGGGCCGCCGCCGACACCCGCAGTCGCGGCTTTCTTTTCGGTGCCACATCCGGGCGGACCACCCTTGCCGGCGAGGGGCTGCAACACCAGGATGGGCAGAGCCATCTCATGGCCCTCGCCATCCCGACCCTTCAGGCCTACGACCCGGCCTACGCCTACGAACTGGCGGTCATCGTCCGGGATGGCATGCGACGCATGCCCGAGAAGGGCGAGGCGGTCTTCTACTACATCACCCTCACCAACGAAAACTATGCGCAGCCCCCCATGCCTCCCGGGGTCGAGGAGGGCATCCTGCGCGGAATCTATCGCCTGCGGGAGGCCCCTGACGCCCATTCCGGACGCCCCCGGGTCCGTCTCCTGGGGAGCGGGGCCCTCCTGAACGAGGTCGTCGCTGCCCAGGGGCTCCTGGACGCTCTCGGCGTGGCCGCCGAGGTCTTCAGCGTCACCAGCTACAAGGCTCTGCGCGAAGAGGCCGTCCATGCCGAGCGCTGGAACCGCCTTCACCCCGAGGCTGCGGTGCGCGTGCCCTACATCACCTCGGTTCTGGGTCGGGGTGACTCGAGCCCGGTCGTCGCCGTCACCGATTACGTCAGGGCCCTGCCCGACTGCGTCAGCCGCTGGGTACCAGGGGCAATGCTCTCCCTGGGCACCGACGGCTTCGGTCGAAGCGAGGCACGTGCGGAGCTACGCGATTTCTTCGAGGTGGATCGCCGCCACATCACCGCAGCGGCGCTCCACCTCGTTGCCTCGCGGGGAGAGATCAACGCGGAGGTCGTCGCCCGAGCCATCGCCGATCTGGGAATCGCCGCCGAACGTCCCGACCCCGCCAGGGCGTGACCTGCGGTGTTGTTCCAGCGATAACGACCAACTCGGGAGAACAGCAGGATCACGGCAATCCTGAACGCAACATTATGAAAACGTTGCAAATTGTCCAGGTTTGACGATGGCCTTCGCAGCAAGTCTGAGAATCCCTTCATGGGAGACGAGGCGTGAAGCGTTGATGCGGACCTCCTCCCTCATAACAGCCCGTTGATAAACAGGCTGCGCCGGCCAGGGACGGCCGGCCAATTTCAACTGGATGGTGTAACCCGTTGAAATTGTGAGGGAA
>JADGCL010000096.1 GCA_015229005.1 Magnetococcales bacterium
GGGGGGGAAGGGGGCCGGCCCGGGGAGATTCCCCCACGGGGGGGGGGAGGGGGGGGGGCCCCCCCCCCCCCCCCGACTCCCGAGGCGGGCGGGGAGGGGAGGGACGAGAAGGAGGCCGACTCAAGCCTGTCGAGGTGACCAAGGAGACGGGTCTTCTCGTCGTTGCCCAGGACCAGGTCGACCCCGACCATCCTGGCCAGGCCCTGCGGATCGGTGTGGGCGTGGCAGCCCGTGACCACGATCCTGGCCCCGGGATGATCCCGCACCGCCCGGCGCACCATCTGCCGGGCCTGCCGCCCGCTCTCGGCGGTGACGCTGCAGGTGTTGACCACCACCAGATCCGCCGACTCCCCCCCCTCGACGGCCTCGAACCCACCCTCGCGAGCCTGATGGCGGATCCACTCGGATTCGACCTGGTTGACCCGACACCCCATCGTCAGGAGCAGAAAGCGCTTTCTGGATCTTTTCAGCATCGGCGTTGACGGACCGACCGATATCCCTTACCCTGCCGTGCCAAGGCGGTGCCGATCATGCTTTCCCTCCCCCATATGGTTCTCCCTGCCGACATCCAGGTCATACTCGATGATGTCCGCTCCCTCCTGGGCGATCTTTACTTGGTTGGAGGCTCCCTGCGGGAGGTTCTTCAGAATTCGGAGATATCCAACGACATCAACCTGTTGGTCTCCACGCCCCTCTCCGAGTGCCGGCGGCGCCTTTCGGACAAGGGGTACGCGATCGCCATTCCCGGCCATAAGCATAACAGCCTGGTCGTACCCCTGAAAGGCCAGGAGAAACCTCTTTCCCTCGACATCGCTTCCTTTCGTCACCGTCCCTCCAAGCCCCCTTCCCTGGAAGAGGATCTCCTCCATCGGGATTTCACGATCAATGCCATGGCCTGGCCCTGGCCCCGGGGACCGCTGGTCGACCCCTTTCACGGCCTGGACGATCTCAACCGGCTTCGGGTCCACCTGGTGGACGGTGTCAATACCCTCCAGGCCGATCCCTTGCGCGCCTTGCGCTTCTTCCGGTTTGCCATCCGCCTTGCCGCCAATCCGGATCCGGAGGATTGCCAGCTTTGCGAGGAGGTCCTGCCCGAAGGAATATCCCCGGAACGACTGCGCGGAGAGTTGGATCGGATTCTCTCCCTGCCCCTGCGCGATGAGGTCCCCAGGGAATGGGTCCTCAGGCTCTTCCGTTCGAACCTGGGCCGTCACATCCTGCCGGAGTTGGGGGTGTTGGATCGGGTAAGGTGGACGTGCGAGAAAGAGGAGAGCGTTTTCGATCACACCCTGCGTGTCACCCTGGCTCTGACCCCTCCCTCCGGCAGGGAGGAGGCCTCCCTCCTGGATCTGCGCTGGGCGGCCCTGCTCTACGAGATTGGTCGGGCAATGGAGGATCCCTCCTTTCGGGGCGATCTCTCCCTCGCCTCCAGCCTCCTGGAGGATACCCTGCGCCTCGGAGGGGTGATCCTGGAGCGTCTCAAATTTTCCAAGAGACGACAAAAGCGGATCCTGAGCATGATCCAGTACGCGGACAGCAATTTCCAACCCACGGATCGGGCCATTCGCCGCATGATCGGACTGGCCCTCCCGGTCGAGGGCATGTTGCGGCTCCTTCGGGCCAGAAACCACGCGGCCCCGAATTCAACTCCCGAGGAAAAGCGCAAACTCGACGAGGAGTACGAGAAAGCCCTGCGGCGCTGCCTGTCGCTGCGAAGCTCCCCCCGGCTCATGCAGCCCCGCGACCTGCTCCTCTCCGGGGGGGAGATCCTCGACATGGTGCGTCTGCCAGCGGGGGTGTGGACGGGGAACCTGCAGAAGGAACTCATCTCCTGGGTACTGGAGGACCCTGCCCGCAACAACCGGGACTCCCTGGAGCGCAAGGTCCGCGAGTGGATGACCCGGGAGGAGAATTTTTAGAAGTTGATTCCGATGGGGCAACCCTCCCAGAGAGGTCAACCCTCCTCGCTCGCTCGGGCGGGCATGTTCTCGATGATCAGTCTGGCCGCCTCAGCCGGGTCGTCCGACAGGAAACAGAGCCCGAGGTCGTCCTCGTCGATGCAGCCAAGGGCCAGGACCTCCTCCCGGAGCCAGGTCAGGAGCCCCTGCCAGTATCGGCGACCGAAGAGGACCAGGGGAAGCTTGTCGGTCTTTCGGGTCTGGACCAGGGTCAGGAACTCAAAGAGTTCGTCCATGGTTCCGAACCCTCCGGGGAAGATCACGCACCCGTCGGTACTCTTGGCGAACATCAGTTTGCGGACGAAGAAGTAGCGGAAGGTGTAGCTGATGTCGACGTGGGGGTTGGCCTTCTGCTCGAAGGGGAGGTCGATGTTGAATCCTACCGAGGCCCCCCCCTGACCGTGGCACCCCCGGTTCGCCGCTTCCATGATGCCTGGACCGCCGCCGGTGATGACGGCGATGCCGGCGCGGGAGATGTGGCCCGCGACCTCGACAGCGGCCTGATAGTAAGGGGAATCGGGACCGAGACGGGCACTGCCGAAGAGAGTCACCGCCGGTCCCAATCCCCGCGTGATCTCGATCCCCTCGACCACCTCCGCCTGAATGCGAAAGACCCGCCAGGACTCCGAAGTCTTGAAATCCTCCACCATCCGCTTTTCCTCCCGTTCCGACATCCCAACGGCCCCGTTCCCCCGGAAAACCCGGCGGAAGGCAAGACCGCAAGCCGACCGCAGCGCCGCAACCCGACCGCGGGTGCCGACGCCCATCCACCCATCTCCCGCTGGGGGCGGCACAAACCCGACACCCGGCGTGATCGAGGATACGGCATTGCCGCCTCCCTTGGCAAAGCTGCCCGGGCTCCGGGAGGCTCGCGGTTCCGCCGCAAGGTTCCGCCGCAACCGGGCGTCGCCGCCTGGCGGCGCTCCCGGGGATCTTGTCGAGCCCGCCCCGAGAGATTGCCGAGAGTGACCGTGGAGGGGTACCCTGGAGGCGAGCTTCCCCATCCGTCCCGGAGCATCCCCCAGGAAATGATCCCAGAAAGCGTCTTCAACCAGGCGGACAGGGCAGGATCGGCGATCCCTTCCGGGGGGGCATGCCGCCCGGGGGGAGGGGCGCCCGCCCGGGTGGCGGTCACGACCGGGGGGGAGGGGCTCCTTGCCGCCGCCGCATTCCTCGCGGGCGAGCTCGGGCTGCCCCTGCTCGATCCGAACGGACCGGGTCTGCCGGTCGCTCCCGAGCTGCTCCTGCGCCTGACCCCGGAGCGGCTGGAGCTGGACTGGTTCGACGAGGGTCGCCGGGAGGGCGCGGTCTTCGTCGATTTCACCGCCAAGGGACTCCTCTTTCGCCTGCGTCAGGAGGGGTGGCGCCGGGAGCCCGTTGCGCGGGCGGTGGGGATGCGCCACGGGATCCGTCCCCGGGTGCTGGATGCCACGGCAGGGCTCGGTCGGGATGCGGTGGTGCTGGCACGCCTGGGGTGCCGGGTCCATATGCTGGAACGCTCCCCCGTCGTCGCGGCGCTCCTGGCCGACGGCCTGCGTCGCGGGCTTGCGGCAGGGGGGGAGATCGCGGCGACGGTGGGCCGTCTCGGCCTGACGCCCGGGGATGCCTCCCGGTTCATGACCCACACCGATTTTCTTCCGACCGAGGTGGTCTATCTCGATCCCATGTATCCGGAACCGGAACGGAAGAGATCGGCGCTCGCCGGCAAGGAGATGCGCACCCTCCGCCTCCTCGTGGGCGACGACGCCGACGCCGACGCCATCCTGGCCCGGGCGATGACCTGGGCCACGGAGAGGGTGGTCGTCAAGCGCCCCCGGAAGGCCCCCCCGCTGGGGGGGCGACGACCGGACCACACCATCCCCGGCGGCAATACCCGCTTCGATGTCTATCGGACCACCCCTTTCCCGGTCGGCCTCCCCCCGACGGTGGTTGAACCCGAACGGTGAAGGCCTCGCCTGGAGCGGGCATCACGGGCTGGAACGGGCTTCCGCGGCGACGATCGATTCTCCGGCCATGGCCGCCACCTGCGGGGCGATCCGCGCCTCGAAGAGGGTGACCAGTTCGGCCTCGGAATAGCCGGTAACGGAGAGTTCCGGGCCATATTCCTCGATCGTCCCGATCAACGGCGTCTCGGGATCGAGGGTGCGCAGCAGACGGGCGTGCAGCGCCAGCGAAAGCAGGGTCCGCTGTCCGGGTTCTCCCGCCGCGACGGCCCCGGTCGTCACCCCGACCACCTCCAGGCCATGCGAGGGGTGCCGGCGAAGGGTCTGCCATCGTCCGCGAACGGCCAGCGGGCGGCCATCCCCGGTCAGGAGTCCGGGTCTGGCGAGGAGGGTCGGACCCGGGTAGAGGTCCCGCCACTCGCGAAACCAGTCCGTCCGCTGCCGCAGGAAAAACTGCCTCCGGCACCAGTTCCGCCACGCCCGGGAAAGTTGCAGGGCCTGGGGAACCTGACGGGGATCGGCCAGCAACCGCCGCAACCGTTCCCGACCCCAGCGGCGAAAGAGAAGCCCCCACAGGTGGAGCTCCGTCACCACCCGGCCACTGGCCTGGCGATTGCCGGGGTGGAGCAGCCAGGCGAGCATCCCCTCGACGACCTCGACGAAATCGGTCTCGTGGAGAGAGAGTGCCGAACCTCCGGATTCCACCGCCGCCCCCTCCTGCGCCGCCAGCCACTCCTGCCACCAGACCTCGTCCAGACACCTGGCCAGAAGCTCGTCGGCCCGGATCACGCCCCCATCCATAGCCATGCCGTCTCCCCCTCACCGGTGTAGAGCGCCAGATCGGGGTGCGACTCGCCCCAGCGCCGCAACGTCTCCCGATCCGGAAGCTCCGCCCCAAGTCTCCGGCAGATCTCCTCCAGGCTCAGACACCCCTCCCGACGCATGAGGGCGATCAGCGGATCCTGCCATCCCCCGGGCTGGGAAACCTCGGCGGACCCGGTCGGAGTCGCTGGAACATCGACCTCGGGCAGGGCGGTCTCGGGAAGAGCGGTCGTTGAGAGATCGACCTCGGGGAGGGCGACTTCCGGGGGAGTTCCCTCACGGAGAGCCGGAGGGTTCATCCCGCCTTCAGGGACCCTGTTTTCCCGCAGGGAAGCCGGAAACAGCGCCTCCTGCATCGACCGGTGCCTGACCAGGAGCCAGGAGAGTCCCTGGTGGATCCGGCGAAGCTCGCCGAGGCCATCCCCGTCACGGCGGGGAGAGTTCCCGGAGGGTTCGTCTCTGCCTGGCGTCGACGCACAGGCCCGTGCCGCAGCCACCCGTCCGCCGCAGCGCGCCCCCGCCAACCACAGGGGCAACGCCACCCTCTGACCGGGGCCTCTCTCCTCCAGGAGCATTCGCAGAAGTGGTTCGGGAAGCCCGGGATTTTCCGCTCGAAGCCGCACGACGGTGCGGTTCACCAGGGTACGGCGTTCGGTCTCCGCCATGGGAAGCTCCAGGATCAGGCGGGGCCGGCGCCGAAGGGCGCGCAGGGTCCGATCGCGGCGGGTGGCGGCGCCCCGGCGACCGGAGGGCCGGTCGAGGGCGACCAGGGTCTCCACCAGGAGCGCCGCCGCCATCTCCGGGACGGAGGTCCCGGTCAGCGTCGATCCCGTTGCCGTGGTGGGACGGTCTGTAGCCATGAGAGGGGGGTTCCACCATTCGAGGGAGGTCAGGTCACCGGACGACGAGGGATTGTCCCAAACTTCCCGGCTCTCCGGCAACCGAACTTACGCAATGAGCGATACCTTCCCGTCCGGCACTCAAGCGATCGACACGGAAAAGGCCTTCATCGCTGGTCGGCCACAGCAGAAGAGACCGGTAACCGGGCCGGGCGCCTGTTTTTCGGTCAGTGGCTGCCCGAAAAGTGACCAGATTGTCGGTCGGGCGTTGGAATGCGCCGTGACTCCGGCGGTCTGAATTATACCTTTTTATTGTATTTCAATGGATTGAACATGTTGGAACGAATCATGCTTAGGTAGTGACCCCATAAGGAGTTTCAAGCCACGCGAGGAGGAGCGACATGAAGAGGTCCGTTCGGTTTTTGCCTTTGTCCCTGCTGCTGGTCACGCCCGTTTCCGCCTTGGCCGGGACCCAGGTCGGTGATTTCGACCTCACCGCCAACGTGGCCCTGACCTCCGACTATGTCTGGCGCGGCGTCTCCCAGAACGACGAGCATCCGGCGCTTCAGGGTGGTTTCGACGTGACCCACAAGCTCGGCATCCACGCCGGGGTCTGGGGCTCGCCGGTGGACTTCAACGACGGCGATGACGCCAGCACGGAGTTGGATTTCCTCCTCGATTATACGAAGAAATTCGATTTCGGCCTTGCCGCCACGGTCGGCGCCATCCACTACGACTATCCGGGAGCCACCTCCGGTCGGCAGTACGACTTCGAGGAGTATTATATCGGTCTTGTTTACCCGGTCGAGCAGATCCGGACGGAGTTTTCCGCCAAGTACTCCTATTCGGGAGATTTCTTCGGCAGTCTGGCCGACAGGTCGGCCGAGTACATAGAAGGTGGAGCCAAGATCTCCATGCCCTGGGAGGTGGCCTTGACCGCCCGGGCCGGGCACACCTTCGGTGACCACTTCGACAATACGGTGGGCAACCCCGACAGCTACACCGATTACAAGGTCGGTGTCTCCCGGGAGTTCGCGGGGTTCGGGTTCGATGTCTCCCACTACGGCACCGACGACGACGGCAGGACGCTCAATACCGCGAAGCTGGCGTCGAGCCGGACGGTGTTTACTCTCTCGAAGCTCTTCTGATTCGGACCGGAGGGGTCCCCGCCCGAAAAGTCGCCGGGAAGCGTCTCCCCGCTCCCGGCACCCCCGGCACCGCCCGAGATTCCCCCCTCGGGCGGCGCCGGATCCTCCCTGGGGCCTGCCGTCCGTTCTGCGGCAGGCCCCTTCTGCGTCCGGTTGTCGCTCCACGGTTGACAAAGCGGTCAGGCATGGGAAAATCTCCCCGGTCATCCACCCCGTCCCCGTGCCCCCATGCCCCAGGCTCTCCAGATCCAGGCTCTCGACAAGCGCTACCGCAACGGGGTGATGGCCCTCAAGGGGATCGATCTCACCATCCCCGCCGGGGAGTTTTTTGCCATTCTGGGTCCCAACGGCGCCGGCAAATCGACGCTGATCAACATCGTCGCCCAGGTCACCCGGAAGAGCGCGGGGCGGGTGATGGTCTTTGGGGTCGATATCGATCGCGAGCCGGAGCGCGCCAAGAGGCTGCTCGGTTTCACCCCTCAGGAGATCGGCCTCGATCCCTTTTTCACCGTCCGCGAGGTCCTGGAGAACCATTCGGGTTATTACGGGATCGCCGACAATCGGGTCTGGATCGAGACCCTGATCGACAAACTGGGCCTAACCGAACAGGCCGATCGGGTGAGTCGGCAGCTTTCCGGGGGGATGAAACGCCGGTTGACGGTCGCCAAGGCCCTGGTCCACAAGCCGCGGCTGCTGATCCTCGACGAGCCGACCGCCGGGGTGGATGTCGCCCTGCGTCACGGCTTGTGGGATTTCGTCCGCGAGCTGCACCGCCAGGGGACGACCATCATCCTCACCACCCATTACCTCGAAGAGGCGCAGGAGCTGGCCGAACGGGTGGCGATACTGCGGGCAGGAGAGACGCTGGTTCTCGACCGGATGGTCAACCTGCTGGCCGCGTTCGGCACCCGTCGTTGCGAGATTCACCTGGCCCCGGGCCGGGATCGGCCACCGCTGCCGCCGGGCCTTTCCATGGCCGCCGACGGGGGGACCCTGGTGGGGGAGTTGGCCGGGGATCAGCTCCGCGAACTCTTCCCCTGGCTCTCCCGTCACAGCGCTGAGATCGTCGATTTTCGGATCCAGGAGCCCAGCCTGGAGGATGTCTTCCTCAGGTTGGTACGGGGTTCCCATCATCCAGCCGCAAACGCCTCGGGCGGGGATCGGTCCGGCCTTGTATGAGTTTCGATAATCATCAGTCAAGCCTCGGGTCGTGGTATGGGACCTGGAGTCTGTTCCGCCGGGAGAGCCGGCGGTTTCTCAAGGTCTGGTTGCAGACGGTGTGGGCGCCGCTGATCTCGGCGCTGCTCTATTTTGCCATTTTCGGCGGGGCGCTGGGGAAGCGTATCGGCGATACGGACGGGGTCTCCTTCCTCCTCTTTCTGGTGCCGGGGCTGGCGGCCATGGGGATGATCCAGCACGCCTACCAGAACACCAGCTCCTCGTTGATCCAGATGAAATATCTCGGCATGCTGCCGGCGGATCTCCTGGCCTTGCCGATCACGCCGTTGCAGATGACCCTGGCCTTCGTGGCGGCGGCGATTTTGCGGGGGAGTCTGGTGGGCGGGGTGATCCTTCTGGTCTCGCGGGTGTTTGTCGATTTCGGTGTTGCTCATCCTCTGTTGTTGCTGTTGGCGACCGTCGTCCTGACGGCCATCTTTGCCCTGGTGGGTCTATTGACCGGTGTCTGGGGAAGCAATTATGACGAGGTGGCGATGGTGGGCAACTTCATTCTGACGCCATTGATCTACCTGGGCGGGGTCTTCTTTTCCGTTTCGATGTTGCCGGATTCGTGGGCGATGGTGGCGCGGCTCAATCCGATATTCTATCTGGTGGATCTCTTTCGGTATGCTTTGATCGATGTCTCCCAGGCGCGTCCCGAGGTGGCCCTGGTGGCGGTGCTGGGGGTTCTTGGGGCCTTGTTCGCGGGGACGGTGCGTCTTCTGGCCTCGGGGTGGCGCCTTAAAAACTGAGGCGGCCCGCGCCGGACAGATGTACTACCCAAAAGGGGCTGGGGGGTCTGGGTGCGCCAGGATAAGGCGCGTGTATTCAGCGGGTGGAAATCCCGT
>JADGCL010000097.1 GCA_015229005.1 Magnetococcales bacterium
GGGGACCCGCCCCTTCCCCCACCAGCAACGACCGTCCCCCCCTGACCAGAGAAACCCGAATTGCCCGACTCCGGCGAACGCCCTCCCCCCTTGCCATGACCCGAAACACCCTTCGGAGTGTCCCCCCCGCTCTTTTCGCCGCCCCCCCCCTTACCACCCGGAACCATGGCAGCGGTCCCATTCCCTTTTCCACCGGTCTCCCCAGGCCTCCTGGGAATCGCCTTGACCACGGGCCCCGGCACAGCAGCACCGCCAGCCTCACCCTGGGGCCCCCGATGGGGGGGCGCCCCATACCGTGTCAAAGTCGAGACCGGGGTATAGAGCCGGTCCACGAAGAGCAGAACGACGACAGCCAGCAACACCCCCAGGAGAAACCACGGGGGACGATCCGGATTCGTGTCTTTGGGCCGACCACCTCGCCGAGACCGTTGAGCCCCCACCGGACCACTCTCCTGTCCCGAAAGCGTTCATTGAAGCACAGCACCGGGATCCTTGATCGGATTGCAAGGACGCCCGAATAAAATCGACGGAAAAATAATATCAAGGGTGGTTGGAGAAGCCCGGGGAGAAGGCTCAATCTTCTCCCTCACCGGGCGTTCGGGGAAGAAGCCCCTTGAACGACCGGATGACACCCCCTCCACGCCCCCTTACCCAACCCACCGGCGTGCATTCCGAAACATGACCATCCACGGGGACTCCTCCCCCCAATCCGGCGGGTGCCAGCTCAGGCGCGAGGTCAGAAAAACCCGCTCCGGATGCGGCATCATGATGGTGGCCCGACCGTCCCGGGAGGTCAACCCCGTCACTCCCGCCGGCGAGCCATTGGGATTCACCGGGTGGCGCTCGCTCACCACCCCCCGACCATCCACGAAACGCATCGCAATCAGCCCCTCCGCGAGGAGCCGCTCTGGATCGGTCGCCGCCGGGAAAAGGACCCGTCCCTCCCCATGGGCGCAGGGGACCGGCAGCCGCGCCCCCGCCATCCCCTCGAAAAACAGTGAGTTGCCGGCGGGGATCTCCACCGTCACCAGCCGCGCCTCGAACCGCTCGCTCCGGTTGCGCACGAATTGCGGCCAGTGGTCGGCCCCCGGGATCAGGGAGCGAAGGCGCGAGAGCATCTGGCAGCCGTTGCAGATCCCCAGGGTGAAGGTATCCTGACGATGAAAAAATCGGAGGAAGGCCTCGCGCAAACGGTCGTGGTGAAGAATCGACCCCGCCCAGCCGCCCCCGGCCCCGAGGACATCACCGAAGGAGAACCCCCCGCAGGCGGCGAGGCCACGGAAGGAATCCAGGAAATGCCCGGGGTCTCGCCCATCCAGGAGATCGCTCATGGTGACGTCGATCGCCTCGAAACCGGCGCGATCGAAGGCCGCCGCCATCTCCACCTGACCATTGACCCCCTGCTCCCGAAGGATGGCGACCTTCGGTCGGCGAAGGGCAAGGCCGCCCACCCCGGAACGGGAACCCTCGGGAAGGGGGTAGGGCCAATGGGGGACAATCCCCGGATCCGTCTCATCGAGGAGGGCATCATAGGCCTCCCGGGCGGAAAGCGGCTCATCCCGAAGGGTCTGCATACGCCAGCTCGTCTCCGACCAGAGGCGTTCCAGGTGGACCCTGGACTCCTCCAGAAGGGTCTCCCCCCGGAAGTCGAAGCGCAACACCCCCGCCGCCTGCGGTGCGCCGATCACCGTAACCCGACCGCACCCCGCAAAACGGGCCAGGACCGCCTCGCGGTCACACCGGCGGACTTGCAGGACCGCCCCCGGCTCCTCGGCGAAAAGGATGGCGAAGGGATCCGTCCCGAGTCCATCCAGGGAAATCTTCAGACCCAGGCGGCTGGCAAAGGCCATCTCACACAGGGTCACGAAGAGACCGCCGTCGCTGCGGTCGTGATAGGCCAGGATCCGTCCCTCGGCATTGAGCCCCTGCACCGCCGCGAAAAAGGCCACCAGGGAGGCAGGCCGGTCCAGATCGGCAGGGGTGTCGCCCACCTCGCCGAAGACCTGGGCCAGGGCCGATCCTCCCAGGCGATTCCGCCCTTCGGCCAGGTCCACCAGGATGAGATCGCTCTCTCCGGCCCGCGCCTGCAGCTCCGGCGTCAGGGTCCGATGGATATCCGCCACTGGGGCAAAAGCGGAAATCACCAGGGAGAGAGGAGAGGTAACCGACCGGCTCTCCCCCCCCACCTGCCAGAGGCTCCGCATCGACAACGAATCCTTGCCCACGGGAATGCCGATCCCGAGCGCCGGGCAAAGCTCCATCCCCAGGGCACGGACCGTGTCAAAGAGATTGGCGTCCTCCCCCGGATGGCCGGCAGGGGCCATCCAGTTGGCCGAAAGCTTGACCTGCCCAAGGGCCTCGATGGCCGCCGCAGCCAGATTGGTCACCGCCTCGGCCACCGCCAGCCGCGCCGAGGCCGGCCCCGAAAGGAGCGCCACCGGCGTCCTCTCGCCGATCGCCATCGCCTCCCCCTCCCGACCGCCGAACTCACGGGCAGTGACGGCGACATCCGCCACCGGTCGCTGCCAGGGTCCCACCATCGGGTCGCGGCAGCAGAGCCCGGTCACCGTGCGATCACCGATGGTGACGAGAAAACTCTTGTCGGCCACCGCCGGCAGTTGCAACACCCGTGCGACCGCCTCCTTCAAGACCAGCTTCCCGGTAACGAAGGGATCGGTCTTGAGGGGTAAGCGGTCGACCCGCCGAAGCATCCGCGGCGGCTTGCCGAGGAGATCCCCAAGCTCCATGTCGATGAGGGTGGCGCCATCGCGACTGTCGATAAGCTGGAGCCTCCCTCCCTCGGTCGCTTCCCCGAGGATAGCCACCGGGCAACGCTCCCGTCGGCAGACGTCGAGCAACCCCGCCTCCGACTCTGGAGCGATCGCCAGGACGTAACGCTCCTGCGCCTCGTTGCACCAGATCTCCATGGGCGACATGCCCGGGTCGCTGTTGGGAATGGCAGCCAGTTCGAAACGACCGCCGGTACCGCCACCATGGATCAATTCCGGCACCGCGTTGGAGAGTCCGCCGGCGCCGACATCGTGGATCGAGAGGATGGGATTGCGCGGACCCAGGCGCCAGCAGTGGTTGATCACCTCCTGACAGCGACGCTGCATCTCGGCGTTGTCCCGCTGCACCGAGGCGAAGTCGAGCTCGGCGTCCCCCGCCCCGCTCGCCTGCGACGAGGCCGCCCCGCCGCCGAGGCCGATCAACATCGCCGGCCCCCCGAGCTGGACGATCCGATCTCCCTCCCGCAAAGGGCGCTTCGCCACCTGGTCGAGGGCGATCACCCCCATCCCCCCGGCCAGCATGATCGGTTTGTGATAGCCCCGAACCTCGCCCGCAACCCGCAGCTCGAAAGTGCGAAAGTAGCCGCAGAGATTGGGACGCCCGAACTCATTGTTGAAATTGGCAGCCCCGATCGGACCATCGCGCATGATTTCGAGGGCACTGACGATCCGCCCGGGGCGACCGAAATCCTCCTCCCAGGGGCGCACCGCCCCCGGGAGGCGCAGATTCGAGACCGAAAACCCCACGAGCCCCGCCTTCGGCCACCCCCCCCGTCCCGTCGCCCCCTCGTCGCGGATCTCCCCCCCCGAACCGGTGGCCGCCCCCGGATAGGGAGAGATGGCCGTCGGGTGGTTGTGGGTCTCGACCTTCATGAGGATGCCGCTTACGAGCGGATGGAAGTCGTAGACCCCGCTCCCGGGATCCGGGTAAAAACGCCGCTCGCCGCCGCCGAACATCACTGCGGCATTGTCGGCGTAGGCCGTGACCGTCTCCCCCGGGGCCCGCGCCACTTCCGGGGAGTGGGCCTCGGTATGGCGGATCATGCCGAAGAGGGTCTCCTCCCGGGCCTCCCCATCGATCTCCCACCGGGCGTTGAAGATCTTGTGGCGACAATGTTCCGAGTTGGCCTGGGCGAACATCATCAACTCGACATCGCTCGGATCCCGCCCCAATCGCCGGAAGAGTTCATCGAGATAACTCATTTCGTCCGGCGCCAAAGCCAGTCCCAACTCGCGGTCGGCACCTCGCAGGGCCTCGATCCCCTCGGCCAGAAGCGGAATCCGCCGGACCGGGCGGGGTTCCTGCCCGGAAAACAACGACCAGGCCGCCGTCAACCCGGGAAAAACCGTCTGGGTCATGCGATCGTGGAGCCGGGGAGAGGCCGCCTCCACCACCTCCGCCCCCGCACCGACCCCGGCCAGGTGCCAAACCGTTCCCCGCTCCAGCCGCCGGAGCTTTTTCAGGCCGCACCGGTGGACGATCTCCGTCGCCTTGGTCGACCAGGGCGAGAGCGTTCCCGGTCGCGGCACCACCACCAGCGACAGCCCCGGCCCCGCAGTAAACCAAGGGTACCCGCCCCCCTCACCGCTCCCCGGGAGCCCTGGTTGGGAAACGGCAAACCCGAGGCCGGCTCCGACCACATCCAGGGAACCGACGAAGCCGGAACCCGTGTCGTCCCCGTAAGCCAACAGACCGGCGAGCCGCTCCGCCTCGGTTGCGGTCAGGGGGGCCTCCAGGTCGATGAAGTGGAGATGGCGGGCCCCGATCCCCGTCAATCCGGACAGGGATGCCCCGAGCGCCTCCAGGAGCTCTTCCAGACGGAACCGGGAAAGGGCCGGAGGCCCCAAAAGGCAGCCGGGTTGCCGCTCGTCGCCCATCGTCAGGAGAGTCCCATGCGCCGTGCGACCTCCCGATAGGCCTCGGCGACCCCCCCAAGGTCGCGGCGGAAACGATCCTTGTCGAGCTTTTCCCCGGTTTTCATGTCCCAGAGGCGGCAACTGTCGGGGGAAATCTCGTCGGCCAGGACCAGGGTGTGCGGGCTCTGGATCAGGCGCCCGAACTCCAGTTTGTAATCCACCAGACGGATGCCGATATTGGCGAAAAAGCCCAGAAGGATATCGTTGATCCGGTGCGCCAGCTCGATGATGGTCGACATCTCGTGGTCATCGGCCCAACCGAAGACCTCGACATGGTCGAGGGTGACCAGGGGATCGTCGAGCTTGTCGGCCTTGTAGTAGAGCTCCACCACCGGTCGAACCAGGGGCTCCCCCTCTTCCCGCCCCAGGCGTTTGGCCATGGACCCGGCCACGACATTGCGGACCACCACCTCCAGCGGCACGATATCGACCCGCCGCACGAGCTGCTCACGTTCGTTGAGGCGGCTGATGAAGTGGGTCGGGATCCCGACGAGGCCGAGGATCTCCATCAACCGCGAGGAGACCAGGTTGTTGACCACCCCCTTGTCTTCGATCGAACCGCGCTTGACCCCGTTGAAGGCCGTGGCATCATCCTTGAAATACTGGATGACCTGGTGTTCATCGTCCGTGGCAAACAGGACCTTCGCCTTGCCCTCGTACATTTTTTCCCGCTTTTCCATGATCCCCTTCCCCGGTATTCCCGGTCCTAATGAAATCGGCCCCGACCTCGGCCACACCCCGGCGGACAGTCGAAAAAACCGCCCACAGACTTTATTCAACCCGGGCAGACAAAACACAGCCTTTCCTGCCGTCACAAACCCAATGGGTCACACAGCCCCATTGGATTCGACCGAACCTCCCCAACCGACGCAGCCCGTTTCATCAATGGACTGATAAGATCCAACCAGTCGAACTTGGCATCGACCCCGGGTCACGGGGAAGGCGTCGGCGCAAGCACCCCGCCGACGCGAACCGGGATGATCTCCCGACAGCGTCCGGTGGCCGGGTCGACCCGCACTACCGTCCCCGCCAGAGTCCCGGGGCCGCCGGCCGGTTCAAAGCGGGTCGGCAGCTGCGTCAGGAAACGCGGCAGGGCCGTCTCGACCTTCATCCCGATCACCGATTCATAGCAACCGCTCATCCCCACGTCGGTCTGGTACCCGGTCCCCCGGGGCAGAATGCGATGGTCGGCGGTCGGCACATGCGTGTGGGTCCCGAGTACCGCCGAAACCCGCCCGTCCAGATGCCACCCCATGGCCATCTTCTCGGAACTCGCCTCGGCGTGGAAGTCGACCACCAGGGCCTCCACGTCCCGCGCCAGGTGGACCTCCCGGAGGAGGTCGTCGGCGACGCGGAAGGGGCAATCCACCGCCTCCATGAAGACCCGACCCTGGAGATTCAGCACCCCCACACGCGCCCCGCCGACGCGGAAGACCCCGAACCCGAACCCCGGAACCCCCGGGGGATAATTCCGCGGTCGCAGAAGGCGGCGCTCCTGGGAGAGGTAGGGCAGGATCTCCTTGTGACGCCAGATGTGGTTGCCCGAGGTGACAACATCGGCCCCCATGGCGAAGATCTCGTCGGTCGTCGCCGGCGTCAGCCCCACCCCTGAAGAGGCATTCTCGCCGTTGACCACCACGAGAGCGAGGTTGAAAACCGCCCTGAGACGCGGCAGGTGTTCCCGCAGGCAGCGCCGTCCGCTCTTGCCGACAACGTCGCCGACCAACAGAATCGTCAGGAGCTTGCCGACCTCTCCCTCCCCTGGCCCTTCCTGTCGGGGAACCCGGATCATGCGCCCTACCCTTCCCTGCGTGTGGCCACTCGCGACCGCTCCTTTGGAGCCTCACTTTCTACCACAGCAGCGACATCTCCCGAAACGGTCCCTCTCCTCGCCCCACGCACGACACCCCGCGCACACCCGTGAGGCCCTCCCATCCCGAGTCACCCCCGGCTCGTCCCCCCAGCCTGACCGGAGAGAGAAAAATTCCGAAAATACACCGCAAGCCCCTGTGAGAACATACCTGCCGGCAGATGCAATCCGGAACTATTTGAAAAATAAATGAGACCCATCATTGTGAAATTCAGGCGCAAACATTAACAATTCATTAACGATATTCTGTCAGGAATTCAAATGAAAGAGGTACAGAGTCGATTGACAATGGCTGACATATGCTGCCATCATTCGCAGTTATTTCCTCCGCGGGAGGAATACAAGGGTTTGCCGTCGTTCGCTGAGGAGAGTTTCTGAATGAACATCCATGATTGGAAGATCCGAACAAAACTGCTTGGCTCCTTCCTGCTGATCGCCGCCATGCTGTTGGCCGTCGGCGGTCTGGCCATTCACAATATCAACGAAATGCGGGGGGCCACCACCGTCATCGCCCAGACCTCGCCGCTCACCGACGCCGCCATGGAGATGAATCTCCTGGTGGCCCGGGACCTCAAGGTCTCCATGGAGATTCTGGCCTCCGGCGATGAGAAGACCCTTACCGAAGCCTGGCAGGAACACGAAGGGCTGGTCACCGGCTTCGACGCCCTGAGTCGGGCAATCCTCGATGGGGGCCAGGTGGGTGACTCCCGGCTGGAAGCCGCCGAAGACCCCCGTCTCCGGGAACTCGTCGAAAAGGCCGACAAATTTCACAAGGGACAATTCGCCCCGGCCCTTTCCCGAACCCGGGAGCTGACCAAACGCCTCCTCGCGTTGCAACAGCAACAGACCGCGGCGATGCGCCAGATGGAAGCGGCCTTCGAGAAGATCGTCGGGGGACTGGAGGCCATCGAAAAGACCATCCAGGAGCGGATCGGCAAACGGCTCGCCGCCGGCGACCCGGCCAGGGAGATCCAGGCAACCGAGAACACCTGGGCCAGTCGCGCCATGGAACTCATCGCCATCACCGGCAACAGCCGGATCGCCGTCGAGGAGCTGGCCCAGGAGATGGAATCCGGGACCCAGTCGAAAATTCGCGAGGAATACGACGCCTCCCTCGTCGATTTCGATCAGCGCATCCAGGCCCTCCGGAATGGTACCGACGCCGGTCAGCGCTCGACCGCCAAGGTCACCGATCCGGCCCTGCTTACCCAGATCGAACAGCTCGATCAGGCCCATGACCAGGAGTTCCAGGCCAGCGTCACCCGGTTCATGAAGGTGATGGCCGAAATGGCCGAGGTCACCCAGGCCCGCCAGACCGCCGACGAGGAGGCCGATAAGATCGGCGGAGAGATGTCCGACCTCGTGGGCGAGATCGAAACTCTCGCCGCCGGGCGGATGAGCATGAGTCTCGAAGCCTCCGAAGAGGCCGCCACGACGGCCGTCATGGGTACCCTGGCGGGAGCCGGTGTCGGCCTCGCCCTCGCGGTGATCCTCGGACTCCTGATCTCCGGTCTCATCACCTCGGGGCTGCGATCCGCCCTTGAGGCCGCCGAGACCCTGGCCACCGGTAACCTCGACGTTCGCCTGGAGGTCCGGGGCGGCGACGAGATCGGCCAGATGATCCAGGCCATCTCACGGATGACGAACAAGTTGAAGGAGGTCGTCAGCTCCGTCAACGATGCCTCGGCAGCCGTCGCCGCCGGTTCCGGGGAATTGTCGGATTCGGCCCAAACCCTCTCCCAGGGATCGACCGAACAAGCCGCCTCCGTGGAGGAGACCTCCGCCTCCATGGAGGAGATGACCTCCAATATCCAGCAAACCGCCGACAACAGCCAGCAAACCGAGAAGATCTCGGCCCAGGCCGCCCGCGATGCCCAGGAGAGCGGCACCGCCGTGACCCAGGCGGTCACCGCCATGAAGGAGATCGCCCAGAAGATCTCCATCATCGAAGAGATCGCCCGACAGACCAACCTCCTCGCCCTCAATGCCGCCATCGAGGCCGCCCGCGCCGGCGAACACGGCAAGGGCTTCGCCGTGGTCGCCGCCGAGGTGAGAAAACTGGCCGAGCGGAGTCAATCCGCCGCCGGCGAGATCAGCCACCTCTCCGCCTCCGGCGTCGAGGTCTCCGAACGGGCCGGGGCGATGCTCGCCAAGCTGGTGCCGGATATCGAAAG
>JADGCL010000098.1 GCA_015229005.1 Magnetococcales bacterium
CGTCGAGTCTTCCGGCGGGTCGTTCGTCCTCGCACGAGGGGGGGGGCGTCGCTCGCGGGGGGGAGGGGGCATCGGGTCTCCCTGGGGCGGAGGATGACTCGACGAAGGTGACGGCGTCGACCGGCGCCTCCCCGATCTCCGGGTCCGCGCAATCTCCCGTCTCTGCCACGACATCGGACGAGGCGGCATCACGCGCGACGGCTGCCGCGGTCGAGGGGAATGCAGGGGCGGCTGTATCCGGGGGGGTGGCACAGGAGAAGCCTGCCCGGAAAAAGGGCGTCGTTCCCGAAAAAGCGGCGGTTGCGGGAGATGCCGCCGGGAAGATCGGGACGGAGAGTCCACCGGCGGCGAAAGCGGGCGGCTCCCTCTCCGTGCAGGGGGCGGGGGGTGGTGAGGAGGCGGGAATCTATGCCGTGCAGGTCGCGGCCTTCCTGGATGAGGCAGCCGCGACGGCCTTTGTGGCCCGGTTGCGGGAGAAGGGCTATGACGCCTACGTCAAGCCTGTCAGGGGTCGCAAGGATCCCAGTCGGATCTGGATGAGCGCCAAGATCGGTCGTTTCACCGATCCCGCGGAGGCCAAGGCCCTGGAGGAGAGATACGAACGGAGCGAAAAGGGGGATGTCTACGTGACCCGCCTCGATTCGTTCGCCCCCTGGCATGCGCCTTCCGACGATTGGGTGGCGCCGGAGGCCGCCTCTCCGGTTGTTCCGGTGGTGTCGGCCAAGGGTGCTGCAGGCGCGGTTACAGGGGAGGATTCGGGGGATCCGTCTACCATTTCTCCTTCGGCTTCCCGGAGTTCGGCCCCGGTCCGAAAGGCGACGTCGGCCCCGGCCAAGAAAGAGGCTCCCGTTCCGGTTTCGGTATCGACTCCGTCCGCATCGGCGACTTCGTCCGCATCGGCGACTCCGTCCGCATCGGTGACTCCGCCTGCATCGGCGACTCCGTCCGTGTCGGCGGCTTCGGCGATGGCATCGGCGATTCCGGGAGTTGCGCCGATGGGGGGGGGTAAGTATCCCCAGGTGACGAAGGGGGCCCCGGCGATGGTCTCCGGGACCAGGCAGGTGGAGCGTTTGCTGGCCGAGGCGGCGGAGGCCCGGGGGATGGGCGATCCGGAGCGGGCGATCGCCCTCCTGACCGATGCCCACCAGTATTTGCCTACGGATACGGTCATCAGCCGCAACCTGGGGGGGATGCTGGCCGAGGAGAATCGCGACAGCGAGGCGCTGGCGATCCTGGAACGGAGCGCCGCCGGGCGATCGGTGGCGTCCCTGGTGGCGGATGATCCTCAGTTTACGGCACTATTGGCGGCCCTGTTGCAACGGCGGGGAGACCACTGGCGGACGATCGACCTCTACGAGGCGCTGCTGGTGAAACATCCCCACCGGGGGTTGTGGCGGATGGGGATGGCGATCAGCCTGGAACAGGTCGGCGAGAAGGCGGCTGCCCGGGAGGCTTATCAGCGCTCGTTGAATAGTGGCCAATTGAGCCGCAAACTGAAGAACTTTGTGGAGAGGCGGATCCAGGCTCTGTAGCGGCCTGCTGACAGGCTGTTGAAATCGACGCCGGGGCGGCTGTTGACGCCGACGCCGGGGTCGGTGGGCGTCATTCTTGTGGATCCCGGGGATTCCATGCTGCTGCAGAAGAAAAAAGTCCGCCTCGGTGATCTCCTGGTGCAGAACGGGATCATCAGCGCCGAGCAACTCGAAGCGGCGCTGCTCCACCAGAAGAAAACCGGACTCAAGGTGGGCGAAGCCCTGATCGACATGGGCGTCGTCACCGAGCAGAAGCTTCAGAGTTTTCTCGCCCAGCAGCGGAAGAAAATCCGCATCGGCGATCTGCTGGTGCAGCACGGGTTGCTCAGCGAGGCCCAGCTTTCCCGGGCCTTGGCCGAGCAGAAGAAGACCGGCAAGAAGCTTGGGCAGACCCTGGTCTACATGGGGCTTTTGAGCGAGAAGGATTTTCTCGAATTTCTCTCCGGTCAGCTCAATCTCCCTTTTGTCGATCTCAAGCGCTTCAATTTCATCCCCGAGGTGGTGCAGCGGATCCCCGAGGTGAGCGCCCGCCGCTTTCGTGCCATCGCCTTGGCCGAGGGCAATGATGGGCTGCTCGTGGGGATGGCGGATCCGACGGACATCTTTGTCTACGATCAACTGAGCCGGCTGTTCAAGGTTCCGCCCAGGCTGGCGATGGTGAGCGAGACGGAGCTGCTCCGGGTTCTCGATCTTGTCTATCGCAAGACCGACGACATGCGCCAGCAGGTGGCGGCCCTCGGCGAGGAGGTGGCCAAGGCCGATTTCCATCTGGACAGCATGGTCCAGTCGGAGATGGTCGTGGACGCACCGGTGGTGAAGATCCTCCAGTCGCTCTTCGAGGATGCGGTGGCGATGCACGCTTCGGACATCCACATCGAACCCGACGAGCAGGTGTTGCGCATCCGGCAGCGGATCGACGGGGTGTTGAACGAGCAGATCGTCAAGGAGAAGCAGATCGCCCCGGCGTTGGTCTCCAAGCTGAAGCTGATGGCGGGTCTGGAGATTGCGGAGAAGCGGTTGCCGCAGGATGGTCGCTTCAACATGACGGTCAAGGACAAGAGCATCGACGTTCGTCTCTCCACCCTGCCGATCCAGGATGGGGAGTCGGTGGTGATGCGGCTTTTGGATCAGACGGCGGACAATCTCAATCTGGCGCGGGTGGGGATGCGCCCGGCGCTGTTGAGCCGGTTTCAGTATCTCATTACCCGACCGCACGGGTTGGTGCTGGTCACGGGGCCGACCGGCAGCGGCAAGACCACCACCCTTTACGGGGCGTTGAATGCCCTGAACTCGCCGGCCAAGAAGATCATCACCGTCGAGGATCCGGTGGAGTACCGACTGCCGCGGATCAACCAGGTGCAGATCCGGGAGAAGATCGGTCTCACCTTTTCGAGCGTTCTCCGGACGGTCCTGCGTCAGGACCCGGACGTGGTGCTGGTCGGGGAGATGCGCGACAAGGAGACGGCGGAGATCGCCATACGCGCGGCCCTGACCGGGCACCTGGTCCTCTCGACCCTGCACACCAACGACGCGGTGAGTACCGCCATCCGCCTGGTGGAGATGGGGCTGGATGGATATGCGGTGGCGGCGGCGCTTCGTTGTATCATCGCCCAGCGGCTGATCCGGCGGGTCTGCGCCGATTGTGCCGAGCGGCGGCAGCCGACGGTTTCCGAGCAGCTCGTGCTTCAGGGGATGTTGAAGAAGCGGGCGATGGGGGTTGTCCTCACCCATGGTCGGGGTTGTCCCAACTGTCACAACAGCGGCTACCATGGGCGTCTGGCGGTGGTGGAGCTTCTGGAGATGAAGTTGCCCCTGGCCGACGCCTTGCGGCGCAATGACACCAGTCTTTTCATGGAGCGGGCGGCGCAACAGGCGGGCTTCGTACCCCTGCACCTGGCGGCGCTGGAGTACGCCGTGGAGGGGATCACGACGCTGGAGGAGGTGATGCGCCTGACCACCGATACGGTCGAGGAGGAACACGAGGCCCCGCCGCCGGACGAGGAGGTCCCGTCGAACGCTGCGGCTGCTGCCGCCGGTGCTGGTCCCGGTGCCGCCATCGCCCAGGGTCGGTGATGGCGGCGGCCCGTTGATAAACGGGCGGACTCTTCCATGGATGGATTTTTTCAACGGTCCGGCAGGGAGGCTGTGATCTTCCGCCCGGGGCCGGGAGGTGTCCCGCTTCCCGGGTGGTGGCGGGACGGGGTCCCGTGGTCCTGCCCTGGCGCTTGTGTATTCGGGGAGCTGTCATGCCGGTCTATGCCTATACCGGGTTGAGCGAGGGCCGGGCGGTCAAGGGGAACATCAATGCCCCCACCACGGACGCGGTGGTGGAGCAGTTGCTCAATCGGCGGATCGAGCCGCTGAAGATCCAGGAAATCCGCGCCAGTGCTGGTGGCGGGGGTGGGGGTGGTCTTGCGTTTCTTGTGCCCTGGCCGACCGATGACGATCTGATCCTTTTTTCCCGACAGATGTACACCCTCTCCAAATCCGGGGTGCCGCTGGTGCGCTCCTTTCGCGGGTTGACGGAGAGTACCCACAATCGCCGCCTTGGCGACGCCATGCGGCAGATGATCGAAGACCTCGAATCGGGGCAGGATCTCTCCGCCGCCATGGGGCGGCACCCGAAGATCTTCAACCAGCTCTATCTCCGGGTGATCCGCATGGGCGAGGAGACCGGGCGGATGGAGGAGTCCTTCAAGCAGCTTTACGAGTATATGGAGGTCGACAAGGAGACCCGGAAGCAAATCAAGAGTGCCCTGAGGTATCCGACGTTTGTGATCATCGCCATCGTCATTGCCCTCTTCATCGTCAACTACAAGGTGATTCCGGCATTTTCGGCGATGTTCTCCCAATTCAAGACGGAACTGCCGTTGATGACGCGGATTCTTTTGAAGTCGTCGTCGTTTACCCAGCAATACGGGCTCTTCGTGGCCCTGGGGCTCATCTCCGTGGTCGTGGGATTCAAACGGTTCACCTCCGCGCCGATGGGGCGGCTGTGGTGGGATCGGGTGAAGCTGAAGCTGCCTCTGGTCGGCACCATCATCAATCGCGCCACCCTCGCCCGCTATTCGCGCTCCTTTGCCATGGGGTCGCGTTCGGGGCTGCCGGTGATCCAGACCCTGACGGCGGTTTCCGAGGCGGTCGACAACGCCTTCGTCGAACAACAGGTCAAGGAGATGCGGATGGGGATCGAGCGGGGGGAGAGCCTGACCCAGGCGGCCTATGGCAGTGCCCTCTTCACCCCCCTGGTCCTGCAGATGATGGCGGTGGGGGAAGAGACCGGGAACATGGATCAGATGATGCAGGACGTGGCCGAATTCTACGAACGCGAGGTCGAGTATGACGTGAAGAACCTGAGCAGTGCCATCGAACCGATTCTCCTCTTTTTCATCGGCTGCATCGTCCTGGTCCTCGCCCTGGGGATATTCATGCCGATGTGGGATCTGGGATCGGCGGCGATGGGGAAGAAGTGATGACGGGGCTGGAGCCGTTCATCCTGAGAGGGGTGGTGCTGCTTCTCGGGGTCGGTTGCCTGGGGGCCTTGTTTCTGGGGCTGTGGCTCCTGGTCCGACCCGAGGTCGGGGGGGAATTGGCGCGACCGGTGGGGAGTTTTCTCTCCGGTCTCCGGCGTCCCTGGCAGGTCGAGCGTGTGTTTTACCGGCACTCGCGCTGGTTCGGGTCGCTCATCGTCCTGGGGTCGCTCTTCACCTTTCTCGAACTCTGGGGGCAGGTCGGGGTGTTGCTCGGGCCGGAGCCCGATTTCGGTCCGGGGATCCACGGCGTGTTGATGGCCTCCTTCTGGGAGGGATTGGCCCTTTTTTTCCAGGGAGCCAGCCTGGTGACCCTGCTGGTCGGGATTCTGGTCCTCTGGCGACCGAGCCTCCTGAAGCCACTGGAATCCTGGGCCAATCGCTCCTACTCCTGGGGTGGCCTGATGCGATGGTTGGGGGGAGTTCGCCGGGGTCTGGTCTGGAAATTGCGCGACAATCCCCGCCTGCTTGCCCTCTTGATGGTCCTGGGCAGCGGTTTTGTCCTGGTGCGCTTCTGGGGCCAGTGGGGGAAGTGGTAGCAGCCCGTTGACCCGACCCCGGCAGGGAACCCGGAGTTCCGTGGTCCGGCTCCGATCGGGAACGGGAAAGATTTTTTCCGAATTTTCGTCTGAGGTGATAGAATGTAAGGAACAGCCTTCCTCGCCTTTCGGGTCTCCGGTTTGTGGTGCGCCACGGTCGGGGGGCGGGCGGGGTGGCGTCACCACCGGGGCTGCGGCTCGCGGTATCATCGAGGAGGAAGGGTCATGAACAGGACTGTTATGCAAGGTGTTTCCCAACGAGGTGCCCTGGTTGCCCAGGGCGGTTTCACCCTGATCGAATTGATCATGGTGATCGTCATCCTCGGCATCCTGGCGGCGGTGGCGGTGCCGAAGTTCACCAACCTTGCCGGTGATGCCTCGGCCGAGGCCCTGAAGGGGGTGGCTGGCGGTATCGAGTCGGCCAGTGCCACCAACGTCGCGGTCTGCGCGGTGGGCAATGCGAGTTGCGTCACTGTGGACAATTGCAATGACGCCGGTTCCCTTCTCCAGGGGGGCATGCCTGCCGGGTACACGATTGCTGCCCAGGCAATAGCTTCGGGTACGGCGGTGACCTGTGTGATTACCCAGACCGACGGTGGCGCCACGGCGAACGCGACCATCACCGGGGCCCCGTAAGATCCCAGGTTGGGTTTGGTCGTGAAGAGGCGGGCCGGGTCTCGGAAACGGGGCCCGGCCCCTTTGTTTTCGTCTCCCTGTCGACGCCCGCATCGTTCCGAAGGGAGGTGGTGTAATGGGGAGTCGGCTGCTTGCGGATCTGGTGGTGCTGGTGCATCTCGGGTTTGTCGGGTTTGTCCTCTTCGGAGGGTTCCTGGTCTGGCGCTGGTCGTGGCTGGCCTGGGCGCACTTGCCGGCGGTTTTCTGGGGGGCGGCGGTCGAATTCGGGGGGTGGATCTGCCCGCTGACCCGCCTGAAAATCATTGGCGTCAGGCGGGACTTGAGGCCGGCTACGGGGGGGGCTTCGTCGACCACTGGCTGCTGCCGATCCTGTATCCGGCCTTGTGGGGTTTCGCCCCTCCTGGGCGGGGATTTTTTGTTGCTCTTGGGGCGGTGGTGTTGCTGGTGAATGGGGCTCTCTACTACCTGGGATGGCGCCGCCGGTGTCGTTCCGGGGGGGCGGGCCGCTAGCCCATGATGATGGGCCAGAGGGGGAGGGTGACGAAGGCGAAGAGGATCCCGAAGCCGACCAGGGCCGCGACCAGCTTCGGGGCGAGGCGGGCGTCGATGGCCAGGGCGCCGGCGGTGATCATGGGGGGCATGCCGGCCTCGAAGATGGCCACCCGCGTTGCCTCCCCTTCCCAGCCCAGGAGCCGGGAGATCGCGAGGGCGGCCAGAGGGGCGAGGATCAGTTTGGTGGTGAGGCCGAAGGCGAGGGGGAGAAGGTTCTCGCGCGGGATGCGGATCCGAAGTTGCAGTCCGACGGCCACCATGACCACCGGTACCAGAGAGGCGGCGACCTTGTCGAGGAGGGCGATGAGCCCGGGCATGGGGGGGAGAAATCCAAGGAGACGGGCGCCGACGAGGAGAGCGCCGACGAGGAGGGTGAGAAAAGGGGGGAAGGTGAAGAGGCGCCTGGCCACGGCGCCGGGGGTGGGGGGAGGGACCCCGGTCGCGAAGAGGGCGACGATGACGCTGCCGTAGGTCGCGAGTGCGGGGAAGCTGCCGAGCTGATCGTAGAGGATGCCGTAGGGCAGGGCTTCCGCGCCGAGAATGGCTTCGATCATGGGCAGTCCCAGGAACGAGGTGTTGCCCAGGGGCACGAGGAGGAGCAGCGCTCCGGTGATGGCCCTCTCTCGCCGCCACAGGGGGCGGGCGAGGAGGACCACCCCGGCGGAGAGGGCGAGCATGGCCCAGGGCATGAGGAGCGGGACCAGGAGTTCCCCCGAGGGGGCGAGCCGGGAGAGCTGGACGAGGATCATCGCGGGCAGGCTGATGTCGATGACGAAGCGGGTCAGGACCTGGGGGGCCGAGGGGGGGAGGCGTTCGCGGCGGGCCAGGAGCATGCCGAGACCAAGGAGGAGCGGGATGAGGAGGGTATTGGCCATGGACCGGGCGTGAATGGGGGTGAGTCCCTGCGAGGAGCCTAACATGTTCGTCTCTTCCCTGGCGACCCTGGTGGTTCTCTTGGGTGGGGAAGCCCGGCGGCAGGCAGGGAGATTGTGTAAAATATGGTGACAATATGGTAACTCATTGAAATAAAATATGAAATTTTACAAACAGGCTGGATGTGTCTCGAATTGTTACACATATTTCGGGAAAAGAGCCCCGAAATGGTTGAAACCGGTTCGGGATGTTGGGTAACTCTTTGAAAAAAAAGGTGATTGTTTTCTGGCTTGGAACGTGCTTGGCTAAAGGTCAGGGGTATATGCAGGCAGTCGGAATTGAAACGGAGTCGTGACCATGGCCACTCAAGAGACCACCAATACTACGCCATCGACGGATGGCTCCACCAACACCGCCGGCAGTGGTGCCACCACGGACACCCGGCAAAGCCAGACAGCCACGGATGGTTTGCAAGGTGCGGCCACCGCCTCGGCTGGAGGGGTGGTGGGCGTGGATCCCGGGGTTGCCTCGGCCACGGAAGCGACGGCGGGGACGGTCGCGGCGGCGGATGGGGGTGCTGCGGCGGATGGGGGAAGCTCGGGTGGCGGGGACGGCGGTGGGACGGCGCCGACCGAAGGAACGACCGATGCCGGCGCGGAGGGCGCCGCCACCCTGGGGGCGACCCTGGAGGGCGGGATGACCTCGGCGACGACCCCGGGGACGGTGACCTCGGCCTCGGGCGGGACAACCACCACGGCCACCACGGCGACCGTCGGTGCGGCTGGCTCCGGCGGCACGGTGCCGTTGACGGCTGACGGCGGTTTCGACGATGGCTCCGGGACGCCGCCGAGCGACGCGGCAGTGCCGCTGACGGCTGACGGCGGTTTCGACGATGGTTCGGGGACGCCGCCGAGCGACGCGGCAGTGGCGCTGACGGCTGACGGCGGTTTCGACG
>JADGCL010000099.1 GCA_015229005.1 Magnetococcales bacterium
GGTTGGTGGGGGGGGGGGGGCGAAGGGTGGGGGGGTGGGCGTGGGGGGGGGTAGGTTTGGGTTTTCTCGAGGTTGAGTGGGGTCGAAGCGACAGGGGGCGGTTATCGGGACCGGGGCGATGCGGGTCGGGGCGGGATGGACCTGAGAGAGGTGGGGAGGGGTCATGCTTTTGGAAAATCGGGTGGCATTGGTGACCGGGGCGGGGTCGGGCATTGGCCGGGCGGTGGCATTGGCCTATGCCCGCGAGGGATGCCATGTCCTGCTCCTGGGACGCCGGGTGGGGTTTCTGGAGGAGAGCTATGACCGCATCCTGGAGGAGGGGGGGAGGGCTTCGATTGTGCCGCTGGACCTCGAGACGGACCTCGGGCGGGTCCCGGAGTTGGTGGCGACCATCCATCGGCGCCACGGGAGGCTCGATATCCTGGTGAACAATGCCGCGCAATTGGGCGACATGGTGCCTCTGGAGTCGTTTCGACCGCCGATATGGGAGATGGTCCTGAGGGTCAATCTGACGGCGCCTTATTTTCTGACGCGAGAGTTGTTGCCGCTACTGCGACAGAGCCCGTCGGCTTCGGTGATCAACGTCATCTCCGGGGTGGCCATGCACGGGCGTGCCTATTGGGGGGCCTACGCGGCGAGCAAGGCGGCACTGCTCAATCTGACCCAGACGTGGTCGGCGGAGTTGTGCGAAAGTTCGGTCCGGATCAACGCGGTCAATCCGGGCGGTACGGCCACCGCCATGCGCGCCAGGGCTTTTCCGGGGGAGGATCCGGCGGAATTGCCGACACCGGAATCGATCGTACCGGTATTTCTCTACCTGGCTTCGGACCACTCACGCCTGCGGCGGGGCGAGAACCTGGAGGCTCGCGAGTGGTGTCACTGGCGTCCTTGAACGTGAGGAGCAACGGCTGGCTGCCGGGCTGGCAAGGTCGTCAGGGCGGGACATCGTCGCATGAAATCTCCTTCCGGGTGTTGGTGTATTCGTCGGTGACTGTTGCCACGTTGAGTTCCTTGGAGAACTTGACGACGGTGAAAGCGGTGGAGCCGAACCCCAGGATTCCGCTCTTTTCGAAGGTCTTTCCCGGGAAGACGTGCGAACAGTTGGTGGCGGCCTTGACCGCTCTCTGTTTGTGTATCTCCCGGGTCGCTGATTCCAACTCCGCCTTTTCCGACACCTGTTGCCGGCGGATGTCCAACTCGAGACGGTGGTTGAAATAAGCGACCATTCCGGTAACAATAGGGAAAATGACGAGTGCGGCGACGGCAACCGTGATGGCGCCTTTGTGAAACGCCGACCGCGCCGGCTGTTCTGGCGCCGGATTGATTGGAACCCCGCACTCCTGGCAGAAGAGAGTGTTCGGAGGGTTCGGGGTCTCGCACTCCGGGCAGAAGGGGGAGCACGTCCCGCTGCAACTGGGGCAGATCGAGGCCTGAGGAGGGGTTGGTTCGCCGCAGGTGGGGCAGGGCTGGTCGAGAAAAGTGCCGCAATGGGAGCAGGAGGCCTCCCCCAAGGGTTCCGTGTGGCCACAATTACCGCAGGACACATCCCGTCGTCGTTCCATGGCTCCCCCCTGTTCCGCGATGCCCACCCCCCTCCATTCTGCTTGTCACCGGTCCGATGTCAAGGCGGTGGGCGGGAGTCAGGATCGGCGGGGTTTCAGGGCGGCCATGGCCCTGGTGGCGATTCCCTCGGGGTGGAGGCCGGCATATTCCAGGAGTTCCTCCTGCGAGCCGTAATGATCCGGGAAGGCATCCTCCAGGGCCAGGCGCCGAACCTGGGGGAGGCGGGGGAGGTCGCTGGCGAGGAGGATGTCGGCGACTGCGGCTCCGAGGCCGCCGATCAGGGAGTGTTCCTCCAGGGTGATCAGGAGGCGGTGGCAACCGGCGGCGGCGATGACGGCATTGCGGTCAAGGGGTTTGACCGTGGGCAGGTGGATCACCGAGGCGGTTATCCCTTCCCGGGCCAGGAGATCGCGGGCGGCCATGGCGCGTTGCGCCATGATTCCGCAGGTGAGAAAGGCGATCTCTTCGCCGCTGGCGAGGAGGATGGCCCGACCGATGGCGAAGGGGGGGTCGTCCCGGGAGATGATCGCGTCTCCCCCCTTGGCCAGGCGGACGTAGAGTGGTCCGGGCCAGGCGAGGGTTTCGGGGATGAGCCGCCGCATCTCGTCGGCATCGCAGGGGGCGACGACCGTCATGTTGGGCAGGGCGCTGAGGAGGGCGATATCCTCGAAGGCCAGGTGAGTGGGCCCCTGGGGGGCGTAGACCAGGCCGCCGCCGTTGCCGATCAGTCTGACCGGCAAGCGGTGGAGGCAGAGGTCGATGCACACCTGTTCCAGTGCCCGGCGGGAGAGGAAGGTGGCGATCGTGTTGACGTAGGGAATGAAGCCGTCCATGGCGAGTCCTGCCGCCATGCCGATTACCGCCTGTTCCGAGATTCCCTCCATGAAAAAACGTTCCGGATGGCGCTGGCGGAAGGCCTCCATGGTCCCAGAACCGAGATCCGAGCCGATGAAGACCACCCGCGGGTCTCGATCGGCCAGGCGGGTGATGGCGTCCAGACAGGTTTTTCTCATGGGCGTTACTCCGGGTGCGGAGGTCGATCCGGTGACCGGATCGGGTACTCGGGCGGATGGGTGGGGAGAGCGGGACCGGGTGTGGGCATCCCCATGATCATCCCCCGGCCTGGGGGGGGTCGGCGAGCAGGGCGACCATGCGGTCGATCACCGCGTCGGCCACCCGCGACTGATGGTGCCAGGCGGGATCATTCTCCAGGAAGGGCACCCCCTTTCCCTTGATGGTGTGGGCGAGGATGAGCGAGGGTTTGCCGCCGGCGAAGGGGAATGCCTCCAGGGCGTCTCCGATCGCGTTCAGATCATGGCCGTCGACCTCGCGGGTGGCGAAGCCGAAGGCCCGCCATTTGTCGACAAGCGGCTCCAGGGGGAGGACCGAGGTGACCGCCCCGTAGGATTGGAAGCGGTTGTAGTCGACGATGGCGAGGAGGTTGTCGAGGCGATGTTTGCCGGCGGCGAGGGCGGCCTCCCAGACGGAGCCTTCGTTGATTTCGCCGTCGCCGAGGATGACGACCACCCGGCTCGCACGTTTCTGGAGTCTGGCGGCGAGCGCCATCCCGAGGCCGATTCCCAGGCCGTGACCCAGGGCCCCGGTCGAGGCCTCCACGCCGGGGATCCGGTGGCGTTCCGGATGGCCCCCGAGGGGGGAGTCGAAGCGGCTGAAGCCGTCGAGATCGGCGAGCGGAAAATAGCCCTTGTCGGCGAGGATGGCATAGAGACCCAGGCAGCCGTGGCCCTTGCTGAGGATACAGCGGTCCCGATCCGGCCAGAGGGGTTCCCCGGGGCGATGGCGCAGGAAATCGTCGTAGAGACGCTGCAGGATCTCGGTCATCGACAGGGCCGAGCCCAGGTGACCGCGGCGGGCGGCGGCGAAGGCCCGGACCATCAGCCGGCGCAGATGCCGGGATCGGGCATTTCCCTGCGGCGGGGCGGGCTCCGTTGGCGGGAGAGGTGTGACAGCGTGGTGGTCCATGGTCGCTTCCGTCGTGGTTTCCTGATTGGGGGAGGGGGGGGTTACCACCCTTCCCTGGCGAGGAGGAGGGTTGCCTTCTCCAGTTGTCGTTGTTTGGCCGCCTCCCAGGTCTGCCTGGCGGTGCGGGCGCGCCTGGCCCAGCCTTCCGGCAGGAATTCGTTGAGCAGGATCAGGCCCCAGCAGAGCCGGTAGCTCTCCGCCAGTGTCGCCAGACGCCGATCGAAGTCGGGATCGGCGCCGAAGATCCTGCGAATGCCGTGGTGAAACCTCTCCTTGAGGGGAGGGGCCAACTCCATCCCCGGGTGGAGCAGAAAATCGGCCGTGAGTTTCACCGGGTCATCCCAACCGAAATATTCGTAATCCAGAAACACCACCTCCCCGTCGCTTCGCCTCAGGGCATTGTGGAAGCCGAAATCCGAGGGGCTCAGGGTCAAATATTCCCGGGGCAAGGGGGTCTCCGGGTTGCGACCGGCGGTGGTGCTGGCGCTGGTCAGCCTTTCCCGTTGCCCCTGCCAGCGGGGGAGCCACTCCCGAGAGAGAAAGCGCGCCAGCGAGGGCTCCTGGGGAGCGATTTGCAAGATCCGGGCTAAGCGTTCCTCGATCTGGCCGATGAGTGCCATCGGGCTCGGGGCGGCGGCCGAGGCCCAGGGCAGGGAGGTCGCCGCCTCCATTCGGCTTGCCGCCTTGAGTTCGGTGATCCAGCGCAGGGCCTGGTCGATCTCGGCGGGGGTGGGTTCGGAGATTGCCTCACCGTCGATCCACTGGTGCAGGGCCCAGCCGCCGGTGCGATCTTCGGCGATCAGACGAGGGGCCCGGGTCAAACCCTGCCGGGCAAAAAAGGTCAGGGCGCTGCTTTCCGGTCCCTGGCGGTCCCTCTTCGGTGGCGGACTGGAGGTATCGCCGGGGGCGTCGGGGGGGGAGGCTGGCGCCATCCCGGGAGCGGCCCCATACCCCTTCAGGGCGAAGCGCTCCCCGGTGCTGCTGGTAACGCGGAAGAGGCGATTGTTGCCTCCCCGGGCCAGGGGCATCATGTGGGTCGGTGGTTCTCCCAGGAGGCGTTGGGCCGAACTCCAGGCCTCTGCGTGAGGGTGGTCAGGAGGAGGGGGGGCGGGAGGTATGGAAGAGGGCATGTTCGATCTCCTGCCAATGGCGACAGGCCTGGAAAGGGCCGACCGGAAGAGGGGTCGGGGCCGGATGCAGCAGGAACCGCCTGACCTTCGTGGGAAAGACGGGATCGATGAGAAGTTCCTCCAGGTCGTCGATGAAGCAGGCACACCCGACCCGGGCGATCAGTTCCAGTTTCTGCCGGCGGTCGTCGGCGAAGAGGACCCGCTCCCGGGGGATGGCGAAACCCGGGTCGGCAAAAAAGCCCTGTTGCGCCATCCAGGCCATGGCTGCCTCTCGGAGGTCGAGCGGCTCCGAGGCCAGAACCGCGTAATGGGTTTTGTGGCTGATGATCCAGGGCGCAAGTCCCTGCCGCCGGCAGCGGTCGAGAAAGGAGGCCGCTCCCGGCATCAGTCGGGCAGAGGTCATGCGCCGCCCGTAGACCTCTCCCTGGAGAGCGATCCAACGTTCTTCGCCCTGGGGACGGTGCCGGATCAGGGGGCGCAACTGTGATTTCGCCAGCGGCCCGGAGTGGGATGGCAGCAGGCCCCATTCCCGGGCGACCTCGACGAAGAGGTGGTCGTGGTCGGCCAGGGTATTGTCCAGATCGATACCGATGCGGTCCCCGGCCCGTGGTGACCACGGTCTGGTGTCGAGTGATTCCATGGTACCCCGGTTACCGTGGCCGATCGGCTTCTCGCTCGGGAGCGGCCCCATGGTGTCCCGGTCATTCTGGCCGATCGGCTCCTCTTCCAGGGGAGATTTTTACCATAAAAGGTGGTGGGGAAGAGAGGAAAATGAGGATTGAGAAGAGTGAAAATGAGGAAAAAGACGTGGTTACGGTTGTGGCTTGAAAGATGCTAGTCAATTGCCGGAACTGGTGGACGTCGTGGAATCGGTGGTGTGCGCTCGATTCCATGGGGAGTCGAAGAGGGTTGGCCGCGGCTGTCGGCGATACTGGTGACCGGGGAGGGAGAGGTCCCAGTGGGGTCGACCACAGGGAAGGAGTGGGGCGGATGGCGACGAAGACCCGGTTTCTTATCGTCTGCAATATGAAGAGTGGTTCGACCTGGCTGGAATTGATGCTGGGGAGCCTCGGCGATGTTGCCGTCGATTACGAGTTCAAGTGGCGCCCGGGCTATCCCCCCGGACCGGAGCATGTGGTGATCCCGGATCGCCATTTTCGTTGCGGCGAGGTCCTGTTGGGAATAGGGGAGGGAAAGCCCATCGTCGGTTCCAAGCTGGTCCTTGATTATTATGAGACCACCGATACCGCCTACGAAGGGTTGGAGGAGACCATCGAGGGCGATATCCGGGTGATTCACGTCACCCGTGATTACATCGATCTCTATCTCTCCGCGACCTTTCATCCGGGGATCAAGCTGGCCGACACGGTCACCGTCGATCGGGGTTCGGCGCTGTTGCGATCGATGCTTGCCAAGAATCCCGAGGTTGACCGAATGAATCTCGTGACCGGGCAGGAAGAACAGGTCCATGTGCTTCCGGAGAGCCTCATTCCGGTGATGAACGCGATGCTGATGAACGATCTGGCTGCCATGCGCCTGGCCGGGCGGTGGCATTATCTGGTCGTCGACTACGCGGAGATCCGGGAGCGTTTCGGAGAGATTGTACGCTTCATCGGCTCCTCGGCCGCCCCCGAGGAAATCACCCGGGTATTGGAGAGTCCGCCGACGGTGAAAAATTCGCGGCTCCGGCCTCACGAGCTGATCTCGAACTTCGGACAGCTCGAACGGATGTCGCAGCAGTACGACGAGAAGCGGCGGGAGTTGGTAGCGCGTCTGGCGGCGGCGCGGAAGAACCTCCGTCCCGGTATGCCTGGATCGATTGCTCCCGGGGTGGTTGCTTTCGGATCGACCACCCCCGGAGCGGTTGCCCTCGGATCGACCGCTCCGGAAGCGTTGGGGGGCCAATCGTGAACGACTCGCCTTTGAAGGGGAAGGCTGCGGAGGCCTTTGTCGAGGATTACCTGGGGTGGCCGTTGGAGGTGCTGCGGCCATTTCCGAAGTTTCTGACCATCGAGCCCATCAACCGGTGCAATGCCGAATGCATCATGTGCGGCATCGATTTTGCGGCGAAGGCCAAGGCGACGCTCTCGGCTCCCCTCTTCGGGCGCATGGTCGAAGAGATCGGGAGGTATGCGGCGACGGTGGAGAAGGTGATCATCGCCCTGGATGGCGAACCCCTTCTTGACCGCAAGCTCGCGTCCAAGGTCAGGGCGTTGAAGGAGGCCGGGGTCCGCCGGGTCAATGTGACCACCAATGCGAGTCTTCTGACCGCGACGCGGGGGGAGGAACTGATCGAGGCGGGAATGGATGAGATTTACATCACCATCGATTCCCTGAAGAAACCGGTCTACGAGGCGATCCGCCGCGGTCTCGATTTCGAGACTGTCCTTGGCCACACCCGGGGATTCATCGCCCTGCGTGATGCCCGGAAGGCTGCGGTCACGATCCGGGTGTTGATGGTGCAGCAGGAGTTGAATCGGGACGAGCCGGACCAGTTCCGTGCCTACTGGGGGGCGCTCCTGGGGGAGCGCGATCAGGTAGCGGTGCAGAAGGCGCACAACTGGGCACGGGCGGTTCAGGTGATGCCGGTGGGTGATGAAGCATCGATCAACGCCATCCCCTGCATCTCCCTCTGGAGTACCCTCGGGATCCACGCCGACGGGCGGGTGGGTCTCTGCTGTATGGATACCCTTTGGCGCTATCCGCTGGGTGATCTGAATCAGCAAAGCATTGCCGAAATCTGGGCCTCGCCGGCGATGGAGGCTGCGCGCCGTCTCCACCTCGACGGGCGGCGGGCGGAGATTCCGATGTGTGACGGCTGCACGGTTTGGCGTCGGGGCAAGCGCCAGTTGACTGAAATCAGGGAGAAGAGCTGATGGGCATTCCGACGGTTCAGGTGGTTCCGGTTCCCCTGGGTACGGGTGAAAACGCCAGCCTGGCGGCGTGGGCAGCCAGATTGCGGCGGGAGAAGATCCGGAACCGCCGGGTACTCCTGGTGCAGACGCCGCAGCTCATTCTCGATTCGTTCGACCGCGAGATCGCCCTGCGCCGCGGCTATTACAATTTTCCCCCGACCGGTCTGCAATATCTCTACGAGAGTCTGCGGGGGATGGGACTCGAGGTGACGATCCTCAATCTCAACCACGAACTCTTGAAGCGGGTCTGTGACGATCCCGATTTTGCCGCTTCGCGCTGGTTGGAAATCCTGGGCGAGGCGCTGGATCGGTATGCCCCTTCGGTGGTGGGGGTTTCGTGCATGTTCGACACCGGCATCGCCGCGCTTCTTGCCATCCTTGGGGAGCTTCGGCGGCGGGATGAGGCGGTGGTGGTCGCGGGGGGGCTGATTCCCACCTACGAATGGCAGAGCCTCCTCGACCGGGATCTCGCGCACTTCACCGTTGCCGGTGAAGGCGAGGAGCGCTTCCCCTTTCTTCTCGGGCTTCTCTTCGACGGTGTCTGGGGGGAGGCGATGGGCGGAATCCGCTTCTGCCCCGATGGGGAGATCATGGAGAGTCGGGGGGTTACCCGGGCGGCCGCGTTCGATCGGGATCTGGTGGCGAGCTACGCCGAGGTGCGGATCGAGGAACATCATCTCTACGGCTCGCTCAATCCCTTTGCACGCATGGCGGGGCTTGCTTCGACTCCGTTCGCGGCGATCCAATTCCAGAGGGGGTGTCGGGCCCGTTGCACTTTTTGTGCGGTGCCGGGGCTCATGGGCAAGGGGGTACGCAGCCGGGCGCTGGCGACCGTTCTTGCGGAGATGGCCTTTCTCATCGAGGAACGGGGGATTCGCCATTTCGAGTGGTTGGACGACGATCTCCTCTTCCACAAGGATGCCTTT
>JADGCL010000009.1 GCA_015229005.1 Magnetococcales bacterium
CTTCTTGCTGACCGGGAAATTCTCGTAACTGCTTGATTTATATGGTGGGCGGTACAAGGATCGAACTTGTGACCCCTACCGTGTCAAGGTAGTGCTCTCCCGCTGAGCTAACCGCCCCTGCTCTGAGGCCTGCCGAAGCCGACCCCACGAAGCCATCAAAACGAAACCATCAAAGTCCGCAACCACCAGAACCCGAAGGCGACAACCCCCCCGCCCTTCCGGGTCTCTCCACCCAAGACTCCCTCTCGATAAACCCCCGTCGGAGGAACCCAGCGAAGCCCACCCCCCGCACACGCAGGGGATCCTAGACCAGCAAGAGACGAAGATCAACCCCCCGGCAACAACCGGAGGGCAATATTCCGACCGAACAGGGAAAAGGCTCAGGCCTCTCCCTCGGTATCCACAATTGCCGCCGCGACCGCCTCCTGCGGGGTTTTGCCCCCCCAGATCACCCACTGGAAGACCGGAAAGAAGCGATCGGTCTCCTGGAATATGGAGGTCATCACATCCTCAAGCTGCTCCTCGACCATTCCCGTTCCACGCAGCGGCAGGACGATCCGGAAGACCGGGACCGTCTCCTCGGCCCAGATCTCAAAATGACCCAACCAGACGCGCTCATTGACCAGAGCGATGGCCTCGGCCACCCGACCAAGGAAACGCGGCGGGATCTTGAGATTCAGGTAGCAATTGCACTGGAGGAAGCCCGAGTCGTCATGGAAGGCGGCCCAGACGCGCAGACTACCCCACTGGCTGGGCAGTTCCAGCCAAAGTTCATACTCGTTGGTTCTCTCAGAATTCCAATCCTGGGCGATGGCATACTCTTCAATCTGACTGATCGGATTACTGCCCAGGACAGCCGACGATGCACTCACCCGGTCATGGGATCCACCCATTGGGCCCCTCTCCTGCTCCTGGATAACAAGCCCACGGCACGCCGCCGCACGGCGACCCGCCCCTCCCCACCCCCTTCCGGGGGGGCATGACGGAGACCCGCATGGCGCGGTCGGCTTCCGTCGGGGGCACCCTGGTCTTTCCGACCGCTCTTTGAACCAACCCGCCCCCTATCCGCATCCCATTCTGCCTTGTCGTGGGGAATTGAGCAAGCCCACTCTCGTGCAGGGGCCCACTTGAAGACGCCTGCCTGCGTACAGGCAGAAGGGGGGAGACCGGTCGGTCAGTTATGAACCGGCGGGGCCAGCAATCCGAGGGACAGGAAAACCACGAGGAGCGTTGGTTCCAAGCGAACACGAGGGACGTTGGTTACGAGCGAACACCAGGAAGGCACTCCCGGCCCGCCACCGGGGTGACGGGCCGGGAACATGAAACCCTAGTTCGTCGCCAGGACGTAATTGTTGTAGACGCTGCCGTAATTCTTGATCTTGATGAAAAACGTACCCGTCCAGGCGGGCGTCCACTCCAGCAAACAGGTGTCGGTACCGTCCGTGTCGGAATCGACGCGATTGTGATTTTCGTCCTCAATAAAGCAGTCAAGGTCCGTATCACCATCGCCATCGATCAGGACGCGTGCGACCTTCAGACCCTCGAATTTCTCCTCATAGACATCGGTGGTTCCGGAATTCACCCTGTCACGGTGTACGACCGGACCGGCCATGCGACCACGAGAAGCACCTGCGGCTGCATCGTCGATCATGGCCAGGATGTCCTTGCGATCGCCGGCCATCTCCCTGGCCTTGGCGAGTACACCGGCAGGGGTGGTCAAGTCGAGTTTGTGTTCGGCCTTGGCACCGGACTCCTTGCTGCCGCCCTCCGAAGTCTTGGTACGCTTGGACTCCTTGGCAGGGGCCATCTGCATCACCCGGGCAGCGGTGACCAGCGAAATCGGATCGGAATGGGCGATGCCAAAGGTGACCAGTTGCTCCGCCATGGCATAGTCGGCAACCGCCTGGCTGGTCGGACTGCCCTCACCCTTGGCGCCTTCGTTGGGACCTTTGTCGGCCATGCCGATGCCTTGAAACACCAGGAACATGGCGGCTGCGCCAAGCAGGCTTCTTCCGAGATTTTTCATTGAATTCTCCGTTTCGTATGGTTCGACCACCCGGGGAACAGGAAGAACCGCCCGCTTCGGGAGCAGAAAGGGGTCCCCTGATCCCTCCCCCCCCCGGCCTTCGCACACCCCAACCGGCCCGCGTGCCAGTTGGGACGGACGGGAACGAACAAAACGACAACCGCCCTCCGGTTCTTTCGCTCCAGTCGCCAGTTCCAGGCAGGGCAAGACCGGAACGATGACCGACCAGAACCGGCCCGCCTCGTCACCAAGCGACGGGACTCCCCGACACAACCCGCGCGGAAACACCCGCCTCCGTCTTGAGTTAACCAGAGTTCCCCACCTCGTAGCAAGGAGAGCCAGCCACAAAGGGAGAAGGATTGAGAGAGACTTCTCACGCGGGGACCTCGGGCACTGGATGCGACAACCCGGAAAGGTCCTCGTTCCGCCGATCGGGGCAAGACCGGTACTCATAGGGCGTCCGAGGGAGCCCTTCCCCGGTTTCGTCAAGGAAGACGATCCGCTTTCCCACCCGCATTGCCCTTCCGGAACTCATCGTCAGCGGCGACAATTCGCGATGCCGGGGCAGGTCAAAAAAAGCGGTCAGGGGTCGAGGTCCGGCAGCCAGACCCGAAAGAAACCGCCGCCGCAAGCCGGCCAGGTCTTCGCTACCGTTTTTCCTCAGCCTGGCCTGCAGAAAGGCTCCCGCCAACGGCTCCCAAAGGAAGGCCTGCATTTCATTGACCATCAGCTCCTCGTTTTCGGGATCGTAACCCAGCCTGGCCAATTCCTCGCGGAAGATTTCCCGTTCCGCCGGTCGCAATCCCATCCAGAACTCCCGGCAATACTGCCGGAAATCCGGGTTGGTCAGGAACTCCCCGTGACTGAGCTCGTGGCGCAGGGTGAGCGTCCGTTCGTTCATATCGGTGTGCCGGCCATCCTCGCTGGCGCGGGCCTGGCTGACGCCGATCAGGACAAGTTCGTGTTCCCTGGCGACCAATCCCCGAAAATCGGCGACGAGGAACGCCGAGGCGAGAAGCTTGGACAAGAGATCGCGTTCGGAAGAGTTCAGAGTGATTCCCCGGTCCCGGGCGGTATTGAAAAACCGCGCCACATCGGCGATGCGGTAGTCGTGGCCCAGATAGTAGTGGTTGGGGTCCACCCCGTCCGCCAGGATCCGTGCCGCCAGACCGGCGTCGTCCAGGAGTTCGCCGCCGCGTTTTTCCAGGAACGTCGCCAGGCGATTGAGAGCAGCCCCCTGTTCCGCCAGATCGGCGAAATCGAAAACCAGAACCCTGGAATTTTCCTCCAGGTGGTAGACCCGACTCTCCCCGCTCCGAATCCGGTAGAGTTCCGCCGTGGTGATCGTCGTTACCGGCCAATCCGCAACGGCAGTGAGGCTCCACAGACCGGAGAGCAGAAACACAGAAAAAAAACGCGCCAATATTGCCATAAGTCCCCCGTTGACAAGAGACCAGGGTGCCACCGGGGCAAGCCCCGCCGGTGAAAAACAAGGTCATCCCTCCTTGGTCGGCCAAGAACGGGATTCCACACCCGGAAGAAAAAGAAAAAATACCGCTTCCGCCCGGAGGAAGCCTTCGATCTCCCGTTCCCCCCCCGACTCCCCCAACCCGCACGAACGCCCAACCCGCACGAACGCCGGTCCGGGTTTTCCGGCGCGGGCCGGGTCTTACCGAAGAAAAAGGTTTCGCCGCTGGGGCATTGCCTGTATAACGCCATCCCGGTGTCCGGCTTCGAGTCTCCGATGGGCCGCGACCATTCGGCCATGGAAAGAAGATCCCGATCCTATGGACAAGCTCCGTAACATCGCCATTATCGCGCACGTCGACCACGGCAAGACCACCCTCGTCGATCAGCTCCTTCGCCAGTCCGGAACCCTCTCCGCCAAGGCCGCCCACACCGAGAGGATCATGGATTCGAACGATCTGGAGCGGGAGCGCGGAATCACCATCCTGGCCAAGAATACCGCCATCCACTGGCGCGGGTGGCACATCAATATCGTCGACACCCCGGGACATGCCGACTTCGGCGGCGAGGTCGAACGGGTCCTCTCCATGGTCGATTCGGTCCTTCTCCTCGTGGACGCCGTCGACGGGCCGATGCCGCAAACCCGGTTCGTCACCCAGAAGGCCTTTGCGATGGGTTTCCGTCCCATCCTCGTGATCAACAAAATGGATCGTCCCGGCGCCAGACCGGACTGGGTCCTGGATCAGACCTTCGATCTGTTCGACCGGCTTCGCGGCACCGATTCCCAGCTCGATTTTCCCACCGTCTACGCCTCTGCCCTGATGGGATACGCCTCGCTCGATCCCGCCCAGCCCGGTCAGGACATGACCCCTCTCTTTGAAACCATCGTTCGCGAGACTCCGCCCCCCCAGGTCACCCTCGACGCCCCCTTTCAAATGCGGATCTCCTCCCTGGATTACAGCAGTTTCGTCGGCGTGATCGGCATCGGGCGCATCCAGCAGGGACGTGTCCGGACCAATACCCCCGTCGCCGTCATCGACCCCAGTCTGAACGTGCGTCCCGGGCGGATCCTCAAGATCTTCAACTTCCTGGGTCTGGAAAGGATCGAGACCGGGGAGGCAGTAGCCGGAGAGATCGTCGCCATTACCGGGGTCGAGCGCCTCGGCATCTCCGATACCCTCTGTCACCCGGACCATGTCCACCCCCTGCCCCCTCTCTCGGTCGACGAGCCCACCGTCAGCATGACCTTCCAGGTGAACGACTCCCCCCTGGCGGGGCGAGAGGGCAAGTATGTCACCAGTCGGCAACTGCGCGACCGGCTCTTCCGCGAGTTGACCCACAACGTCGCCTTGCGGGTGGAGGAGACCGACAATCCCGACAAGTTCCAGGTCTCGGGACGGGGCGAGCTGCACCTGGGAATCCTGATCGAGAATATGCGCCGGGAAGGGTACGAGTTGGCCGTCTCCCGCCCGCAGGTCATTCTCAAGCAGGAGGGGGAAGAGCGTCTGGAACCCTACGAGCAGCTTTCCGTGGACGTCGAAGAGGTTCACCAGGGGGCGATCATGGAGGCCCTCGGCAGTCGTCGCGGGGAAATTACCGACATGGTCCCCGACGGCCAGGGGCGCGTCCGCCTCGACTACGTCATCCCCGCCCGGGGACTCATCGGTTTCCTGACCGAATTCCGGACCCTCACCTCCGGCAGCGGCATCATGCACCACGTCTTTCTCCAGTACGGCCCCTATCTTCCCCAGTCCCTGGGGAGTCGCCGCAACGGCGTGCTGGTCTCCCGCGAGGAGGGGCGGGCGGTTCCCTTCGCCCTCTTCAATCTCCAGGATCGGGGACGGATGATGGTCGCCCCCGGCGAGGAGATCTATCAGGGGATGATCGTCGGCATCCACAGCCGCGACAACGATCTCGCCGTCAATCCCATGAAGACCAAGCAGTTGACCAACATCCGCGCCGCCGGCAGCGATGAAAACGTGATCCTGACCCCGCCGGTGCGTCACTCCCTGGAACAGGCCATGGAGTTCATCAACGACGATGAACTGGTCGAGATCACCCCCAAGAGCATTCGTCTCCGGAAACGCTTTCTCAAGGAACACGAGCGCAAAAAAGAACAACGGGCCAAGAACAAATAGGCGTAACCGTTCAGGGGGGCATAGGCAAGGATATCATCCTGTTATTTCAGGGGCTTCGCCCCCGAGCCCCCACCGAGGGGGCAGGCAGAGCCTCCCCCTCGGGCTCCCCCAACCACTCTCGGTACTATCTTTTTTTGTCGGGTCAGCCGGGGTGTTCGCGCAGAAAGATCTCCAGGATCCGGGCCTGGGGTTTTCCGTCCACCGCGAAAAGCGACCGTCGACACCAGAAGAGACGCCCCTCGTCCACCCCCAGGAAACCGGCCAGGTAGGGTACCCGGGCCCGGGCCAACTCCAGCAAGGCTCGTTGCACCGACAGCTCCTGTTCGGTGAAGAGAGTCCCCAGCGGCCTTTCTCCCTGCTGGATGGCCGCCCGGATCGGCTCCGGAAGGGCGGCGACCGCCATCTGCGAGTGGGCAAATACCCGCTCCTGCAGGCCATCGTCCAACCAGGCATCGCGCAGCAACACCGGCCCCGGTCCGGGCGGTCGGTGTCCCTCCCCCCAATGGGGTCCCTCTCCCATCAGCGCCGCAACCACCCGCTGTCCCGCCAGGCGGACCCCGACCGGTCGTCCCCAACTCTCTTCCAGGTGTCGCGTCAACGAACCGGAGCAGGTCAACACCGCCCGATCCGGAACGGTCAACATCGTCCCCGCAACAGACGCCAGCCTCGCTGCCGGGAACCAATCTCCCCGGAGGTCGATCGTGAAGGGCAGAGCCATGTACAGATTCCACCAACCGGTATATCGTCTCGGGGGTGGTCTGTCGCTCTCGAACAGGCCCCGGACGGCGTCTGGCCCCGGACAACCGAGGCTCGCGGAGGATACGCCAGGCAGAATCCCACGGCAACCCGTGCCCCCGATGCCCCGCAGGTGGCCCCACCAAGGATAATCGACGGTCCCCTCCCATGATCCCCCGTCTTTTCTTCGCCGAGGAGTTGGCCACCGGTCGGCGTCTTGTCCTGGCCAAGGCCACCCTTCACTATCTGACCCGGGTCATGCGGTTGCCTCCCGGCTCCGCGGTTCGCCTCTTCGATGGCCGTGGAGGGGAGTGGGAGGCGGTCATGGAACGACAGGAGAGTGGCTGGAGCCTCCTCATCGGCGACCACCATCCCCCTCTCCCGGAAGCCCCCCTCCGCATCACCCTGGTCCAGGGTCTTCCCAAGGGGGGCGGTCTCGACTGGGTGGTGCAGAAGGGAGTGGAGTTGGGTATCACCGCCCTGGTGCCCCTCGTCTGCCGCCGGGGCGTCAGCCGTCCCATCGCCGCCCGCGCCGACCACCAGGGCGAGCGCTGGCGGAAGATCGCCATCGAAGCCGCCGAGCAGTGCGGTCGCGACAGATTGCCCCTCCTTCACCCACCGACCACCTGGGAAAAACTGGCAGCTCTTCTGCCACCAGGTCCCCGCTTCCTCTTCTGGGAGGAGGCAGCGATCGGGGCCAATCTCGGTCGCTTTTCGGGCGAATCGCCGACCGGCGAGGTCACCTTGCTGATCGGTCCAGAGGGGGGGCTGGCCGAGGAGGAGGTCATCCACGCCCGGGACCATCTGGGTTTTGTCATCGCCCGTCTTGGTCCGCGGATCTTGCGTACCGAAACCGCCGCCCTGGCAGCAATCGCGGCGGTACAGACACTCTGGGGAGATTGGCGATGAGCGTGGCAGACGGGCTCGTGCGGGATGGCTCCGTCCCCGGTGATCGCGCCAGCTCCCCGGGAAGTGCCCCGATCCCGAGAGGGCTCCGGGGCCTCGGGTCCGGCATGGGGAAAAAGGAGCGGTGGAACGGGCGGTTCTGGTTCCTGACGATGCTTGCGATCGGGCTTGCGGGCGGTTGCGGCGACGCGCCTGCGCCGAAAGGCCCCTCCGAGGGGCACAAGAGCATCCGCCTGGCTCTGGGAACGGTGGTGACCATCTCGACCTGGGGCCTCGAACCGACCCGGGAAGAGGCGGCGGTGGAGCGGGCCTTTGCCGAGATCGAGCGGATCGAGGCAATGATGAGCCCCAACCGATCCGAGAGCGAACTCTCCCGGATCAACGATGCTCCGCGAGGACAGTGGTTACAAGCCTCGCCGGAGCTGGTCGATCTTCTCGGACGAGCCCTGGAGATACAACGTCTCTCCGGGGGCGCCTTTCATCCGGGATTGCTGCCCCTCGTCCGCCTTTGGGGCTTCAGCCGGGAACCGGCTCCCCGGGAACCCCCGTCTCCGGAGTCCATCGACCGCTGGCGCCGGCTGGCCGACAGTGGGGATGGGATCCTCATCGATGCCGCCGCCGGTCGGGTGCAGTTGACGAATGCCGCCTTCGGTCTCGATCTGGGGGCCATCGCCAAGGGCTATGCCATCGACCAGGCGGTTGCCGTCCTGCGTCGGGAGGGGGTCGACAACGCGATCGTCTCCGGTGGCGGCGATCTGCGGCTCATCGGCGCCAAGGGGAGGGAACCGTGGGTGATCGGGCTGCGCCATCCGCGAGAGGAGGGCGGGGTGATCCGGGTGTCGCGCCTCTCCGGGGATCGGGCGATGATGACCTCCGGCGACTATGAGCGATTCTTCATGCACGCCGGGGTCAGATTCCATCACATCCTCGACCCCGCCACCGGCTATCCCTCTGTTTCCGGGGTGATTTCTGTTTCCGTGCAGGCAACCGATTCCACCCTGGGCGATGCCTTGTCGACGGCCATCTTCGTCCTGGGGCGGGAGCGAGGAATCCGCCTGTTGGAACATTTCCCGGGGTGCGAAGCCCTGATCATCGAAGAGGGAATGAAGATCTGGCAATCCGCCGGTTTTGTCGCCGCCCCCCACCTTACGGAGTCGATCGGTGTAACCGATTGATTCCGGCGGCACAGCTCTCTATTCGATGGGTTCCGACCGATGCGGCCTGGGCGTTTCTTGCGGGAGACCATTCCCCTGGCAGGTGCGGCGTTCCGAAGCCTGCGCGGGGCGACCACCCCCTGGGACAGATGGCTGATCGGGGTCAGCGCCATAGGGATCGTTCTCCTCGGCTACCAACAGCGGCTCACGGCCACCCCCGGGGGAGAGGTGGTCGTTCTTCGCGACAATCGGGCAGTGCGGGTCCTGCCGCTCGACCGGGAGGCGTGGGTCGAGGTGGAGGGAAAGCTGGGACGGGTGAAGGTGGAGACCCGGCGTGGTGGGGCGCGGTTGCTGGAATACCGGAGCCCACGACTGATCGGTACGCGCACGGGGTGGATCACCCGGACGGGTCAGGTCGCGGCGTGCGTGCCTTGCGGGATCATGCTTGTCCTGCGGGGGAGTCCGGCGGTCTCCGGGGAAGGGATCTCTCCTCCAGGAGAGAGGTTCGATGCCCTGGCGGAATAGGTGCGTGCGATATCGCAACCCTTCAGGGCCTGTCTCGGAGTGTGGCGGCCCCTGTCGTGAGGAGTGCCTCCGGTTCCGTCAGGCGAAAGGGACGATCGGGGAAATCGGATGCTTCCGGTGAACGGGAAACGACCATCGGCGCGGACTTCCTGGGCGGGAGGGCTCTCCGGGTCGCGCCGGGACGGGTTGATCTCGACCCTGGCGGCTGCCTCGGTCGCGGCGCACCTTCTGGAGTCAACGCTGCCGGGTTTCGGGCCCCTGTTCAAACTGGGACTGGCCAATGTCTTCACCCTGGTGGCCTTTGCAGTGGTGGGCTGGTCGGGGGCGGTGGCCGTCTCCCTGATTCGGGTGGTCGCGGGCGCCCTGGCCTCGGGGAGTTTCCTGGGGCCGACCTTCCTGATGAGCCTCGCGGGGGCGCTGGGGGCGCTCCTGGCCCTGCGCCTGGTCTCCCTCGCCGGGGAGAGATTGGGGCCGGTGGGGGCCTCGCTGGCGGCGTCGCTGGCGCACATGCTGGCGCAAGTGGTCATGGCCTACCTCGTGGTGGTCGGCCATGTGGGGGTCTTCGGCTTGCTGCCGTGGCTCCTGGGGATGTCCTGGGGAACGGGGATCCTGAACGGCCTGCTGGCGGAGAGAATACTGGCAACGCTCGCCCGCCACCGGGAGATGCTCGAGGCCCCGTGAATACGCCTCTCAGGGGGTAAAAACGACCAGGAGAGGCTCCGCCGATCAGTGGCCGAGGAAAAGATCCTTGAGAACGGGGATGACCGTAACCAGGAGGATCACCCCGACCATCCACTGGATGACCCGCAGCTCGGCCTTCAGCTCAGCGACATCCATTTTAGTCGCGAGAGTGGAGCCCGCAGCCTCGGCCATCGCCTCGGCATGGGCTCTGGCAAACGCTTCCGCCTGTTCGCCGGGAACGCCTGACGACCGCAGCTGCTGTGCATACTTGAGGGTATCGAACGTGATTGTTGCCATAGCCCGGGACACCCCCACTCCCCGTCGTGTCAGCTCCGCCCGCAACCGCCCTGCTCCCCCACCCCATCCTCTCCGTGGGAGTCTAGCAGAAACTTGTTGACTTCTCACCGACATTTTGGCCATCGTCGCAGCTTCCGATCGGGAACCCGAAAGCGGAGGCGACCCTGTTCAATCCCCTGAAACGACTTCTCGGCAACTTCCGGGCCCCTCCCGCCGAGGACCCCAAGGACCGCAAGTTCGGTGTGCCCAGGCGTTTTTCCAATCGGGAACTGGCCCGCTTCGCCCCCCTGTTCGAGGGATCGGTGGTCAACGTCAGCGGCTGGACAGACGTGGACAAGGAGGGGGGGCGCTATCGGGACTATTTTTCAGCCGCCAGCGATTACCGGGTAACCAACTTCGAGCCCGGGCAGAAGGGGATGCAGGGCATGGCCGGGGAGATCTACCTGGACCTCACCCGGGAGTTGCCGGCGGAGCTGGTGGGTGGTTTCGATGTCGTCTTCAATCACACGACCCTGGAACATATTTTCGAGTGTCACCAGGCCTTCGCCAACCTCTGCCGTCTCTCCCGCGACGTGGTGATCGTGGTCGTCCCCTACATCCAGCAAGTCCACGGCAGCGGCTATTCGGACTATTGGCGATTCACCCCGCACGCCATGCGGAAACTCTACGAGGCCAACGGGCTGGCCCTGCGCTATTGCAGCGCCAATGGCGCCGACCGGGCCTCGATCTACCTCTTCTGCCTCGGCTATCGTCAGGTAAGTTGGGACGCGAAGATCCCGGCCCGCTTCGACCTGGAACTCGATCCCGATGAACCGCTCTATGGTCACCGCTATCGCAATGTCATCGGTGGCAATGTCGTGTGAGGCCATCGCCGGAAGGCGGCTCCTTGCGGCCTCGTTGCCGGGCTCTTGGTTGACTCCGGTGATCGCCCTGTGATATGGCTTCAAATAGGCTCAGCCTTGGTTGGATTTTTGACTCTCAAGAAACCGCCGGTGATCGCCCTGGGATATAGTCTGGACCGGCTTGGATTAGTTCCGCTGTTGCCCCACCTGCCGCTTGCCCAGTCGGTCGCCCCACCCGACCAGGGCTCGAAGATCGCCTCCTCCCACCCCTACACCGAAGCGAGGCCAAACCCATGAGCCAAGATCTTGAACGATTCCTGGCCGACAGCAGAGCTTTCGATGGCATCCCCGCGAGCGACCTCCGGGAGTTGGCCCTTCGGTTGGAGAAAAACCGGCATGTCGTGAAGCAGGGCGAGGCGGTTTTCCTGCGCGGAGACCGCGCCGACCGGGCCTGGATCGTTCGCAGCGGCGACCTTCTCATCCAGGTCAAGGGTCTGCGGCACCCCTTCCGTCACATCGAGTACGAGGCCGGGACCGTCATCGCCCTCCAGGGATTGCTGGATCCCGGCTCGCCTCACCAGATCGCCATCATCGCCGAGAGCGACGCCCTGCTCTACGACCTGACCCCGGATATCGTGGCGCTCCTGTCGCCGACGTCCCAGGGGCTCTTCTGGAAGAATATCGCCGGATTTCTGATCAAGCGGCTCGCCCATCTGCGTGCCATCCTGGACGAGTAGCCCCCCTTTTGCCGCCCCTCTCCACTTTGGTCGAAACAGGGCGCAGGCGGGTGGCTTCCGGTTTTCGTGATCACCTCCCTGGAAAGAATGACTCGCCATGATTGCCGAAAATCCCTCTCCCGGAAAGTTCATCCATCCCCGCACGACTGCCCGGGGAACCTCGGCCTTCGCCACTCTGGCCAGCGTGGTCGCGCTCTTCCCCGGATCCGCCTGGGCCTCGACCGTCAGCAAGGGGCCTCCCCTCGATCTGACCACCTCCCCGGTCGGCTTCATTTGCCTGGGGATTTTTGTCCTCTCCTACGCCATGGTAATGGCCGAGGAGTACACCCACCTCAAGAAATCGAAGCCGGTCGTCGTCGCCGCCGGCGTCATCTGGCTCCTGGTGGCCTGGGCTTACGCCGCCGCCGGCCACCCAGACAACGCCGGAGAGGCTATCCGCCACAATATCCTGGAGTTCGCCGAACTCTGCCTCTTCCTGCTCGTCGCCATGACCTACATCAACGCCATGGAAGAACGAAACGTCTTCGAGGCGCTGCGCTCCCGGTTGATCAAGGCCGGGTTCGGCTATCGATCCCTCTTCTGGATCACCGGGCTCCTCGCCTTCTTCATCTCCCCGGTCGCCGACAACCTGACCACCGCCCTCCTCATGGGGGCCGTGGTCATGGCGGTGGGACGCAGCAGTCCCCAATTCGTCGTCCTCGCCTGCATCAACCTCGTCATCGCCGCCAACGCCGGCGGCGCCTTCAGCCCTTTCGGGGACATCACCACCCTGATGGTCTGGCAGAAAGGATTGGTTCCGTTCGGGGATTTCTTCCACCTCTTCATCCCCTCGCTGGTCAACTGGGGGGTCCCCGCCTTTCTGATGAGCCTCGCCGTTCCCAAGGTCAGTCCGGAGGAGGGAGGCCCCCTGGTGCCCATCAAACGGGGCGGGGTCCGAATCATCCTTCTCTTCCTCGCCACCATCGTCACCGCCGTTCTTTTCTTCAACTTCCTCCGCCTGCCCCCCGTCGCCGGGATGATGCTCGGATTCGGCTACCTCCAGCTCTTCGGCTTCTACCTGCGCCGGACCTTCGGTCAAATAGAGGGCAAGGCCGATAAGCGCCGCGCCCGTTACGAGATCGAAGCCGGCGACCTCCCCTTCGATCTCTTTCGTCAGGTCGGGCGGGTCGAGTGGGATACCCTGCTCTTCTTCTACGGGGTCATCCTCTGCGTCGGCGGTCTCGGGTTCATCGGCTATCTGGCCACCGTTTCCCATGTAATCTACACCGGTCTGGGCGCCACCACCGCCAACGTCCTGATCGGCCTGCTGTCGGCGGTAGTCGACAACATACCGATCATGTTCGCCGTCCTGACCATGCAACCGGACATGGACCTCGGCCAATGGCTTCTGGTGACTCTGACCGCCGGGGTCGGAGGCAGCCTCCTCTCAGTCGGATCTGCGGCCGGGGTCGGCCTGATGGGACAGGCCCGAGGAGTCTACACTTTCTTTTCCCATCTCAAATGGACCCCGGCAATCGCCCTGGGCTACGCCGCCAGCATCTGGATCCACTTTCTGCTGAACAGCGATCTCTTCACCGGCACAGGGGTGGTGCCCCACTGACGACCGGGACTAGAGCCTGTTCACAATTGGGTTCCGGAGGCATTCAGGCGAGGCGCGGGGCCTCGGGCGGCGCAACATACACGCGGTATGTGAACAGCGGAGATGCCCTACAACACCGCACAAGGTCTCCGGGGCCAATTGTGAACAGGGCCTGGTGCGGAACACCGGGAAATCCTCCCGCCACCATTGTCGGACGATTTCCCGGCCCCTGTAGAAACCGCGAAACTCAAAGGTCCAGGAGCGTTAACCCCGGCCTCAACGGTACAGGACCCTCACCCCTCCTTGACGACCAGCACCGGGCAGTGGACCTTGCCCAGCAAGCGTTCCATGACGCTCCCGATGAAGACCCGCCCCAGGCCGGTGCGACCGTGACTGCCGCCCACCACCAGACCGACCTTACCAGCATGGGCCTCCCCGGCGATGACCTCTGCGGGCGAATCTCCCTCCAGGACTTCGCCCTGCGCCCTCACCCCTGCTTCCGTGGCACGACCAACCGCCTGTTCCACAGCGGCATGCGCCTTTTCGAAGTGAGGCCCATGATTCTTGCTTTCGACCACGGAAATGACCCGGAGAGGTACATCGGCGGCTTTGGCGAGCATCGTTGCCCTGGCGCCTGCCATTTCGCTGAAGGGGGAACCGTCCGTGGCAAGCAAAATGCTGGAGGAAGTCCAGAGGGAACCACCAGCCGCCCTGGGAACCACCAGGACCGGGCGCGGCGAAAGAGCCACGACCCGCGCCGTGGAATCACCGAGCATCAGCCGCGCCAACCCACGCCGTCCGCGGCGCCCCATGACCACCAGATCGGCCTCGATTGCGGCTGCGGCATCGATGATCTCCTGGTGCGGATGCTCTCCCTGCCTCACCATCAGGGAGCAAGGCACCCCCTGCCGGTCGAGGCGATCCCGGACCTTGTCCAGGGATTCCCGGACGATCCTCACCTGCTCCTTCGCGTCGCCGGCATAGGCCTCCATGGTCGGGTCGAACAACGCCATCTGCATGACCGTCACCCGCCCCCCGAAACGGAGAACCATGGCAGCGGTCAAAGCCTCGGCTCCGCCGGCATATTCGGAGCCGTCGGTCGCGAGAAGAATGTTGCGAAAATGGCCGTTCGGGCGCGGATCCCGGATCCCGTTCATGGCGTCACCTCAGCAGGAGTGGTCCAACAGTTCGACAGAGGGAGGGGACGAACACACAAGAGAAACCACAGCCGTCCCGAAGAGTGGGGTGCCAGAGCCCCGGGGCTCGGGGCTCCCGCACAACCCGGCAGGTCTCAGGCCATCACCTCGTGGGCCCGGCGTTCGGTCGCATCCTCCCGCATCCCCTTGACAAGAGCCGTAAGGATGATGCCCGCCGCCAGGAGGAGCGCCAGGACCATGATGGCGAAGCTCGTATTCTTCAACCAGGCCGTCGTCCCGGCGGAAAATTGGGGGATGAGCTCCAACTGGGAGAGGTAAACAGGAATGACCAGCGCCCGGCTCACCAGCACGGTGAGCATCACCACCCCCATCACCAGCTTGATCAGGTAGGGCTTGACGTAGGTCGTCCCGATCGCCCCCAACTGGATACCGAAGAGGGAACCCGCCAGGATGATCATCGCCAGGCGAACGTCGACGTAACCGCCCCAGGAAAATTTGATCGTACCCCCAAGCCCCATGACGAAGGCGGTCACAAGCTCGGTGGCCGAGGCCATGATGCTGGTGAGTCCCACGACGTAGATCTGGGCGGGAACCCCGATGAATCCGCCGACGGCGATGGTGGCCGCCAGGAGCCCGGTCGCAAAACCCAAGGGAATGGTGAAGAGGATCGAGACCCGGGTCTTGATGCTCGAAAAATAGACCATCGTCCCGGGAATGTTGACCGATTGCACCCACAAGGCGAGACGCCCGGGTTTCTCCTCCGCCCCCCCGGAGCGGTAGGTGCGAACCGCGTCACGCAGGACAAACCCACCCACCAAAGCCAGGACGATCACAAAGGCCACGGAGACGTAAAGGTTCGAGCCCGCGTCGCCGAACGCCTTCTTGATGCCCTCCTGGAAGTGGATGCCCACCAGGACCCCAACCTCGGCGGAACCGCCCATGATGAGCCCCATCTTCCAGTCCACCTGACCATATTTGGCCCGTTTGAGAGCCCCGACGAGGGCCTTGGGAAATTTGTGGCACATGTTGCTCGCCACCGCGACGATACCGGGCACCCCCATGCTCATCATGGCCGGAGTCAGCACGAACGCCCCGCCGGAGCCGATGAAACCACTGACCATGCCTCCGACAAAACCGACGACAAACAAATAGAAGACGTCGACCATGCCAAGATGGATAAAATTAATCCCTTCCATAGTGCCTCCTTGCCTTTCACCCATTAATCCGGCATCGCCGGTCTTCCATGCCACCAACATTTATTTACTACGCCACGGAACTTTTGCCGCGAATCCCCAAGGATCTCCAGAAGGCCGCCGTGAAGGATCCATGGGCCGCCGAAAAAGTGAATGCGATCAAGATCGGAACAATGGTGTAGAAACCTCCGCGGGTGGAATATTCCAGGACCACCCGTTCTTCGACGAACAGCAGCCCATACAGAGCGGTCACCAGCAGCCCCAGTCCAACCAGCCTTCCCCAGTCTCTCTCCCCGGAGGCCCGCCTCCCCCGCCCGGGTTCCTGACGCCGCGACACCACCCCCTGAGGAGCGGAACGAGCTGCCCGGCTCTTCCCTCGGTGTGATCCGGGAACCTCTCCTTCCGATTTGGCTTCGGAAGCCAATATGCGATCCAGGACGATATCCGCGTAGGACATGGAGAAACTCCCCTTCGATTTCGATGGTGGTTGCGACGGAGCCGGGACCCACACCGGATAGCGAGGTCAAAGCATAGAGTGCGCCACCCCGAGAGGATGCGCTAACCAATTGATTTTCAATTGATATTATTATTCAACCAGGGAAAAACGGAGGCACCGGCGTTGCATTTCGCAATGCCGACGAAGGCCAACCCGGAAAATCTCCATCTACAGATTGATATCAAAGGAAAAACAGGAAACAGACGCGCCTGTTGCATTTCGCCACAACGCATTGCCGGATGCAACACCCCCCTCCCCTCGCGCCCCCCTCACTCACCTTCGCTCTGGTACTTCTTGAGCTTGCGCCACAGGGAGACCCGATCGATCCCCAATATGCTGGCCGCCAGGGTCTGGTTGCCCCTGGCCTCGTGCTGCATCACCCAGAGGATGTAGGCCTTCTCCCGCTCCTCCAGCGTCGGCAGCCTCCCATCCGGGAGCCGCGGGGCATGAATCGGGACCTCCACCAGGGCATTGGGCAGATGCGACTCCAGAAAAAGCTCCCCGGTGGCCAGGGCCACCCCGCGCTCGATGATGTTGCGCAGCTCCCGTACATTCCCCGGATAATCATAAGCCATGAGAAGTTCCATGGCCCTGGGTTCGATCCCGGTGACCTTTTTCTGGAACTGCCGGGCGAACTGGTCGAGAAAATGGTGACAAAGGAGGGGAATATCGCCCCGACGCTCCACCAGGGGGGGGATCGCCACATGGGCGACATTCAGGCGATAGTAGAGGTCCTGACGAAAGCGCCCCTGGCGGACCTCCTCCGCCAGATCACGGTTGGTGGCGCCGACGAAACGAACGTCGACCTCGTGGTTGATCACCTCCCCCAGGCGACGCACCTCCCGCTCCTGGATCACCCGCAGGAGCTTGACCTGCATGGAGGTCGACATCTCGGCGATCTCGTCGAAAAAGAGGGTGCCGCCATTGGCCGATTCGATGAGCCCCTTGTGTTCTCCCCCCGCCCCGGTGAAGGCTCCCCGACCATGGCCGAACAGCTCGTTCTCCAGAACCCCCTCGTTGAAGGCACTGCAGTTGACCGCCACGAAAGGCCCCCGGGCCCGGCGGCTGGTCTCGTGAACGAAATGGGCAAAGAGTTCCTTGCCGACCCCGCTCTCACCGGTGATCAGAACCGTACAGTCGGTCGGTGATACCTGCCGCACGGTCTCGATCAACCGATGCATCCGTCCGTCCCGGGTGATGATCCCCCCCTCGTCACGCCGTCCGACCACCTCCTGCTTGAGGCGGCGATCCTCCCGGCCCCGCTCCACCTTCGCCACCGCCTCCGCCGTCACCCGGCGCACCTCCTCCAGGCGAAACGGCTTGGCAATATAGGAATAAGCCCCCCTCTTCATCGCCTCGACGGCCGATTCCAGGGTCGAAAAACCGGTGATGATGATGACCTCGGTATCGGTCGCCTGGCGACGCACCGACTCCAATATGTCCATCCCGTCGATCCGGCTCATGCGGAGATCGGTCAGGATCACCTCGAAGCCCTGCTCCGCCATCAAACGCAGGGCAGCGGCGCCGGAAGTGGCGGTGGTGACCTCATACCCCTCCTTCCGCATGACATGGGCGAGGTTGTTCACCGCGATCTTTTCATCGTCGACGATCAACAGGCGCCCCCCCGTCACCGGCGATCCTCCGTTTCCCCGATGCTCCCGGCGTCCGGGAGAAACTCACCGGCCTCCGCAACCGGCTCCTCCCGGGGAAGGAGCAGGCGAAAGGTGGCCCCATGCGGCGGCAGCGATTCGACCACGAGACACCCCCCGTGCTGCCCGACGACCTCGTGGGTGACGAAGAGCCCCAGACCGTACCCCTCTCCGGTCTCCTTGGTGGTGAAAAACGGGTCGAAGATGCTCGGCAACACCGACGGCGCAATCCCCGGGCCGGTGTCCCGCACCACGATTTCCACCACCGGTCGCACGCTGCAGCCGAAGGTATCCCCCACCACCAGGCGAGGCCCCCCGCCTTCGAGGGCCATGGCCCCTTCGGGGAGACTCCTCGCCTCGATCACCACCTCGCCCTTCCCTCCGACGGCATCGACGCCGTTCTTGATCAGGTTGAGCAGCGCCTGCTGCAATCGCTGGCGATCCGCACGAACACAAAGACCCGCTTCGACCCGGCGCTCGATGGCGACCCCCGCCCCCACCTGGCCACTGAGGAGCCGAACCGACTCCGCGATCAGGAGATCCACCACGACCTCTTCCCTCTGAAAAGGACGGTGGCGGGAATAATTCAGGACAGAGAGGACGATATCCCGCGCCCGCAGCGTCTGCTGATCGATCTGTGCCAGCATCTCCCGCTGAAAGGGTGGCAACTCGGGCTCCTCCAGGAGGATCTGGCAGGAGGTGGCGATGTTCGAAAGCGGATTGTTGAGTTCGTGGGCCACCCCCGACAGGAGGGTCCCCAGGGAGGCCATTTTTTCGGAGCGCACCAGGTGCGCCTGGCGGGATTGAAGCTCCTGAAGCATACGATTGAAGGCCAGAGTCAAAGAGAGAACCTCCCGATCCCGGGAGACCAGGGCGATCGGTCCAAGATGCCCCTGAGCCACCAGGCGCATGGTCCGTTCGATCGCCTCCAGAGGACGCGTTACCACTCGTCCGAGAAACAGACCAACGACGGGAACGACGAGGAGCATCAGGGCAACGGTTACCAACACCGCCTGCCTGTGGCTGTCAAGGATGGCGAAACGCAGCTGCATCTCGCTGTCCGAGAGACTCTCGGCAGCGGTAACCAGCCGCCGACCGTGCAGACGTACCGCATTCTCCAGACGCGCCCGCTCCCCAGGCTCGGAGAGTGGCGAAAGCCGGGCCAATCGCTCCATGGCTTCGCTGTAGGCCCGGATCGTCTCGACCAGAGACCGTTCCGGCAAGTCAGGCCAATCAACCGGCGAAAGGTGTTCCTGAAAGAGACCACGCGCCCGCAACAACCAGCGGCGGAAGGCCTCCAGATCGCTTGCATCCCGGTAGAGGAAATAGTTTTTCTCGTAACGCCGCAATTCCAGGGAAACATTCAGGAAATCCGTCACATGCGCACCAAGCCGGACCCCCCTCTGGAGCTGCCCCAGATCCCCATAGGCCACCACCGAGAGGGTCAGGATCAGAAGGCCGATCACCACATAGCCCAGGAGGATCTTGGCGCGCAGCGAAGCGAGGGACAGACGCATGGCACCCCGGGGAAACCCTACTCGAAGAGCTTCGGCTCCGGCAGAAACATCCGGGGATTGATCTTCCACTTCTCGGCGGACTCGACACCGACGATCTTGTAACCTCCGGCCGAATCCCCCTTCTTCTCCATCAGATTGAGATCGTGCGGCTGGAGAAGCACCCCCTTCCGGCCATCGGCCACCACCTTGACGGTCGGGTGCAGGAGGCTCTCCGCACTGGGCTGCAGGACCACGGCCACCAGCCCATTCTCCAACCGGACCAGAGTCCCGATCGGGTAGATCCCCACCACCTGGACGAACTGCTGATACAGAACGGGACTGAAATGATGCCGGCTCCACTCCAGCATCCGCTTCAGGGCCTGATGCGGCGTATTGCCCTTGTGATAGACCCGATCCGAGGTGATGGCATCGTAGACATCGACGATGGCGGCCATCTGCCCGAAGATGCCGATCTCGTCTCCCTTGAGACCCCTGGGATACCCGGACCCGTCGTAGCGCTCGTGGTGCTGGCTGGCGACGAACAGGCTCGTCTCGGAAATCCCGGGAGACTCCTCCAGGACCCGTCGACTCCAGACAACATGCTGCTTCATGATCTGGAACTCTTCGTCGGTAAGCTTCCCCGGCTTGTTGAGGACCCGCTCCGGGGTCTTCATCTTGCCGATATCGTGGAGCATGCCTCCGACGCCGACCTCAGTGATCAGCCCCTCGTCGTATCCCAGCGCCCGGCAAAAGGACATAAGGAAAACACCGACATTGACCGAATGCATGAAGGTGTATTCGTCCCTCTGCTTGATCAGGCTGAGCGAGAGGACCGCGTCAGGGTTCCGGAACATGGACTCGGCCATTTCCTGGACGACACTCTTGACCTGAGCGACTTGAACCTGCTGGCCCAAACGCGCATCCCCCAGGACCTCGCCGACGATCTTCCTTGCCGCCCGCCGTACCTCGGAGGCACGACCGATCTCCTCATTGAAAGTTCGCCGCGGTCTCTCTACCGGATGTTCCTCTCCATCCTCATCCCCCAGGGCCGCAAGCTGGGCCGCAAGCCTCGCTTCCACTTCCCGGGCGGTCGGGGCCTCCTCCTCGTCACGCCCCTTGGTCGTATCGATGTAGAGTTCCTTCAACCCATGGGCGATGATCGCCTGGATCTCCTCATCGGTCCGAAGAAGCCGCTGCCCGCGAAAAGCATTGGGGTCCCGATCCTGGCAGCAGGGATCCCTCCAATCGTGGTTGAAATCGTGAACGAACATGCCGGGAACGAGCCGGTCCACCGAAACGCGTTTGATCATCTGGCGACACTCCAACCCTGGATATCCCCCCGGCTTGCGACCAAACCGCCGCCCCCTTGATCACCAACCGTCGTTGTTCCTCACATCCGACGTCACCTCTTTTCCGTCCCTGGGGCCTGCATGAGCGGCCCACGGCATTGCCCTTCGCCCCCCGACGTCACCCCTCGCCAATCGCCCGGCGATACCAGAGTACCAGATCCTTGGCCAGCCGCTCGGATCCTTCCCGGTCTTCGAGGGAATGGGCCTGAAGAAAGGCTGAGACCTTGGCCTCATCTCCGCCCTTGGCGATCAGGATGTAGCATAGGAGAAAGAGGGAAATTCCCCGGAGAAGCGACTCGTAACCACACTCGGCGGGATCGCCGAAGAGGTTCGCCGCGATCACCCCCAGAAGTTCTTCGTGGCGCACAAGCTCCCGCTCAACGGACTCGACCTCGCGAAACCCTAGAAACCGGAGTCCCCCGAGAAGCTTTTCCACTGCCCGATCATGAAAGACCAGCTTGGTGTCGTAACGTCCGGCCAGGGCGTCGTCCAGCCGCCGGACAACGGCATTCCCCAGAATGAAGGCATCCAGTGATGCCTTGCCAATGGCGGAAACGGGATTGGGGGCCTCCTCTTCCGAAGGCCCGTCCCGCTCCCCCACCGGCCCAACCCCCTCCCGCTCGTGGAGAGGGACCGCAGGCGAATCCACCACCGGGTGGGAGAATGACCGCTCGTGATCGCGAACAGCTCCATCCCCGGAGAGCAACAGGGGACGGATGCCGTCCAGCTGGTTGTCGGCCAGTTCCAGGAGACTCACCACCCGCCCCATGCGACGCCGATGTTCTCGTGGGACATCGCGAAGGGCCCGAAACCACATCCGCCCGGAAAGCTCCGCCCAGGCCTGCTGCAGGACCGTGCGAACCTGTACCTCCGCCTGAAACCCCTTGAACCGCCTGTATTCGATAAGCTTGAGGCGCTCATCCCGAAGCCCCACCTGGTAATGCCGGGACTGGTAGCCGAAACGACCCGGATCCGCCCCTTCACCTTGTCCCGGCAGGTGCGCCGCCAGAACCCGGAACTCCCGACCGAGGATCTCGGCCATCGCCTCGACATCCTCGACAAAATAGGTCACGATGCGGATCCCCACCAGGTCGGGGACCTCGTCAAGGCTCCGGTAGGAGGAGGCTGGATCGAGGATCTTCCGCCGCAGGCTCTCCCGCTCCTTGACCCGACCGGTAATGGATTGGACCTCGGGACCGCCCTCCTTGACGAACTCCCGCAAGAGAGCCAGCTGCCGTTCGAGAAAATCGGTGTAGATCTCCCGGGTCCGCTCGAAGTGGTCGAGGACACCCTCTATGGTCGCGGGTTCGATCATGGGCCCTTCACACATGCGTGCCGCAGGCTGCGGGCACGTCCTCCCCACCAGACCAGCCGCCCAACCGGTCGGCAACCACGCCGCACCCGGCAGGAACCACCCCGGACAAGACAACAACTCCTTGTTTTACCGGATATTCTAAAACATACGCCCCGCAGGGAAGATAGTCCACCCCTCCCCACCTCCACAACGGGATTTGTCACCGCCCCGATTGCCCCCAGAAAACCACCGGCCATCGCCCTCCGCTCCCCGACCCGTCGTCCGTCTCATCGACCGGGAACGAGCTGGACAGGGACTGAACCGCCACCGGCGGGAGGGACAGCGAGCCGGGGGGAGGGTTTCAACAGGACATCGTCCATTCCCCCGCCAGCCGGCGGCGCAACAACGCCCGCCGGCGTCGGGATCATCCCGGGAGACCCCACGTTCCCGCCCGGAGCGGGAACGGTCATCAGGGGAACGATCCCCTGCTGATCGACGGTAAAGAGGCGATAATCCCTGCGAACGGCCCCGTCAGACGTAATCCGCAACTCTCCGGTGGCCCCGCGAAACCCCCCGGCACGGACGAGCGCCGAACGCCAGGAAGGCCCCCCCGATCGCTGATCACGCAGCAACTGGGCAAGGATGGCGACGCTGTCATAGGCCAGAACGGCCAGGGAGTTGGGAGCCTCCCTCCAGACCGCCCGATAGCTCTCCTCGAACCGCTTCTGCGCCACATCGTCGACATCGCAGAATACGACACCGATGAGTTGGGCAGTCCCCTCGGCGAGGAGTTCCGGTCGTTTCCACTGCGAGGTCCCCAGCAGGGTGACCTCCGGGCTCTGCATGCCGAAAAACTGCGTCTGCGGCACCATGATGCGCGCATCCTCGGCGCGAACGGGCAGAAAGAGGGTATCGAAATCCAGGGGCGTAGCCGCAGCCGCCCCGGTCGCCCCGCCCGGGCGCCGGGTCAGGGTCTTCAACCAGGGCGAGAAATCGCGGGTCCCCTCCGGGAAATAGGCCTCCTGGACCACCTGACCGCCCAGACGGGTGACCTCACGAGAGTAGGCCCGAGCAACGAGCTTGCCATAGGTGTTGTCCGGGGCCAGAATGGCGGTCCGGCGCCCACTCCGTCCCTGGGTCGCGAAGGCAGCCATCGCTTCGGCCTGCTGTTCGGGCAGGAAGGCGTTGAGAAAGACCAGAGGTTCCGGACCGGAGTTCCGGCCCAAGAGTTCTGTACGATTGTTGAGGGTCATGATGGGGATATTCTTGCTGACGGCGATATCGATCGCCGCAACAGCGGATTCGTGAAAGACCGGCCCGATCACGGCCTGAACACCATAGCCCAGCAACCGCTCCATCCCGGCACGGGTGACCCCCGGGTCGTCGGAGCTGTCGGCCACCGTCAGCGAGAGGGGTGCGTCGGGATGATCATTCAGTGCCTTCTGGGCCGCATGCAGAAGATTCCTGCCGAGGGCGGCATGGCGGCCGCTGAGGGGCAGCAGGAGTCCGACGGGCACGGTCTCTCCGGAGGGGGCCTGGCGTAACCGGAGCCTGGCCTCCCAGGCGGCACGCTCCTCCTCCCCGGCCCCCTCCGGGGCCAGGGCGGCGACCTCCGCCCAGAGTTGCCGCGCCCGGGGGGTCTCCCCCTGCTGCTGGAGTCGATCTCCCAGGGCCAGCTTGAAAAAGGGAAGAATGAACTCCGGGAGGGCACCGCTCATCAGGAGACTCTCCAGGGCCTCCGGCTTGGCAGCGTTCGAAAGTTCCAGGAAACGCTTGGCGTGGGAGGAACCAAGGGGCGGCGGCGGCAGCGCCTGACGAAAAGCCGCCGCCACCTCCGGGGTCGGATTGGCAAACAGGACTTCAAGCAACTTGTCCCAGGCGCCGCTCTCCGGACCCAAATGCCGGTCAAGCCCGGCCAGAAGGGGCATCGCCTCCAGCGGTCGATGGTTGGCGATCCGGTGCAACGCCAGGAGCCAGGCCGCCTTCTGCGCCTGAGGATGGGGCAGGCCCCGGGCAGCGGAGGCGAGAAGAGCCTCACCCTCCCCGGCGTACTGCCCGGTCAACTGGAGCTGTCCCAACCGCACCTTGGCTTCGATCCGCGCCTCGGCGTTCGTTTCGTTGTCGAGGAGCCGATAAAGAAGTTCCGACGCCTGCTTCTTCTTGCCGGCAGCGAGGAGGCGATCGGCCTCCCTCAGGCTGTTCCGGGTGTTGCCGCTCATGGGACCGGGCATCGCCCTCTCCTCGCGTGGCGGGGCTTTCTCGGGCTCAGGTGTGGCCGGAACCGGGAAACGAACCGGAGGGGGAACAACAGGGGTCTGGCAGGCAACCAGGGCAAAGGCGATCAACCCCATGGCCGTCCGGAGGAAAAGACGACCGGATCGACCCGATGGAAACCAATTGCGCGGCGACATGGTCGAGGTGACCTCTGCTGTCTGAACGAAAGGGGGAAAGAGACGACCCATGATCCAGGGGAAGTTGTACCTTGTTCCGACACCGATCGGCAACCTCGAGGATGTCACTTTCCGTGCCATCCGCGTCCTTGGCGAGGTAAGACGAATCCTCGCCGAGGATACCCGCCGCACCCGCATCCTCTGCGATCGTTACGGGATCACAACACCGATGTCGAGTCTCACCGAACACAACACCCGGCAACGACTGCCTTCGCTGCTGCAGGCGCTGGCGGCAGGGGAGGATCTGGCCCTGGTCGCCGATGCCGGCATGCCGGGGATCTGCGACCCGGGTGAACCCCTGGTCAGAGAGGCGATCGCTCGCGGGATCACGATCGAGGTCCTGCCAGGACCATCGGCGCTGGTCACAGCCCTGGCCGGATCGGGACTCTCGACCGGCAGGTTCCTCTTCGCGGGATTTCCGCCCCGGACCGAGGGGGCGAGGCGGGCCTGTCTCAAGGGACTCGAAGGCGAGAGCGGGACCGCGCTCTTCTACGAATCACCGCACCGCCTGGCCGCCCTCCTGCGGGATATCGCCACCGTCCTGGGGGCGGAGCGGAGGGTCGTTGTCGCCCGGGAACTCAGCAAGGTCCATGAAACCTACCATCGGGGAAGTGCCGAAGAGCTGGCGGCCTTCTTCCGCGACACCCCGCCCAAAGGAGAGGTGGTGGTGCTGGTCGCCGGGACCCCGGAAGCAGAGAAAAAGGCCAATCCCGAAGAGGCCCGACACCTGCTCTGCCAAGCTCTGAGCGCCGGTCACGGGGTTTCCCGGGCCGCCGCCGAGGTCGCGGCCACCACAGGACTCCCCCGCCGGCAGCTCTACACCTGGGCCCTGGCCATTCGGGCCGGGGAGGAACCGGGCTCAACCGAGAATTCCCCCCCCACCTCCCGGGAACCGGTCGGGGGAGAGGAGGACGATCGACCACTGGTGGCGGCAGACGGGAAGAGTTGTTATCCTGGAACGGGGAGAACATGAAACGATGGTCATGGCATCAAAGGCGTCGACCGAAGGGGCAACCTCATGAAAAGATCGATCCTCCTGAGACTGGCGGGACTGCTGCTCCTGGCGGCGCCGGGCGGCTGTGCACCGCTCCTGATCGGGGCCGGCGCCGTAGCCACAGACGCCGCCACGGAGAGGCGCCACGCGGATGAGTACGTGGAAGACAACTGGGTGGCGATGAAAATTCGCTCCTACTACATCCAGAGCGACAAGGTCAAGCTGGCCAACATCAACGTCTCCGTCTACCGCGGAACCGTCCTCCTGACCGGGGCGGCCTCCAGCGAGGAAGAGATCGCCGAAGCCATCTCCATCGCCAAGGGAACTCGCGGAGTCACCGAGGTCTTCTCCGAGATCGAGGTGCAACAGGAGACCCTGGAAGAAATCTCCAAAGACGCCCTCATCACCAATCAGGTAAAGGTGCGTTTCCTCTCCGACCGCCTGGTCCGGGGCCTCGACATCCACGTCGAGACCACCAAGGGCAAGGTCTTCCTGACCGGCATGGCAGCCTCGGTCTCCGAACGCGACCAGGCTGTCGAACTGGCACGCGGCGTCTCGGGGGTGGTAGAGGTCGTCTCCTACATCCAGGTCAACGAAAAAAGCTACCCGGTCAGCGGCGACGGGGACGTCCAGGGAGAGAACGGAGGCCCGACCGGCAAGGCCCCGGTCCGGGGAAAAACCCCCGATCACCGGAAATCGAAAAGAGATCGGGATCGGGAAGCGGACCAGGGGGGTGACCCGGATCAGGGACCAGGGCCCGACCAGGGGGGCGACCCGGGTATGGGACAGGGCATGGGTATGGGACAGGGCATGGGCATGGGACAGGGCATGGGCATGGGACGGGGCATGGGCATGGGACAGGGACAGATCCAGGACGAGGATCTCGACCCAGCCCCGGGGCAGGCCCAGCCCTCGGGCAGGTAACAGGCCCACCGTTGGCGATCCCCGCGAAACAGGAGCCCCACCCCGAGTGGTCGGAACGTCTCCTCTCGGGCCTTCTCGGGCTCCTGGGGACGGACCGCTTTCGCACCGACCTGCCGACCCGCGAGGGTTACGCCTGGGACAACACCGGCCTCCGCTGGCTACCCCAGGGGGTGGCCCTGCCGGAAACGGCAACAGAGGTGGCCGCGATCCTCAGCCTCTGCCATCAGGCACGCTTCCCGGTGGTACCACGGGGGGCGGGGTCGGGCAACGTCGGCGGGGCCCTGGCGGTTCAGGGGGGGCTCGTCCTCTCGACCCAACGCCTGAATCGGGTCATCGAAATCAACCCGGCGGACCGGCTGGCTGTAGTCGAACCCGGGGTGGTCAACCGGGAACTTCAGGAGCTTTTGGCGCCGCACGCCCTCTTCTGGCCGCCCGATCCCTCCTCGGCAAGGGTCTGCACCGTGGGAGGCAACCTGGCGATGTGTGCCGCCGGCCCCGGGGCGGTGCGATACGGGGTCACCCGCGACTGGGTCCTGGGGCTCACGGCGGTCCTGGCGGACGGCACGATCATCAGATGCGGCGGACGCACCAGCAAGGGGGTGGTGGGATACGACCTGACCCGTCTGCTGGTGGGCTCCGAGGGAACCCTGGCCGTGGTGACCCAGGCTACCCTGAAACTGGCCCCCAGACCGGAGGCCCGAAGACAGCTCCGGCTGGTATTCGCCGAGGTCGCGACCGCAACCCGGGCAGTGGTCGAACTCATGAGCCGGGGGGATGCCCTGTCGGCCATCGAGTTTCTCGATGCGGCCTGCCTCGGTCTCTTGCGCGATGGGGGCGGCATGGCGATCCCGGTCGACGGGCGGGCGATGCTCCTCCTGGAGGTCGCCGGAGATGCCGCCGAGGTGGGGGAACTGGCCACGCGCACCGCCGCCCGGGTCGCGGCCCTCGGGCCACTGGAAACGGTCGTCGCCACCAACGCCGAGGAGTCACGGCAGGTCTGGGAGGCCCGGGAGGCCCTCTCGCCAACACTCAAGCGCCTCGCCCCCAAGCGGATCAACGAAGACGTCGTGGTCCCGGTCTCACGCCTGCCGGAGCTGATCGCCGGTCTGGAGAGGATCTCCCGGGAGAGCGGCATCCCCATCGTCAATTTCGGCCACGCCGGCAACGGCAACATCCACGTCAACCTCCTGGTGGATGCCACCGACAACGCCACCATGCGGCGGGTGGAGCCGGTCTTGAAACAGATTTTCGGACTGGTCATGACCCTGGAAGGATCGCTGTCGGGGGAACACGGCGTCGGCGTGCAGAAACGGCCTTTCGTGGCGATGGAGATGGACCCGGCGGCGCTCGCCCTGCAAAAAAGGATCAAGGCCCTCTTCGATCCCCGCGCCATCCTGAACCCCGGGAAGCTCCTCCCCTGAAGAAGTTAAAGATAAAATTGAAAGTGGTCCCACCCGGATGCGAGCAGGAGGGTTATTCCAGGCCCCTCTGTGCCAGCTCCGCAGCCCGGAAGATGGCCCGCGCCTTGTTCATCGTCTCCTCCCACTCCCGCTCCGGTCGGGAATCGGCGACGATGCCGGCACCGGCCTGGACGAAGAGCCGGCCATCCTTGATCAGCGCGGTACGGATGGTAATGGCGAGATCCATCTGCCGGTCGAAACCGATATAACCGACGGTGCCGGCGTAAGGCCCGCGGCGGGAGACCTCCAGCTCGTCGATGATCTCCATCGCCCGGATCTTGGGGGCGCCGCTGACGGTGCCGGCGGGAAAGGTGGCGGCGATCAGGTCGAAGGTGTCCAGCTCCGGACGGATACGGGCCTCGACGTTGGAGACGATGTGCATCACATGAGAGTAGCGTTCGATGACGAATCGCTCCGTCACCCGCACCGATCCGGTCTCGGCCACCCGCCCCAGGTCGTTGCGCCCGAGGTCGACCAGCATGATATGCTCGGCGATCTCCTTCGGGTCGGCCAGAAGCTCGCTCTCCAGGGCGAGATCGGCGGCGGCGTCACCCCCCCGGGGACGGGTACCGGCGATGGGACGGACGGTGATGGTGTCACCGTCGCGACGAACCAGAATTTCCGGGCTTGATCCAACCAGGGAGAGCTCGCCGAGCCGCAGGAGAAAGAGGTAGGGCGAAGGATTGGTGTGGCGCAACGCCCGGTAGAGGGCCAGCGGCGGATGCGGAAAGGGAACGGAGAGACGCTGCGAGAGGACCACCTGGAGGATGTCGCCGGCGACGATGTACTCCTTGGCCTTCTCCACCGCCGCCATGAACGCCTCGCGGCTCATCTCGGCGGTGAAATCGGCCTCGGTGACGGCGGCACCGCCGCCATCACCGCCAGCGACCTCGGGGATGGGACGACGCAGGGTGGCGACGAGGGCGTCTATCCGCTCGACCGCCCGACGGTAGACCTCCGGAAGATCACACCCCGCGTCGGTGACCACCTGGGCGACCACCTTGAGCTTCCCGAGGAGGTTGTCGAAAATCAGAAGGGTGCCCGCAACCATGAAGCAGGCGTCGGCGAGCCCCAGGGGATCGGGGTTGCTGTCGGGAATCTTCTCGAAGGAACGGACGAGATCGTAGCCGAAGTAACCGACTGCCCCACCCTGGAAACGCGGCAACCCCGAAACGGGGACCGGTCGGAAGCGCCCCATGAAGGCCCTGAGAGCCGCGACAGGGTCCTGATCCGGGATCCGCTCCACGGAGCGCCCGGGAACGTGGACCTCTACCTGCCGCCCTCGGGCGCTGAAGATGGCCAGCGGATCGAAGCCGATCAGACTGAAACGCCCCCACTTCTCGCCGCCGTGGACCGACTCCAGAAGAAAGGCATGCGGCGCACCGCCGGCCACCTTCAGGAAAGCGGAAACCGGGGTATCGAGGTCGGCGAGAATCTCCCGCTGGACCAGGACCAGGTTGCCCTGGTCGGCCATCCGCAGGAATCCTTGAAGGTCGGGTTCAATCATGGTGGTGGGGAAAGCTACCACACCTCGACCCCGGTTTCACCCCCTCCCTCGTCTCAGCGCAGCTCCAGACGCGCCACCGGGGTGCCGTTGACCAGATGGGATTCACAGATCTCGGGGACGTCCTTGGGGGTAACCCGGACATACCAGACCCCTTCGGGGTAGACGACCACCGTCGGCCCCTGATCGCAAGGCCCCATGCAACCGGCGCCGGTCAGGAGATTCTTCTCGAACAACCCCCGTTTCTCGAACTCCCCGGCAAAAGCCTCCATGACCGACTTGGCCCCCAAGGCCCCGCAAGAGCCGCGGGGGTGACCCTCAGGGCGTTGGTTGAGACAAACAAAAACGTGACGAGCGGGTTTCACGGCGACTCTCCTCCTTGCAGGATGGGACGGAATGGCTTAAAGGAAATTGTGTGGTCCCCGGGGGCCAATGTCAACGCGCCGCTCGCGCCGTGTCTCCGCCTCGGGTCGGGATGTGCCATCCCAAGCGGCGGATCGGGAGCGGCGGGGAGCAGCGGCAGTTGCGCCGGAAATGGGGGGGATCACCTTGGCCTCTTGCCATTTCCGAAAATCACGATATGCTAATGTTCCGTCTCGGAACCCACCACTACGCGCATCCGGAGGAGAATAAGACCATGCCGAGTTTTGAACTGAATGGCCGTACCTACGAGACCGACGAAGACGGCTACCTCATCAACCTGGCGGACTGGAACCAGGACGTCGCGAAGTACCTCGCCGAGGGCGAGAGCGTCGACATGACCGAGTCCCACTGGGAGGTGGTGAATTTCCTCCGGGAGTACTACGAGGAGTACAAGATCGCCCCGATGATCCGGATCCTCACCAAGGCCATCGGCAAGAAGCTGGGCAAGGAAAAGGGCAACACCAAGTACCTCTACGACCTCTACCCGGGCGGTCCCGCCAAGCAGGCCTGCAAAATCGCCGGCCTGCCCAAGCCGACCGGTTGCGTCTGAAGCCACACCCCGAGCCGGGGTCCGGTTGCAACTTCCGGATCCCGGCTCGCCGGATTCCGTTCTCCGGCAGGGTCGGAACCCCGGGGGCACCCTTCCGCCCCGCCTCGAAAGAAAAAAGTAAAGTCCGGCGCCCCCTGGGGGGCTGCGGCCCGGGGAGGTCGTGGCCCGTGATGGCTTTCCCCGGGGGAGCTGCAGCTCGGGGGATTTGTGGCCCAGCAGGATGACCCTCCGCTCCTGCCAGATTCCGGGTGAGAAAGGAAGCAGGCCCGATGTTGACCATACTTGCCTATGCCGTCTCGATCCTCTTCCTCCTCGGCTTCGGGTGGAAGATATTCCTTTACGCAAGATCACCGGCGCCGCTGAAGATCCCGACCACCCCGGCGCCGGTCACCCGCGCGGGCGTGATATGGCGCCTCTTCACCGAGGTGGCCCTCTTCAACAGCCTCTTCAAGGGAGACAAGTGGGCCTGGGCGGGGGCAATGGCCTTCCACGGGGCGCTGGTACTCGTGGCCGTTCGCCATCTGCGTTATTTCGTCGATCCCCTCCCCGCTTCCTTCCACATGCTCCAGATCTTCGGGATCGTGGCAGGATTGGTCATGGTGGCGGGCCTCGGCCTCCTCTTCCTGCGGCGTCTCGTCATCGATCGGGTCCGATATATCTCCTCTCCGGCCGATTATCTCATCCTGCTCATGCTCCTGGGGCTCGGTTTCTCGGGCCTCCTGATGAGCTTCTTCCTGCGTCCCGATATCGTCGGCATCAAGCAGGCATTGCTCGGCATGTGGGGCTCCGTCCAGGGACTCCCGGCAGCTTCGTCTCCCGGTGACGTCGTCTTCCTGGCCCATCTGTTCCTGGCCCTGCTCCTGTTTACCATTTTTCCATTCAGCAAACTCATGCATTTGGGCGGGATCTTCTTCAGCCCTACCCGCAATCAGATCGACAACCCCAGGGAAGAGCGGCACGTCAATCCCTGGGCCTCCTGAATTGCCCGGTCATTCGTCCCGCAAGCCCGGTCGGCTCCCGGTCGTGAACCGGTGAGCGACGGGGTTCGCGGGTCCCGGGTCGATCGCCCCCAACGGGGTGACACCCTTCGCAGACGAGGAGTCCGTTCGTGGCTGACGTAAACTACGAGATTCCCGAAATCCAGGATGAGATCGAGACCCCCCGCTTGAAGGAAGGGGCCAGCGCCCACCTGGGGCCCTATCCGGCGCAGGAAAAACACATGGCCCCGCTCGGCTTCCCGGCAGCGCGGGTGGAGGACTGGCAATCCAAGGGGGTGGAAAAACTGGGAGAGCTGCTGAAAAAGTATCGCTCCCTCCAGGTCTACCTCGACATCTGCGTCAAGTGCGGCGCCTGCGCCGACAAGTGTCACTACTACCTCGGGACCCGGGATCCCCACAACATGCCGGTACAACGGGCGGAGCTGATGCGCGGGGTCTATCGGCGCTATTTCACCCCCGCCGGCAAGCTCCTCCCGGGGGTCGTCCGCGCCCACGATTTCGACGAAGAGACCCTGAAGAAGTGGGTGACCTACTTCCATCAGTGTTCCCAGTGTCGCCGCTGTTCGGTCTTCTGCCCCTACGGCATCGATACCGCCGAGATCTCCATGGCCGCACGCGAGATCATGGACTCGATCGGGGTCGGCCACAAGTATACGACGGAAATCGTCGGCAAGGTCCACACCATCGGCAACAATCTGGGCATCCCCCAGCCGGCCCTCAAGGGGACCCTGGAGTTCCTGGAAGAGGACATGCTCGACACCTCGGGCCACGAGATCCGCCTCCCCCTGGATCAACCCGGGGCCGAGGTCCTGCTCGTGGCGCCCTCGGCCGACTTTTTCAGCGAGCCACACATCCAGTCGCTGATGGGGTACGCGAAGGTCTTTCATCAGGCGGGAATCTCCTTCACGATCAGCTCCTACGCCTCGGAAGCGGCCAATTTCGGCATGTTCATCGGCAGTTTCGATCAGAAGCGGAAAATCGCCGCCCGGATCGCCAAGCAGGCCCGTGAACTGGGTGTGAAACGGCTGGTGGTGGGCGAGTGCGGCCACGCCTGGAGGGTGGCCTACAGCTTCTGGAATACCCTTGCCGGACCGTGGGATTTTCTCGACCCAAATTATCCGGTCCCCCAGCACATCTGCGAATTCACCTACGATCTGTACAAAAAGGGGGCGCTGGTCTTCGACCGGGATGCCAACGACGACAAGGTCGTCACCTTCCACGACTCCTGCAACGTCGCCAGGGCAACCCGCATGGGAGATCGACCTGGGGGACAGATGATGATTCCCCGGGAGTTGATCCGCGCCACCTGCAATCGTTTCGTCGAAATGGATCCCGATACCATTGGCGAGAAAACCTTCTGCTGCGGCGGCGGCGGTGGACTCCTGACCGACGAACTCATGGAACTCCGGGTCAAGGGGGCGATGCCCAGGGTCACCGCCCTGAAGAGGGTGATGGAGGACAAGGAGGTCAACTTCCTCGGACTCATCTGCGCCATCTGCAAGGCGCAATTCTCCAAGATCCTGCCAATCTATGGGATTCCCATGGAGACGGTCGGCGGGGTTCACCAGTTGGTCAGCAACGCCATTCAGTTGGGGGCAAAACGCGGGATCGTCTGAAGGAGTTCCGGTGAAACGACTCGATGGGCGGGAACCCGGGGCACTGCGTCCGGTCACGATGGAGCGCGGGTTTCTGCCTCAGGCCGAGGGCTCCTGCCTCATCGCCTGCGGTCAAACCCGGGTGATCTGTACCGCATCCATCGATGAGCAACTCCCCCGCTGGATGCGTGACCAGAACCGCGGTTGGGTCACGGCGGAGTATGGGCTCCTGCCGCGTTCGACCCACGAGCGCACCGCCCGGGAAGCGACCCGCGGCAAGCAAGGTGGAAGAACCCTGGAAATTCAGAGGCTCATCGGTCGCTCCTTGCGTGCGGTCATGGACCTGGAACGCCTGGGGAAACGGACCATCGTGATCGATTGCGACGTGATCCAGGCCGATGGCGGCACCCGCACCGCCTCGATCACCGGGGCCTTCGTAGCACTGGTCGATGCCTGTCGAAAGTGGCAGGAGAAGGGGCGCTTGGCCGAGCTGCCCATCACCGATTTCGTGGCGGCGACCAGTTGCGGGCTCTTTCAGGGAGTCCCGGTCCTGGATCTCGACTACGGCGAGGACTCCACCTGCGAGGCCGACGTCAACTTCGTCATGACCGGCTCGGGAGGAATCATCGAGATTCAGGGCACCGCCGAGCGTGGGACCTTCGATCGAGCAACGCTGAACACCATGCTGGACCTCGCCCAGAGTGGCATCGCCGAGCTTGTTCGGCTTCAACGGCAAGTCCTGGCGACTGGCTGAATCTTCGTTAGTTCGGGAAAACCCACCCGGAAGCCGGTATACTGCATACCCGGCGCCGGGAATCATGTGGCGCACAATATACCCGACACAGGAAGAGCCGGACGGACGCTTTATCCTGATCGATGAGAGCCGTTTTTCACCTGAAGAACTGGGCCGACGCAACTCCTTTTCCGCCCTTGTGTTTCAGATCGAACAGCGCCACTCCCCTGAGGAGTTGCCCGCTCTGGCAAAGGCGGTCATCTCCTGGCTTGAAAACCATCCCGAGTTCACCGCCCTGCGGCAGATCCTCGCCGCCATGCTCCTGAATGCCATGAGCAACCTGAGCGAAGACCGGTCTCGGCGCTCAGACATCCCCGTCGACTTGCTGGAGGTCCCGACAATGTTACAGACCCGGATGGAAGCCTGGAACTTCCCGTCTGCCAAGCATCCGGCAGGCAGGACCGGATAAACCCGGCAACCGAATCCTAGCGCCGGTGCTGCTTCATCGTGGCCGCCATCTCCCGGACCCGGGGATGGCTCGCCAAGCGGTCCGTCGGCTGGATCAGCTTCCGCCGCCAGTTGGGATGCTCGTGGACCGTTCCCGGCATGTTGACCGCATCCGGCTGCTCGAAGATATCCTCCAATTGCACCATCAGGATGCGCCCGGGGGAACTGGCAAGCCAGGCATAACCGGCCTCGATCAAGGCACTGGCAAACACCGGAGCCTCCGGATCGGCGACCAGACCTTCCGTCGGTAAACCCGCCTCGGTAAAGGCCACCAGGAGACGCTCACGGAAATCGGCACGATCCTCCCGTTCCGCTGCCTCCGCCTCAGGGGTCGGAAAAAGCCCCAACCGCGCCCGCTCATCGATGTCCCGCCCCACCCACCAACCACGCAAGGTGGGCAAATCATGCGTCGCGGCCACCACTGCCGAATCGGCAGGATAGTTCGCGGGAGGTTGCGGGTCGCCCCTGTGATCGCGCTCGAAAAGCAGCAGGCGATAGTAAAGCACACCCGCCCCATCCAGGCGCTCCTGAAAACCCTCCGGGAGTGTCCCCAGGGCCTCCCCGATCACCAGACAGCGATTGCGCCGGCTCTCCAGGGCCACGATCGCTAAAAGGTCATCGAAGGGGTACCGCATGTATCCCCCCTCGGAGGCCTTCCCCCCGTGCGGAACCCAGAACAGGCGGGTCAAGCTCATCGCATGGTCCAGCCGAATCGCCCCAGCGTGACGCATACTGGCACGAAGGACCTCAATGAAAGGCCGGTAACACAAATCCTTCAGCCGATGGGGGTGGTACGGTGGAATCCCCCAGTCCTGTCCGTTGGGACTGAAAGCGTCCGGAGGCGCCCCGATCGAAACCCCCTGGGCATAGTCACCCTGGCTCCGCCAGTAGTCGGCCCCATCCGAGTTGACCCCCAGGGCCATATCGGCGTAAAGACCGATCCCCATCCCCAACCGCCGGGTCAGATGATCGACCTCAGTCAACTGCTCTTCGGCCAACCAGAAAAGGTAGGTGTGATAATCCACGCGGTCGCTCTTCTCCTGGGCAAACCGCTGCACCTCCAGACTATCGGGCCTCTGGTAAGCCTCTGGCCACTGACGCCAAGTCGGCCCATGACCGGGGATCCGTGCAAAATGCTCGGCCAGGGCCTCGTAGAGCGCGGTCAGACGAAGAGACTCACCTCCCTGCTGACGATACCCGGAAAACTTCCGTCCCCTTTCACCGTTCGCGCCTTCCCCCTGGTGCCTCTCCCGAAAGACCGCGAACATCGCCTCGAAAATCGGCGTCTTCCACCGCGCCACTCCGGGGTAATCCACCAACGGCTCCCGATTCAACGCATCCCGCTCGCCGATCCGTTCCGGGTCGGCGAGCATTGCCCTCACCCGGGGATCGTCCGCCTCGGGGACCCCTTCGATGTCGATGTACAGCGTGTTGAGGTAAAGGCGGCTCGAAGGGCCATAAGGGCTGTTGGACTCGGGAATCTCCTTGAAGAGGGCATGCAGGGGATTCAGACCGATCGCGTTCCCACCCAACTCGGCCGTTGCCTCGATCAAGCGCCGCAGGTCGCCAAAGTCACCAATCCCCCCACTCCGACTCCCGTGCAGCGCGTAGAGTTGCACCGCAAACCCCCAACAGCGCCACATCGGGTCGTGGAAGGCATCCGGCTGGTAGCATCGCCGCGGAGCAATGACCAGCGACAACTCCGCTCGTCCGTCAGGCAACCCCTCTCCCGTCAGGGAAAAGGTGTGGTACCCCAAGGGAAGGCGGTCATGCACCCAGAAGAGGCGCCTCTCGACCGTCTGCCCACTCTTCAACTGACGACTCCCCACCAGCGGCAAATCCGAATAGGGAAACGTCGCCCCCCGGCTCGCCCCGTACTCCTCCGTCAGATTCCAGGTCAACGTCCCTGCCCCTCCCCGCGACATCACGACCGGAATGGCAAAGGGAATCTGGTCTGAGTAAAGCACCAGCACCGGCGGCAGCGTCCGCTGCCAGGGACGCTCATCCAGACGATAGAGACTCGCCGCCACCTCCTCAGGGGTCCCCGCTGGATACCCCAAGGAACCCAGCATCCGTTCCAGACTCCGCAAAGGCACATCACACCACGTCCCATCCACCAGCCAGTAGCCGGTATCCAGACCGGCGGCCTTGGCCAAGGCCTTCAATTTATCAGAGGAGCTCATCCCTTTGCCTTTCCCCCTCAGCGGCCGAGGAGACGGAGTTCTGCTGCATGAAAACCGCCATCGTCCGCGACTCCAGCGGATATCTCTCTCCGGTCCGGTAGTAGGCCTCTGTACACTCCGGATCGGAGGTGTCCAACAACCGCTGCCAGCGCGTCCCGAACTCCGACTCCGGCAGCATGTACTTCACCCCTTCGTGATGCGCATTGAACATCACCAGAAACGCATTGTCCGGCTCCGGTTCGCCATAATCATCCACATGATACTGCCCTGCCTCGCCGCTCATCAGCAGGGCCAGGGTGCGCCGCTCCGGATCCTTCCAATCGTCCTGGGTCAGCTCCGTCCCATCCTCCCGGAGCCACCGGAGATCCTTGGTGCGCGTCCCCCGGATGTAGCGCCCGGAAAAAAAGCGGTAGCGTCGGAAGATCTTGTGTTCGTGCCGCAACGTCAGGAGGCGACGGGTGAAGTCCAAAAGCGCCCCGCGCCGGGGAATGTCCTTCTCCCAATCCAACCAATTGGTCTCCGTGTCCTGACAATAGGGATTGTTGTTGCCCCCACGGGTCGCGGCAACCTCATCCCCGGCCAGGAGCATCGGTACCCCCTGGGCCAGAATCAACGTCCCCAGGAAGTTACGCATCTGTTTGTCCCGGAGCGCGATGATCTCCGGGTCGTCGCTCTCCCCCTCGACCCCGCAGTTCCAACTGTGATTCTCCGAGGTGCCGTCGCGATTCTCCTCGAGATTGCCCTCGTTGTGCTTATGATTGTACGAAACCAGATCACGCAGGCAAAAACCGTCGTGGGCGGTGATGAAATTGATGCTCGCCCAAGGACGCCGGCCCCGATGGTTGAAGATGTCGCTCGACCCGGTCAACCGATAGGCCAAATCCGCGATCATCCCCGCATCACCCCGCCAAAACCGGCGTACCGTATTGCGAAACCGATCATTCCACTCGGTCCACCCTCCCGGGAAACCACCAAGTTGATACCCACCCATCCCCAGATCCCAGGGCTCGGCGATCAACTTCACCTGCGACAGCACCGGATCCTGCCGGACGACCTCCAGAAAACCCGATCGGTTGTCGAACACCCCAGCATTGTTCCGTGCCAGGGCCGATGCGAGATCGAAACGGAACCCGTCGACGTGCATCTCGGTCACCCAATAGCGCAACGAGTCCATCACCATCTGCATCACCCCCCGCGAACGGAGGTTGAAGGTATTGCCGCAACCGGAAAAATTCTCGTACCACCGCGGATTCTCAGGATGCAGCCGATAATAGAAGGCATTGTCCACCCCCCGGAAACAGAGGGTCGGACCCATCTCGTTACCCTCCGCCGTGTGGTTGTACACCACATCGAGGATCACCTCGATCCCCTCGGCGTGCATCACCTGCACCATCGTCTTGAACTCGCGGATCGCCCCGCTCGCCACATAGCGGGGCTCCAGGCAGAAGAACGCCAGCGGGTTGTAGCCCCAATAGTTGCACAACCCGTTCTTCACCAGATGCATCTCATCCACAAAGGCCTGCACCGGCAGGAACTCGATGGCGGTCACCCCCAGCCGCTTCAGGTACTTCACCACATCCGGCGAGTAGAAGCCGGCAAAGGTCCCCCGCCGATCCGGCGGCACCTTGGGACACAACTGGGTGAAGCCCCGAACATGGGCCTCGTAGATCACCGTGTCCTGCCAGGGACGATCCGGTCGCCGGTCATTGCCCCAGTTGAAGGCCGTGTCCACCACCCGGCTCTTCGGAACATAAGGGGCACTGTCACGGCTGTCGAAGGTCAGATCACGGTCCTTCGTGTCCTCGATCCGGTAGCCGAAGAGCGCCGGATTCCACCGCACCGACCCCACCAGACTCTTGGTATAGGGATCCAACAGCAACTTGTGGTGATTGAACCGATGCCCGCGCTTGGGGTCATACGGACCATACACCCGATAGCCGTAGATCTGCCCGGGCCGAACGTCGGGCAGATAGCAATGCCACACCGAGTGGGTGTATTCCGGCAGGGTCAGCCGATGGGTTTCCTTGGTGCCGTCGTCATTGAAGAGGCACAACTCCACCTTCTCGGCGTTCTCGGAATACAACGCAAAATTGACGCCGCGACCATCCCAGGAGGAACCCAACGGATAGGGTTTCCCCGGCCAGACACGAAGAGGATCTCTGATCATCGCCTTGGCTACACGTTGAGAAATGGATTGAGCGAACGAATCTTCCAAACCTCCCGGGCATAGGTATGCACCGTCCGATCGATCGAAAAGTGCCCCATCCGCGCAACATTGAAAAGGGCCATGCGATACCACTGGTCCGGGGTCCGGTATACCCCATCCGCCCGATCGAGACAGGCCATGTAGGACGAGTAATCCGCCAGCACCAGATACTTGTCCCCGCCATCCAGGAGCGAGTGCAGGATCGGACGGTAGCGCTCAGGCTCATCGGGACTGAAGAACCCGTCGCGAATCTGATCCAGGGCCCGACGAAGCTCCATATTGGCATCGTAATACTTCCGCGGCTGATACCCTTTGGCGACCAGATCGAATGCCTCCTCGGCCTTGAGACCAAAGATGAAGATGTTATCCTCGCCGACGGCATCCTTGATCTCGACGTTGGCCCCGTCCAGGGTGCCGATGGTCAAGGCCCCATTCAAGGCAAACTTCATATTCCCTGTCCCGGAAGCCTCGGTCCCCGCCGTCGAAATCTGTTCCGACAGATCACACCCAGGAATGATGACCTCGGCCTCGGAAACATTGTAGTTCGGAAGAAAAACCAACTTCAGAGCATCCCGGGTCCGGGGATCGTTGTTGACGATCGCCGCGACATCGTTGATCAAACGGATGATCAACTTCGCCAGATAATACCCGGGCGCCGCCTTGCCGGCAAAAATCACCGTCCGCGGCTGCGGGTTGCTGACGGAACCATCCCGCAGGCGATTGTACTGGGTGATGACGCTCAACAGGTTCAAGAGCTGACGCTTGTATTCATGAATCCGCTTGACCTGAATATCGAACAGAGAATCCGGATCCACATTGACAGCGAGCTTTTTCTGGATATGACTGGCCAGGCGCCTCTTGTTGAGATTCTTGATCCGCCGGAAAAGGGACATGAACCCGGAGTCGTCCGCATGCTTGACCAGGGCCTCCAGACGGGTCAGATCCGTGATCCAGTGGTCACCGGTCCGGGAGCAGATCAAGGCGCTCAGCATCGGATTGGCGAGGAGCAGCCAGCGCCTGGGGGTCACCCCATTGGTGACATTGAGAAACTGCTCAGGATTCATCCGATGGAAGGGCTGGAACACCCCCTCGCACATGAGACGGGTGTGCAGCGCCGCCACGCCGTTGACCCGACTCGACCCCACCACCGACAAATACCCCATCCGCACCCGCGCCGCGTGGTCGTCGATCAACGAGACCACCGGCAGGATGCCGTGCTCCCCGGGGTAGCGCAGCTTGGTCAACTCCAGGTGGCGCTGGTTGATCCAATAGATGAGATTGAGATGCCGCGGCAGGACCCGCTGCATCAACCCGACCGACCACGTCTCCAGGGCCTCCGGCAGCAGGGTGTGGTTGGTATAGGAGAAGACCTTCCGGGTAATCTCCCAGGCCTCTTCCGGCGGCAGGCGATGGACGTCGATCAGGATCCGCATCAACTCCGGGATGCCCAGGGTCGGATGGGTATCGTTGAGATGGATGGCCACCTTCTCCGGGAGACGCCGGACGTCGGGATTGGACTGGAGGAAGCGCGCCAGGATGTCCTGGATCGAGGCACTGACGAAAAAATACTCCTGCTTGAGCCGGAGCTCCTGCCCGCGTTCGGTGGCATCGCTCGGATAGAGGACCTGCGACAGACTCTCGCAATGGGTCTTCTCCTCGACCGCACCGATGAAATTGCCGTTGTTGAAGTCCTGGAGATTGAACTCCGAGAAAGATTGCGCCCCCCAGAGCCGAAGATTCACCAGGGTGTCCGAACGAAATCCCGCCTGCGGCATGTCGTAGCCCACGGCCACTACCCGAGTCGTCTCGACCCAGTGGGTGGAATCCTGACCGGCGGCATCCTGGTAGGTGATGATCCGCCCATAGAAACGAACCGGGTAAGAGACCGAAGGGCGCTTGTACTCCCAGCGATTGCCGTGACGCAGCCAATCCTCGGGATACTCGATCTGCTGACCGTTCTCGATCCTCTGGCTGAACATGCCGAACTGGTAACGAATCCCATAGCCATACCCGGGATAACCCAGGGTCGCCAACGACTCGATGATGCAGGCCGCCAGGCGCCCAAGCCCGCCGTTGCCCAGACCGGGATCCTGCTCGCAGGCGCGGACATCCTCGAAGTCCTGACCCAGCTCCGCCAGGGCCGCCTTGACCGGCTCCAGGAGATCCAGGGCGATAAGATTGTTCGTCAAGAGCCGCCCCAGGAGGAACTCCATCGACAGGTAATAGGCCCGGCGCTCATTGCTGCGCACGAGTCTGCTCTCCATCCGGATGAAGCGCTCGTTGATGACCCCTCTGACGACCTGCGCCACCGCCCGGAACCAATCCCGGCTGTTGGCCAAGTCGGGGTTCTTGCCCACCACCTGGACCATCTGTTCGATGAGTTTGCTGCGCAGCGCCGCCACCTCCCAGGAATTGGGGCGATCCGTGTTGCAGACGGGAAGGGCGTCAACGTCACTTGTCAGAGCATTCATAGGGACCTGCGAATAGAGATGGTGGGGGCCGACATGTACTGTTACAAACAAAAAAACACCCTGGAAGGCAGAACTGACCGCCCCCCCGGACGCCCGGGCTCCGGTCTGGCCACTGCGGAGCCCCCTCGAAAAACGGCGATTATGCCCTATTCGTCACCGAGAGGTACAGATCCCGGTATCTCCTGGCCGTATTTTCCCAGCCGAAGTCCCGGGCCATGGCCCTCTTGCGAGCCCTCTCCCAGGCGACGTGGTCCTCCCGCAGACCCACGGCCCGGCGGATGCACGCCCCCAGATCCTCGGACTCGATCCAATCGAAGATGAAGCCGGTGCCGTTCTCCCGGTCCGAGAGGTCGGTCACGGTGTCGACCAGACCACCCGTCCGGCGCACGATCGGCAACGTTCCGTACCGCTGCCCGTACATCTGCGCCATGCCGCAGGGTTCGAACCGCGAAGGGGCAAGGAAGATATCAGAGCCTGCAAGAACCCGGTGTGTCAATGGCTCATTGAACCCAACGGCGAGAACCACCCGCCCCGGGTGGGCGGCAGCCGCCCCACGAAAGGCCTCGACCAAACGTGGATCATCCTCGGTTCCCAACGCCACCAACTGACCGCCGCATTCCAGAATCTGCCCGAGCGCCCCGAGGACCAGATCGTATCCCTTCTGTTCGACAAAACGCCCAACCAGACAGAAGAGCGGTGCGCCAACTCGTAATTCGAGACCGAGTTCCTCCTGTAACGCCGTCTTGTTGACCGCCTTGTTTTCCAGGTTCTCCGCACCATATTGGCGGACGATCCAGGGGTCCCGACCCGGATCCCAGAGGCGGTAGTCCACCCCGTTCAAGATCGCCGTCAGGTCCGCCTCGCGGCTGTCCAGGAGCCCCTCGAGGCCATTGCCGAAAGCCGGCGTCTGGATCTCCTGGGAATAGGTCGGACTGACGGTGGTGAGTTTGGCGCTGTAGTAGACTCCCGCCTTGAGGAACGACAGATCCCCGTACAACTCCAACCCGTAGAGGTTGAAGCTATGGGGGGGCAAGCGCAACACCTCCAGCAGGGGATGCGCAAACCTCCCCTGATACTGGATGTTGTGTATGGTGAAGACCGTGCCGCAACGCCGGTTCTGCCAGAAAGAGAGATAGGCTGGCGCCAGGGCCGCCTGCCAATCGTGGGCATGGACGACCTCCGGCTGCCAGCCGACAATGGCCCCCGCCTCCGCCACCAGGGCCGCAGCGTACCCCAGAAGGGCAAAGCGCTGGGCATTGTCCGGCCACTCCACCCCCGCACGATCGGCGTAGGGGCCCCCTTCCCGTTTGAACAGCGGCGGACAATCCACCAACCAGACCGGAACCCCCGAATCCGGCATACGTCCGCGAATCAGCCGGGCCTCGCCAAAACCCATCGGGTCGCCGATGGGAATGGCGGTCTGAACATTCGGCAGCATCTGCCGCACACCCGGGTAGGCCGGCAACAGGATCTGGGCATCCATCCCCAGATCGCACTGGGCCAGGGGCAACGCCGCTGTCACATCGGCAAGCCCCCCCGTCTTCACCAGGGGATAGGCTTCCGAACAGACGTGCAGAACTTTCATCGACGTTCTCCTCGAAAGAATCTCCAGCGGTAGAAACTATGGCTTCCGGTGCCCGATTTCAATTCTTTCCTTTCCACCTCGGCGCAATTTCTCCATCCCCGCGAGACCGGCACGCCACCACCCGGACCGCCGGAAACCCGCGCCCGGGCAACACCACCAAGACCTCTTTTCTCCAGATCCCGACAGGCGAACCACCCACCACCGCTCCCCTCCGAAGGAACGCCTACCATCCGTCGCCGGCTGCATCAATCAATCCGGCTTGGCTTGGTCCCTAAAATGTGCGAACCTTGCGGATGAAGGGTGGGGTTCGGGTCGCCGGCGAATAACGACCGGGTCGGCCCGATCGGGGATAATGTCGACACTAACTGCCAGGGATCGGGGCAACGCCGCCAACCGGTCCGGCGTACAACAAGAGTCCAAGCGAGGTCTTTCCCGTCCCTCGCCTTGGGACCGGTTCCGAGTCGGGCACCCATCACAACGGGAACCGACCGGATCGATGTCTTCGATTCAAGGGATGAACTCCATGTCTATCGTTTCCCACTCCGGCCCGAACGCCAACGCAAGATACATGCCCGGCCTCGGGGATGCCATCCGCCACTCGCTCGTCATCATCCTCGCCGGTGGTCGGGGGAGTCGCCTCAAACAACTCACCGATGCCGTCGCCAAACCCGCCATCCCCTTCGCCGGCAAGTTCCGCATCATCGATTTCCCGCTCTCCAACTGCGTCAACTCCGGCCTCCGCCGCATCGGCGTCGTCACCCAGTACGAGATGCACACCCTCATTCAACACGTCCAGGCCGGGTGGGGCTTCCTCCGTGCCGAGTTCAACGAGTTCATCCAGATCTGGCCAGCCCAGCAGACCAAGCTCGGCGCCACCTGGTACCAGGGAACCGCCGATGCCGTCTTCCAGAATATCGAACTGATCAACCAACACAAACCCAGGTATGTCATTATCCTCGGCGGCGATCACGTCTACAAACAAGACTACAGCCGCCTCCTCGACGACCATATCCGCCAGGAGGCCGACCTCTCGATCTCTTGTATCGCCGTCACCCCCAAGGAAGCCACCGAGTTCGGCGTCATGGAGGTCGAAGCCGATGGCAGGATCGTCCGCTTCCTCGAAAAACCCGAGAACCCGCCGACCATGCCCGACAATCCCGACAAGTGCCTGGCCAGCATGGGGATCTACATCTTCAACGCCGAACTCCTCTCCGAACTCCTCGTCCGGGACGCCGCCGACGCAGCCTCCTCCCACGATTTCGGCAAGGATCTCATCCCCTTCATGGTACCCCGTTTCCGGGTCTACGCCCATGAATTCGCCAAAAGCTGCATCGGCCCCCCGGGGACCGAGCCCTACTGGCGAGATGTCGGAACCGTCGACGCCTATTGGGAAGCGAGCATGGACCTGGTCTCGGTCACTCCCGATCTCGACCTCTACGACCATGACTGGCCCATTTGGACCTTTCAGCCGCAGCGCCCCTCGGCCAAGTTCGTCTTCGATTCCGACAATCGCCGCGGCATGGCGGTCGACTCCCTCATCTCCGGGGGATGTATCGTCTCCGGTTCCCTCGTCCGTCGGTCACTGCTGTACACCGATTGTCGGGTCAATTCCTACTGCACCATCGAAAGTTCGGTGCTGTTGCCCGGCTGCGATATCGGACGTGAATCCAAGTTGCGCAAAGTGATCGTCGGTCAGGGGTGCCGCATCCCCCCAGGGACGGTGGTCGGCTTCGACCCCAAAGAGGACGGCAAGCGCTTCTACCGGACGCAGTCCGGGGTCATCCTGATCACCCCGGACGACGCCCGCAAACTCAACGAGGAGAAGGGCAACCCAGTCTTCAAGCCCGGTTGACCCCACGGAAACAACCCCAAGCTCCCCGACTGAGGTTCGATCGGCTGTGTCCGAAGCCCCCACGGTGGCCCGTTGTTCATCGGCGAGCTGCCGGGGGGCTGTGGGTGCGCCGCCCAGTCCGGCCTGACTTGGCCGGACTGGTGCCGTGCATCAGCCGACGATCCGCCGGACGCGCGGAAGAAAGTCCGTGGCAACGATGGGCTTGGTCACGAAGTCACAGGCCCCGACCAGGAAGGCGCGTTCCCGGGTAGCGATGGCGTCGTCGGCGGTCACCAGGATGATGGGTATTTCCCGAGTCGAGGGGTTCTTCTTGAGTTCGGCCGCGAACTGGAACCCATCCAGACCCGGCATCTGGATGTCGCAAATGATCAGGTGGGGGAGACCCTTCTCGACCTGCTCCAAGGCCTCCTCGCCGCTGCCGATGCCGATCACCTCCACCCCCAAACGCCCCAGGGGACGAGCGAGAAACTGGCGGAAGTCGGGGTCATCATCCACCAAGAGGACCTGGGGAGTGACCTCGGGAAGCGTGGCGTAGAAGGTGCTCCCCTTTCCCTCCCGGGACTTGACCGTGAGACTACCCCCCTGGGCCTTCATGATTTCCTGGCTAAAGGGAAGGCCGTAGCCAGTCCCCGGCTCGCCGTCAGTCCCCGGGGTGGAGTTCTTCTCGTCCAGTCGAAAGAGTTTTTCCAGGCGCTTCCTGCCGATCCCGACGCCGGTATCCTTGACCGCCACCGTCGCCCTGTCGCGGGGGGAACGAAACAGGGTGATGACATCCCCCGGTCGGCAGAACTTTACCGCATTACCGACCAGGTTCTGCAACACCTCGCCAAACAGTTCGGGATCGGCGAAGAGGCGAAACCCCTCCGGTAAATGATTCTCCAGAACCACCTTCTTCTTCGAGGCCAGGGGACGAAGCCCGTCGAGGGCCTTTTCCCCCAGAAAACGGGCATCCACGAAACGGGGACGAGGCACAACCTTGCCCGTCTGGAGACGGCTGATGTCCAGGATTTCGTCGATCATCCGGACCATCCGCCGACTGCTCTCCCCGATCCAGGAGAGATACCCTTTCTGCTTCCGGCTCAGGGGGTGCTTCTCGTCCCGTTCCAGAAGCTCCAGAAAACCGGTGATCGTCGTGAACGGCCCCTTGAGATCGTGGGCCACCAGGGAGACGAATCGATCCTTCAGGCGGGTGGCGTTTTCAGCCTCCTCCTTGGCACGTTCCAGCTCACGCCTGGCGCGCCGCCGTTCGGTCACGTCCCGAACGATACCCACCGCGTGCCACCCCTGATCGATCTCGATGGCCGATACAGAAACCTCGACCGGCACCAGTTGCCCCTCTTGGTGCAGGGCCAGGTGTTCGGTCACCTTTCCCACGACCTCTCCCCGCCCACTGCTGGCAAAGGCGTGGAAACCCGCCGAAAAAAGATCCCGCTCGCTTGGCGGAATCAGAAAATCCACCACCGGACGTCCGAGAATCCGCGCCTCCTCGATCCCAAAGATCCGTTCCGCCGCCCGGTTCCAGAAGACCACCCTCCCCAGCGGATCCAGCATGACGATGGCATCGTTGGCCGCCCCGGTGATGAAATCCATCTGTTCCCGGGCCTTGCACAGATCGTGCGTGCGGGAGGCGACCCGCTGTTCCAGGCTTTCGCGCGCCAGTGCCAACTGCCGATTGGCCTCTTTCAACTCCCGTGAAGTACGCGACGCTTCCAGGGCGTGGTAGACCGCCCTCCCCAAAGAATCAACGTTCAGCTCGGATTTGTGGATATAGTCGTGCGCCCCGGCTCGGAGGGCCGCCACCACGGCCTCGTCCCCCTCCATGCCGGTCACCATGATGAAGCCCCCGGTGCAACCAGCTTCGGTCATCGAAATCAGAAGCTCAGTTCCCTTCTCTCCCTCCAGACGATAATCCAGGAGCACAACATCCGGCATCCGCTCACGCAGCCGCTGAAAGGCCTCCCGCCCGGTGGCCGCAACCGTGACCTCCACCCGCCAGCGTTTCAGCTTCCGCAGGAGTCCCGCCAGCAACCTCTGTTCAACAGGGTTGTCATCGACGACCAGAATCGTCAGGAATGCATCATCCATGACCCATCAACCCACCGAGCCCCCTCCTGCGCAATCGATCACCGACCGGCTCGCCGACACCCTTTCAGGACAAAACCGATCCTTTCACGCCCATCCCGAGGACACAAGGAAGCCACCTCCAACCATCCCCCTCCAAAGGGAGGCCCGTTGAAGAAACCCCCGCATCATTCCCGGCAAAGCAGGCCCGGCAACACCCGACACGACCCGGTATCCTTCATAGATCAATTCTCCCCATTCCGCCATGTCCCCCGAGCAGGTGCGTCATCAACGACCGAACACGGCTCACACGTTTCCCGGTTCGCCCGGGGCAACGCCACCACCAAACCCACCCCCTTTGCGCACGGGAAGAGGATCGGCACAGGACTATCCGCCCACAAGAAGACATGGTAGTCTGTGCGTTTCCTTCCAGGGAACAGATCCATGAGCCAACATACCGAGCCATTCCTGATACTCGGCGCCTTGTTTCTCCTGGGCTACGTCTCCGACCTCGTGGCCAGGTTCCTCTCGATCCCCCGAGTTACCCTCCTCCTGATCCTCGGACTCGTGACCGGCCCGGGTCTCCTCGGTCTCTTCAATCCCAAGCTGGCCGAGTGGCTCTACGTCATCGCCGATCTCACCCTGATGCTGGTGGGCTTTCGCCTGGGCGAACATTTCTCCGGGCCCGACATGCGCCGTATCGGTCGGGTCGTCGTGGTTCTCTCCCTCACCTGCACCGTAGCTTCCGTCCTCGCCAGCGCGGCCCTCCTCCTCCTGGCCGGGGCCCCCCTGGCCGTGGCCATCCTGCTTGGTGGCATCTCCACCGCTACCGATCCGGCCGCAACCTCGGACGTCATCCGCGAAACCCAATCCCGCGGCGATTTCACCCAGACACTCCTCGGCATCATCGTCATCGACGACGCCCTGGCCCTCGCCGGCTTCAGCCTCCTGATGGCCACCGCCGGGGCCGGCGGCAGCACCAGCCCCTGGATAACCGCCTTCCTGGGGCTGCGCGAAATCGCTACCGCCCTGGTGATCGGAGTCCTGACCGGTCCGGTCCTGAGCTTCCTCACCCGCCGGGCCCGCACCATGGAAAGCTCCCTGGTCGCCACCCTGGGGATGCTCTTCGCCGCCGGTGGTGTCGCCCTCTGGCTGGAAACTTCCTTCCTCCTCGCCGCCATGGCCGTCGGCATCGTCACCGTCAACATCGGCCCGCCCCCGAAACACTCCCCATTCCGCGCCGTGGAGCTGGTCCTCTGGCCCTTCTTCGCCCTCTTCTTCATCTCCGTCGGCGCCAAAATCCAGCCCAACGCCCTGCCCGCCATCGGCTGGATCGGGGCTGCCTACGTCGCCGGACGCATCATCGGACGTGTCTTCGGCAGTTGGAGCGGCGGCCTGGTCTGCCAGATCCCGGACCGGATGCGGTGCTGGATGGGAATCGCCCTCCTCCCCCAGGCCAGCATCGCCATCGGCATGGCCATGATCGCCTCACAACGGTTTCCCGAGTACAGCGACACCCTCCTGCCGGTCGTCGTCGGGGCCATCGTCCTCTTCGAGATCGGGGGGCCGGTCATGACTCGGCTCGCCCTCCACAAGGTGGGCGAGGTGAATCTCCCCTCACCACCGCAACAAAGACCACCACTCCCGCCTCAAACCTGACCCCGCCCCCCCTCCAGATCATCCCACTGGATAGGTGTATCCTCCGCAAGGGGACGACAGGTCCGCCGACCGATCACCTCGTCCCAATCGGCAGGACTGATCCCGTGGGCCGGTCGTTTCCAGGTCACCATTGCCGCCGTCAGGAGTTCCCCGACAGCAATGTCCCGGGTCGCAACCAGGGAACGCCGGGCGTTCCTCCGCGCCGGCTCCTCGCTGGCCAGAGACCTCTTCTCAAACGACCCAAGGAGCGAAAATATCTGCCTCAGGTTGGCCTTGAAACGCTTGAGATCCTCCCGGTCCATGGCATGATAATGGTCGTTGCCCGGAAGACTCTTATCGAAGGTGAAGTGTTTCTCCAGGACCCGCGCTCCAAGAAGGGTCGCGACTTCCAGGCTCCGCATCTCCCCGGGCAGGGTGTGGTCGGAGTAGCCGATCACCTTTCCAGGAAACCGTTCCCTGAGATCGGCGATCATGCCCAGGTTGGCATTGGCATCCTCGGTCGGATAGTTCAACACGCAGTGGAGGAGGGCAAGCGGGTTGCCCCTGGCGTCAATCCAGGAGACCGCCCGCTCGATTTCATCGAGGTTCGCCGCCCCTACCGAAAGAAGAATGGGCTTGCCGAAACCGCAGATCAACTCGATAAAAGGGCGATTGGTCAGATCCGAAGAGGAGATCTTGAACACCCCCATGAGATCGTTCAGGAATCGGGCCGACTCGACATCGAAGGGCGTACTCAAAAATTCAATACCGACTCCGTCGCAGTGGCGTTTGAGCGCCTCGAACTCCTCCTTCCAGAACCGATCATATTTCCGGAAAAGTTCGTACTGACTGGTGGTCGGTTCCAGAGTCGTATCCCAATAGGAAGGAGAATACCGGGAGGCCAGGGTCCCCGCCCTGTAAGTCTGAAACTTGATGGCCTCCGCCCCCCCCTCCCGGGCCTCGTCGATGAGACGCCGGGCGAGATCCATCCGCCCCTCGTGGTTGACACCCGCCTCGGCGATGACCATCGGCCACACCGGCCTGGAGTGATCCGCCACCGGCGCAGAAACAAAAAGATCGGCTAGCTTCATGGAGACACCCTCCCCGAAGAGACCCCAACCGGTCACACCCTCGACGGCAACCAAACCCCGGACCAGACCCCAAGCAGGTCGCCGTCCTGTTTCAGACCAAGGCCCGGAAAGTGACCTGGATTATAATTGCAAGTGGAGGGGATCCCGGGGAACATGACTCATGTCAAAACCCAAAAAGGTCAGGAGCATCTCCATGCCGACGATGATCGGCAGGGCCGCAAGAAAGACCGTGCCGCAGGTAGCCGGGATTCCCAGGGCATCGGCCTGCATCCACTTGGCAACACCAAACCCCCCTCCCCAGACAATCAACAACAACCCCAAGACAAGCTCCAATGAGGCCACAGAGAACCCCCGGAGAAAGTAGCGGTAAAAAATGCGCTTGCCGAAATTGCGCCCATGCCCCCATAAGAACGGCCCGAAAACACGGGAGATCCGGAGATTGCTCTCTTCATCCCCGTAGACGGCATGCATCGGGCGCTCCGCCACGACCGCCCCAACCACCCCCAATCGAAAAAGCATATCCGTCTCAAAGAGATAGCCCCGACTGATCTTCTCAAGAGGCAGCAAGGAGAGAACCTTGGCGTGAATGGCAGTATAACCGTTGCAGGGATCGAAGAGGTTCCAATAGCCCGTCGACAACTTGCTCATGAAACTCAGTCCGGCATTGCCCACCAACCGACTGATCGGCATCGCCCCAAGCCCCTCCAGGAGAAAGAACCGATTGCCCTTGCAATAGTCGGCACGACCCTCGACTATGGGACATATCAGAGAGGGAATCAGGGCAGGGTCCATCTGCCCGTCGCCGTCCACCTTGACCACGATACCGGCCCCATCTGCCAATGCCTGACGGTAGCCGGTGATCATCGCCCCACCAACCCCCTGATTGGCCTCGTGGAACAGGACCCGCACCCGGGGATCGCTGTTCATGGCCTGCACATGCCGACCACTCCCCTCGGGGCAGGCATCATCGACACAGTAGATGCGGGAGACCTCCCCACCGATCCGGGAAATCACGTCCAGAACGTGACGCTTCACCCGATAGCAGGGAATCACCACCGCTACTTCCGCAACCGCTCTCTCGGAGGAATTCATGTCCGGTTCGCCTGCCGCCCCCCTCCCAGAAGGCCCAAGCGGCGACGAATCACCATCTCCGAACGGGACTCCTCCCGTCCGCTCACGATGTTCCAGACCATACGAAACGGGCGTGAAGGATGGGTCGCCCAGGAGGCCAGATAAAACAGGAGCGTCCCAAGACGCCGATAGAACCGCAACTCACGATCGCCGATCTTCCCGTTCAGCGAACGGGTCGACTGGGTGTCGGCATAGGATCGAAGGCTGTCGAAGTAAGCGTCGTCCGGGGTCACCAAACCTTGCTCCCGCAACTCCCGGAACAAGCGCGATCCCGGGTAGGGGGTAAAGGCCCAATAGGTCAGGTCATGGGCCCCGGCAAGCGCCATCCGCAATCCATAACGGATCGTCTCCCGAATCTCCGCGCGGCTCTCCTCCGGAAAACCGATGACCAGGTTACCCTTGGTGTTGATCCCGATTTTCTCGCAGTCGCGGATGGCCTGCAGTAAATGCTCGATATCCACCCGCTTCATGATACGGTCCAGGACCCTCTGCGAACCACTCTCGGGAGAGAAGGCCAGATTGCGGCAGCCCGAGGCAAAGAGCTTCGCCGCCACCTCCGCGTCAAAGGCCTCCACCCGGGTCCCGGTCGGCAACTGCCAAGTGAATTTCAACCCCGAATCGAGGATCTCCTGACAGAACTCAAGGATCCACCGCTTCTTGATGATCGCAGTGAGATCGTAAAAATCGAAATTCTGGATATCGTACTCTTCCTGATAGTCACGAATCTCCCGAAGCAGATCCTTTGGGCTGCGCGGCTCCCAGCGCGTCGTCCACATATTCTCGCTGCTGCAGAAGGCACACTGATAGGGACAACCGCGGCTCCCCAGGATCGGCATCGACCGGCCCCGAAAGACCCCATAGGTCAAATTGCGATCCAGATAGGCGCGGAGGGGAAAGCGATCCCAGGCCGGGCGGGGCAACTGATCCAACTGGCGCAGCCGCAGACGCCGCTGGGTTGACACCAGCTCACCACCGGGCCCCTTTTTCAGGGTACCGGCAATCCCCGCCAGTTCCCGGTCCCCTGCAAGATAGCGTTCAACCAACTCGACGAAGGTGGCCTCCCCTTCGCCGAGGACCAACATGTCCAGCTCCGACGTCCGCAGCGACTCCTCCGGCAGGGCGGTGACGTGCTCGCCCCCAGCCACCAGAAGGGCCTGGGGAAAGCGCCGCCGGATCATGCCGACAAGCGTGCGGCACAACGGCCAGTCGAAGGAGAAGGAGGAAGAGACACCGATGATCTTCACCCCTTGCGGGATGCGATCCACCACCGTCTCCAGGGCAAGCCCGAACAGGTTGGTGTCGTTGTCGTAGGGACGCCGCTCATCCGGCGCCTCACCGACGGAGTCGATAACCGCAAATCCCACCCCAGCCGCCGCCAGCGCCCCCCCGACATAGGCCAGCCCCAGGGGCGGGATCAGGAGGGCCACCATGTTGCTCCCCGGAAACTGCGAGGGAGGGCGAATCAGGCAAACGGGAACCCCGGCCTCTGGATCGTGCAGCGGAACGGACATGGCAGCCCTGCAACCGACAAAAAAATCAGGAACAGACGAAGAGAACCCCGGCGGACGAACCGACCAAATTGCCCGAACCCCCACCACGAACCCGCCCGACCGGCCAACAACCGGGACCGGTCGAGCATAGGGTCTCTCCCCCAACCTGTCAACTTGGCGATTGGGACACCTTCCCACCCAAGGCCCCCAGCGCCTCAACGATCCTCAACGATCCACCCCGTCAGGAGGGCGAAGCGGCCGACAGATACCGGGCTATCTCCTGCGCAGCCAAGTCCACCCCCCGCTCGTTCCAGTGAACATCGTAACGTTGATAAATACCCTGCTCACGAGCGGCCAAGAATGACGGACGCAGATCGACGCGTTCGACCCCGACTTCATGCAGACGCGCATTCAACCTTTCATGAAAGCTGGCGGTGAATGCATCCGCCGTCACCTTCGGCGTCGGTATGATGGTCTGCTTGTCCGGAACCACAACAACGATGTAGCGGATACCCATCTCCCGAAGCTGATCGTGCCGCTTCTTGAGGGCAATCACCGCCGTTTCCAGATGTTCCGGTACCATGGCTCCCGGGTCAAAATAGAGGTACTCCTCCGGCCCCTTCCTGCCCAGGGCCAAACGAGCATCGTTCCAAAGCCTTTTGAACGTCTGGTATCCCCTGAGAAGAAAGGAGTACCTCGCGGAACTGACTGACAAATAGGCCCCGACCATATTGAGGAGATCGTTGTCGCTGCCCCTGACGATGAGGGGAAGATAGGGCTTTCCGGGGGAGAGATCCATTTCGGGGAAACGCGGACCATTGACGACCCATTGCGCCTGACACTCGATCACGACCATTCCCGGATGGCGCAATCCGGGCTTTCTCAAGGCGTTTTCCAACGAGGTCCGCCCCGCATTGAAGACCGGAACCCCCAATCGCTCCGCCAGTCGATACGGCAAGGTCTCCGCATCGCTGAGCCCAGATCCCCATACCATGGAATCACCGCCGACCACCACCGGATAGCGACTCGCCTCCACAGGAACCCGGCGGAAGCCGTCCGCGCCTGTCGTCACCAGGGTCAGCTTCGCTTCCTGGTAGAAAAACAAATTCTTCCGCGACAGATCCCCATATTCAACGCCGTGCCAATAGGGCGGAAGCCTCGCCCCCTTGAAGGGAAAATCGTCGAAATACTCCCACGAGCGCCAATAAAACAATTCCGGACTGTAAATAAAGAGCACCAAACCCGACCAATGCAACATCATCAGGAAAACAACCCCTGAAAGCAGAATGCGTGTAAACCGGGTCAGGGACATCATCAGAATTGAAAATAGAGAAACTCTGTCGCCTGCTCCAACTGCGCCAGAGAGAGAACCAGGAGCCCCAGTATCACCACCGCTTCCGCCGCCGTCGTCCGCAAGCCCATACGCAGGGGATGAACCACGGAGGCGCCCAAAGCCCCCTCCCCCCTCCAGGCGGGATTGTACCGCCCCATCCACTGCTGCGTATTGGGGAAATAAAGGGTCAGAACAAACAACAGGAGACACCAGGGGATAAAAAGATACGGATCATAGGCAGGAATTTGAATCGGATCTCCCCAGGTCGCCAGCGCCCCCCACGGCGGCAGGCTCAGACCATGAAACCCCAACATACTCTCCCATACGCTGACGGCCCCCTCCAGGCTCTTCGCCCGAAACGGGACCCAGGCGAAGACCACGGCCAAAAAGGTCAAGAGCCATCCCAACCAGTTCCCCAAGCGCCCCCCCGTCCCCTGAGACGGGCCAGTCCAACGGCGCCAGCCGTGGTTGATGATCAGAAACCCGCCGTGAAGCCCACCCCAGAGAAGAAAGTTCCACCCCGCCCCGTGCCACAACCCGCCGATCAGCATGGTGATCATGAGGTTGGCATGGCGACGCCCGGCCCCCTTCCGATTTCCCCCCAAGGGAACATACAGATAGCCACGTAAAAAACGCGACAGGGTGATGTGCCAACGACGCCAAAAATCGATGATGCTGACCGCCTTGTACGGCGAATTGAAGTTCGCCGGCATGCGAATGCCAAACAGATAGGCCAGACCGGTGGCCATGTCCGAGTAGCCGGAAAAATCGAAATAGAGCTGAAAGGTGTACCCCAGACTCGCGCTCCAGGCCTCGAAAAAGGTCAGGGTCACCCCGGAATCCACCGCATAATAGGCCGGAGAGACATAGCGCAAGGTCCGATCCGCTATCAGCACCTTTTTCGCCAAACCGATGGCAAAAACCGTAAGACCGATGGCCAACCGCCGCGAATCGAAACGAAATATTCGCGGATTTTCCAGACGCGGAAGCATCTCTTTGTGATGGATGATGGGACCGGCAATCAAATGCGGAAAAAACAACACGAACAGACCATACTTCAACAAACTGCGCGATCCTATCCGATCCCTGTAAGTGTCGACAACAAAACCAATCTGCTGAATGGTAAAAAATGAAATAGCCAAAGGCAAAATCACCTGCTCAAAATTCACGTCGACCCCAACAAGATCAACGACATTATCGACGATGAAGTTGGAATATTTGTAAAATCCGAGCAACAACACATTGACAACAACACCGAATTGCATCGCCGCCAAACGCCGCGAGGCCGGCATCCCTTCGACAATCAGGATCCTCCCAATGGCATAATTAAAAATTATCGACCCAAAAATAAGTGGCAAGTATTTATAATTCCACCATCCATAAAAAAACGAGGACGCCAAGACCAGCCACAACATCGCCATCCGATGATGACCACAACTGCCGATCCACAAAAACCCAATAAGCGCAATCGGCAAAAAATTCATGATGAACGGATAAGAATTAAAAAGCACGTCCTCCCCCAGCCACCCCAGGATGTCCGACAGGCACCCCCTCCCCCGGCCCGAACCAAGCATTCAGCTCCCGAAGCAAGGCCTCCCACATCGGTCCCCTGTCCCCCGCCTCCCCGTGTTCCCACATGGAGCCGTAGTTCAACGCAAACCCCTCCTCCCAGACCAGGGCGATATAAGCCAAGGTCCGGAGTTCGTTCTCCGGACGCTGCGGCTCGAACCCAAGGATATGCTCCCGGATCACCCCCCCAAGGAGGGTGAAATCCGTACAGCGGCGCACCTGCGGAAAAAGCAGAGATAGCGCCATATTGCCCAACTGGATCGCCGGCTTGTTGAGAAAAACCGCCTCCATGAGGGCCGTCCCCGAAAGTGAGACCACCCCGACCGACCGCCGCAACAGCTCCTCCGCAGGCGTCCGGTAATCCACCAGCTTGACGTTGGCCTGATGCTGCAACTTGAACAGATACCCCGGCGTCCGTTTGTCCGCCATCGCCGGATGGTCCTTGACCACAAGAGTCAGATCATCCGGCAGGGCCATCGCCGTGAGCCGGGCCGCCTCCAACTGGTTGTTGAAAAACGGCGCCACCACATCGGTCGACTGTTCCGGCTGGACCTGGAGCGGAAAAAAAAGGAACCGCTCGGGAACGGGATCGTAGACCCGCGTCATCGCATGCCGCTGGTAACGATAGCTCGCCCAACGATCCCGGATTCTGACCCAAGGCGGGGCATTGTCGATCGTCACCACCTGCCCGCGCTTCGCCCGATGTTTCCGATAGAAGCGCCGGCGTAAAGCCAGCTCCCCCATCTTGAGATAGTACCGGGGATCGACCAAACCCCACCAGGAACGCCCCGGAACGACCGTCCGCAAAAAATCTTCCGGTTTGATGAACTCCCGGCGGAACTTCTCCAGATAGGCACGGGCCTCGGCCAAATGGGCAAGCCCGGAAAGATCCGCATCGGTCACCGCCGCCATCCGCCGGTGCAGGAGTCCCCCGGCCAGATCCCCGTCCTCAACCCAGATGTTGCGCCCGGAAACCTTGGAATCGGTCGGCCAGCGGACAAAAATCCCCCGCTTCTTGGCCAGGGCGATGGTCAGCAAATGCGGCAGGGAGACGGCGTTGGGCAGGATGATGACCTCGGGATCGAACTCGTCCAGCATCTGCCGCACCAACCGGTAGGTCACGCGAACGACCTTGACGATCTCCGCGTCACTCACCGACTGCGTGAAAGCGTAGTAGTACTTCCGCCGGTAATCCTTGACCAGGGTCCGCAGCGACTGCACCAGCGGCCAGATCGAATCCACCCCGACCTCGCGGCAGATCTCCCCCAGAGTGGTGGCATCACCATCCAGAAACCGATCCGGATCATTCAGATAGTCGTCCCAATACCAGTACCGCTCGAAAGGGACCCGATCCTGGGCCAGAAGATGGGCCAAGGCCGTGTTCCGGATCACGAGAGCCGCAAACCGGCTCCCCGGCCAGGTCGCGGCCAGACGCTCGCAGAGATACTGGCCAAAGAGAATACCCCAGTTCCTCTGGTAGAAGATCAGGACCCGCCGCCCCTCTCCGCCCGCATCCCGCACCGATTCACCTCACCCGCCAGCCGGCCATACTGAATTCATCCCCTCCACCACCGCCGCAAGCCCCCCCTCCCCATCCTCGACCACCGCCGCAAGCCCCTTCGCCACCCAGGCCATGGCGTACTCGTGGACCGCCTCCAGAGGCAACTGGTAACGATCCGCCACCGCAAGCAGTCCCGTCTTCCCGTCCAGGTGACGCGGCAGGCCATTCATCAGGAGGTTCCACCGGACCTCCTCCGGCCCGTGCGGTCGCCGCTCGACCCCCGGCGCTATCGCCCGCCGATAGAGATCGTAACGCGGATGCGAAAGACTCACCAGCCCGCGGAAGCAGCGCTTCAGGCAACGATCCCGCTCCAGGGTCCGGGCGATCCCCAGGGCCGCCTCCAGGGTATCCTCAAGGGACTCCGTCGAAAGGGTCTCGGGGCGGTCGGCATCGGTATGATAGGCCGCAAAGGGAAAGCGCGTCAGACTGATGCTGGGAATCTCGTAGGGGGGAGCCTCGAAAACCACCTCGTCGTTGCCATAAAGCGTGCGAAACGGGCCACTCACATACTCGCCGTAGCGATGCCGGAAGAGGTGATGCGCCGCCCGGTCGAGGCGGGAATCTCCGGTGAAACTCTCCTGGAGCTTGAGCTCTCCCGCATTCCCCACCGACTTGAGCATGACCGCCCCGGCGAGAGTCGCCGCCTCCTCGGGGGCGAGGCCGTCAAGCCAGAATACGGTGCCGATCAGCTCCGGGGCAATGAGCAGGCGATACCCGAAACGCCGCTCCTCCCACTCCCGCAAGCGCTGCATCAAGTGAATCCCGACCGCACAGCCGGAGATGTCGTCGTTGGCCTGAAAGGGATGACAGTTGTGGGCATTGAACAGCAGGGTCCGCCCGCTCTTCCCGGGCAGATGGTAATCCAACACCTTCATCGTCCCCGCCGTCACCTCGGTCACGATCTCGACCTCGTACTCCCCGGGTTCGAGGGCCATGAAGAGCCTCTTGGGAACGCAGAAACCCCACCCCTTTTCCAAAGGCCGGTAGAGAATGGTCCAATGGTAGACAATCGCCTCGGGATCGACCTCGCTATAAAAGAGATGCCGCCGCAACTCCTCCAGCCCGACCCGCCCGGAGAACGGGGAGGACTGGGCGATCACCCCGAGGGGCGAGGCGGTACCATCGTAGATCAACCGACCATCCTTGCGGATCGAGGCCGCCACCACCCGCGAGGGGTGCGGGATGGTCCAGCCGTTCAGGACCGACCCGGAGGGATATTCGTGGACCGTGAAGGGAAGTTCCCGCAAAAAGGCCGCGACCGCCGCGTCATTGCCCTCCCCGGTCACCGAATAGGCGAAAGGATAGAGCCGGCGCACGGTATCGAGAATGGAGGTCGTCATCCCCGGATCCTCACCCCCGCCCCATCCAGTACAGGGCGGAAAGCCCGGGCCCGCTCCAACCACTCCGCCGGGGTATGGAGCCGGCGCCCCTCGCGAAACCCCGGCAACAGATCGGCGCCCTCCTCCCCATGCGCCGCCCCCACCACCAGGATCCCCCCCCGCACCCCGATCCAGGCCCCCGCCGCATCGCGTCGCAGCACCAGCCCGGCAACAAAGGGATGGGTCGCCCCTTCACAACGCTCCAGGCGTACCTCGCGCAAATGGACCACCTGCCCTTCCAGAAAGGTCATCGCCCCCGGATACGGATCGTCGAAGGCGGCACAAAAGCGCTCGATCTCCTCACCCGACCAATCCCAATCGATGTAGCCGTTTTCCCGGGTCAGGAGCCGCGGAAAATAGAGACGAAACGGATCCAGCGACGCATACGGCAGGGGTTCGAAGGGAAGGTCGGCCACCATGTCGGCGATCGCCCGATCGAGAAACCGAACCGCCTCCTCGTGGTTGCCACGGAAGTAGTCCCGGGGCAGTCGCACCCCGACCGGGAGGAGATAGCGGTGGGACCGCAGGATCGGACCACGATCCACCTCCACGGTGATCTCCTGGAGAAAACAGCCGCCGCTCCGGTCGCCGTTGAGAATCTGCCAGGTGTAGTGGGCCCCACCCAGATAGCGGGGGAGCGGGATCCCGTTGAAATTAATCATTCCCAAGGGAAATGCGGCGATGACGGCTTCTGTAAAGATCCAGGCCGGGCCAAAACAGAGGGCCAGGGTCGGCTCGCCCTGGATCAAGGCCCCCAATCCATCCCAGCGGTTGATCGCTTCGACCACATGGCAGGAAAACCCCTCCCTCCGGAGGAAGTCGCCGAGGACCCCGCCTCCCAACGGCAGCTCCTCTCCAGCGTGACGCGGCGCCAGGACGATCTCCACCCGCCGCCCCACCCGCCGCCACTCCCGGGCAGCATGCAACAGGAGATCGCCCCCCCCCCACCAGGACCACCCGCCGGACATCCCCGAAGCGTCGCTCGTCCACTCGCCCCTCCCCCGACTA